>DASYCK010000023.1:0-6669 GCA_036500205.1 Polyangia bacterium | reverse complement strand
AAATCCGCCGATTCGAGTATGAACTCCGACTATCACGACCGCCCCCCTTTGCTGCCCGAGCCTCATCGGAGGTTGACCGCCGAACCTTGACCGCGCCCAGGCTGACAGCATTTGACGCGATCGGCTCGCGGCCGGAGCTGGCGCGACGATTGCTTGTAGTCAGCCCATGCCCAAGAAGATTCTCGTATCGACCGATTTCTCCCCGTCCGCGGATCGCATCCTGGCAGTCGCGATCGACATGGCGGAGCGGACCGACGCCTGCGTTGAAATCATCCATGTCCGATCGCCGGGGCGTACGGCGTTTGCGTTTCCTCTCGACGTCACGGACCAGGGGGCCACGGCGCGGGAGCTTCATCACGCCGAGCAGGCGCTGGCTCGACGCGCCCACCGCGTCCAAGCAGCGGGGGTCACCGTCACCACCCGTCTGCTGGTCGGTTCCCCCGGCGAAACGAACCCTTTCGGGCCCCGGCCCAGGGCGGCAGAGCTCGTCGTCCTGGGCGCGGCGGAGTCGGCTGCGTGATGGGCCACCCGTGAACCGAGGGAGGCCAAGCAACGCTGACCGTCGGACGGAGAGAGGAAAACCATGAGACTGCCAAGAACCGTGCTGGCCGTGGCGGCTTTGGGGACGATTGGCGCGATCGGGTGCGCGACCACCACCACGACGGCGACCACCTGGACTGATCCCCAGGAACAAGGTTACTGGTCGCGACCCGGGCGCGTCGAATGGGTGCGGGAGATCGTCCAGCGACAGCAGGGAAACCCCGGGGCCGGGGCGCTGGCCGGGGCGCTGATCGGAGGCTTCCTTTTCGGGGGCCGCGGTCCGCGTGCCCTGGTGGGCGCGGCCGGCGGCGCCGCGGTGGGCGCGGCCGCGAGCCAGGGCTCGACCGAATCGCGCAGCTACGAGGTCCTCGTCCGCTTCGGCGACGGGTCGACCGGAATGTTCGTTTACGCCGGCCCGCCCCCTTTCCGCCCCGGCGACCCCGTCGCCCTGACACCACAGGGACTGGGCCCCATGTGAGCCTGCTTCACGATCGTCGATCACGCGCGGAGGTGGCGCGCTGTCGGCGCGGGCGACATGCCTTCAGGAACGTTCGCGATCGTGGCGCAGCGCCCCGACGGCGTGGTGGCGGTTCGGACAGGTGTAGATGATCACGCCACGCGGATCGCCCTCGAGGCGCGCGTGAGGCCGACCGAGCTTGCCGCACGCCACGCAGCGGAGGCGTCCGGCGCCGTCCCCTGGCAACAGCGGCAGGTGGACAGCCCGCGGTTCAGGGCAGAGGGTGCACGGAGGCAACGTAGCATCGCTCACCCCGTCAGCGTAGATCACCGCGGCGACCGAAGGGCTGGATTTCGCCCTGACGGATGCTCATCGGCGGGTGGCCGGAGCTGCCCCAGCCGAGCTCACGCTCCAATCCAGATCGACGAGCAACAGCTCGGCCACCGTCCGGGCCGTGAACGAGACGGCCCGTTCATTGACGATCCCAGCGCTGTCTCCGACGGTCAGCACGGCGTCCGCCAGGACCACCTCCCCCTGCACCACATGAAGCCACGCCATCCGTCGTTCCGTCAGCTCATGGACGATGTGATGCCCGGAATCGAGCAACGTCGAGAACAGCAGCGCGTTCGGATGAATGCGCAGCGAGTCGCGCTGGCCATCGGGCGACGCGACGACACGCAAGGAGCCCCGGCGATCCGCGGCGCTGTACCGCCTCTGTTCGTAGCTCTGTGCGAGCCCGGCCTCCGAGGCGCGCAGGCCAATCTGGAACACGTGGGCCCAGTCGACGCGCGACGCGTTGGTCTCGCCGTGACGGACGCTTCGTCGTGAGGTCATGCGCTGGAACTCGCCGGTGTGGATGACATCGGAGCGCCCCAGCGAGTCCTCCTGCGCAAGCGCTCCCTGGTGGACGTAGGTGAGGATCTCGGCGTCGCCGGGCGAACGCCGGAGAACGCTGGCGCCCGGCGGAAGACAGTGCTCGTCGAAGGTCTGCAAGATTCCGAAGCCGTCGGCGAGCGGGTCGCCGCGGTCCTTGGAAGCGAACGTCTGCCAGGCCTCTTGCTCGTTGCGCCGAACATGACGGCGCCGGTCGGCTCTGCGAAGCGTGATCACCTGCGCCAGGCGAAAGCACAGGGCGGGCCACCTTCGAGGGCCCACGTCCTGGCGCCCTTTGAAGGGAAAGGCAAGTCCCAGTCAGTCGGAATGATGCCTTTCACCATCAAATCGACCGACCGGCCGGGAGCTCAGCGGCGCGTCGAGCGCCCCTTGGGGACGCCGCGCTTCTTGCCGATCAGACCGTAGCGCTTCAGCTTCCGGTAGAGCGTCGCCGAACCGATCCGAAGCTGGGCGGCGGTGTGGGTCTGGTTGCCGTCGTTCACCTCGAGGGCCGCCAGGATGTATTCCTTTTCGACCTGGTCGAGCGGCCGCACCGCCCCCTTCGTGGCCACCGGTCTCGGGAAGGCGTGGCGCACCTCCTCGGGCAGATCGTCGAGCTCGACGCGACCGCCGCGCGCCAGGGCCACGGCACGCTCCATGGCGTTCTCCAGCTCGCGCACGTTTCCCGGCCACTCGTAGCGCAGGATCTGATCGGCCGCGGCGGGGGCCAGCCCGGCCATCTTTCGCTTCATCCGCAACGCGGCGTCCGCCAGCAAGACCCGGGCGAGGGGCAGCACGTCGTCTCGGCGCTCCCGCAGCGGTGGCACGTGGAGCTCGACGACCTTGAGCCGATAGTAGAGATCCTGCCGCAGCAGCCCGTTGGCGACCCCGTGGGCGAGATCCCGGTTGGTGGCGGCGACGATGCGGACGTTGACCTTCCGGCTCTTGCTCTCTCCCACGCGCCGGATCTCCCGCTCTTGCAGGGCTCGCAGCAGCTTGACCTGCATCCCCGGCGAGACCTCCCCCACCTCGTCGAGCAGCAGCGTCCCGCTGTTGGCCGCCTCGAACAGTCCCGGGCGATCCTGCGTCGCCCCGGTGAATCCGCCCCGGGCGTGTCCGAACAGCTCGCTCTCCAGGAGCGTCTCGGTGATGGCGCCGCAGTTGACGGCGATGAAGGGGCCGGCCGCCCGCGTGGACTCTTCGTGGACGAGCCGCGCGATCCGCTCCTTGCCCGAGCCGCTCTCGCCGGTGATGAGCACCGTCGAGTCGACCTTCGCCACCCGTCGCGCCAGATCCACGAGCAGGCGCATGGGGGGACTCTTCGCCACGATTCCCAGCGGCTCGGCGACGTCGGGCGCCACCCGCACCAGGGCGCGACGCGTCTCGCGAAGCTTTCGCTCGGTCGCCTTCAGCGTCTCGGTGACCCTGTGAAGGGACACCTCCAGGCTCTCCTCGAGGCGCTTCGGCTCGAAGAAACGCAGCTCCTCCGCCCGCTCGTCCCCCCACTCTTCGCGGGTGCGGCCGAAGAGGTGGCAGGCCGCGTCCCCCTTGCCGATGCACCGATCCTCGAGAACATAGACCTCCTTGCCGACGCTCCGGCTGAGGTACCCGCTGGTGAGCCCGCAGATGGTCCAGCACACGGGCACGTCCGAACGGCCGAAGTGCAGGAGATGCTGCTCCGCCTCGTAGGAGGCTTCCAGCATCACGCCCTCCCTCGACAGCGGGCCCGAGTTGCCGGGATCGACTCGGAACAGGCCGCCCAGCTCGTGGATCCTGGTTCCCGCCCGGCGCCAGTCGTCGTCGCTGTCCCACTTGAACTCGGCCTTCATCGCCTCGGCCATGCGCCACCCGTGCGCGAAGCCGAACTGCGTGAACACGGTGCGGGCGGCCGTCAGGCCGAAGTTCTCGGCCAGGTACTTGCGCAGCAGCCCCATCGCCACCGCGTCCAGCAGCAGCGCGCGCTGACCGGCGAAGCGAATGACGCCCCCCTCGCCCCCCAGCTCCAGGAGCTCCTCGTGGTCAAGATCGTCGACGCGCATCGTACTATTTCAATATGAAGGACCGGTCCTTCACATTGAAGGCTCCCGACCCTGCGCCTGATCGGCCGGTTGCGCCATCACTATTTGGGCATCCGCGACCGATTTTCAGGCGACCCGCGCCGGATGGGACGCGGGCGCCCTCCGTTCAGCCCGCGCTCGTCTTCGCTCCGCCGATTATGATCTCGACCCGCCGGTTGTTGGCGCGATTCTCGGCCGTCTTGTTGTCGACGATGGGCCGGTTCGAGCTCATTCCGACCGACGTGATCTTGTCGGCATCGACACCGCGCGAGACCAGGTAGTCGCGAACGGCGCTGGCGCGATTGAGCGACAGCGGCTGGTTGATGCGGTCGGAGCCCTGGCTGTCGGTGTGGCCTTCGACGACCATGCGCTTGTCGGCGTCCTGCGCCTTCAAAGCCTCGGCGACCTGATCCAGCTTCGTCATGGCGGTGTTGAGCAGCGCGTATTTTCCGGACGCGAACAGGACACTACCGGAGAGGGTTATGACGACGCCGCGCGCCTCTTCCTTGACGGCCGCGACCGCGGCCAGGTCCTTCATCGCGCCGGCCAGCTTGCCCTCGGCCGACAGCCGGGCCTGCTTCTCGACCTCCAGCTGGGCGGTCGTCTTCTGCAGCTCCTGGCCCTGCGCGGTGCTCTCGCGGCGCTCGTCCTTCAACTGTTCGCGGGTCGAGGCGAGGGCGAGCTGGGTGTTCTTCACCTGCGTATCGCGAACGACGACGCCGGCCCGCACCGCCTCGGCGATGTGCTGGCGATCTTGCTCGGTCCTGGCCTTCACATCGGCCAGCTCGAGCTTGCGATGCGCGATGTACGCGTAGTCGCGACAGGCCAGCGTATCGCCGTGCTCGGCGAACTCGCGGTCCGCGGCATCCAGGGCCTTGCGTGCGTCATAGAGATCGGTGGGGGTCAGCTTGGCCGCCAGACCGCTGTTCGACACGGCGTACGCGTCGCGCGCCTCGACCAGCTGGGGCGGCGCCGTGGTGGCGCAGGCGCTCATCAATCCCGTCAGCGCGAGGGTGGCGATCAAGGTGCTATTTCCGAGTTTCATGGGGAGATCCTTTGCGAGATAAAATCGAGCGAAGTGAGCGGCAACAGTGACGGCTGACGGCAGCTATGGATTGGCCTGCGCGTGCAGGGCCTTCAGATCGTCCGCCGCCCGCATCGCGTCGGTGTGCACGGAAACCTCGCGGGCCAGCCCCAGAGCAAGCTCGGCGTCGGCCTCCGCGCGGGCCAGCACCAGCACGGAGCGCTTGTCCCCCTTGGCCGCCATCCTCTTCGCGGACTCGGTCTCATCCTTCGCCAGCTGCAGATGAAGGTTTGCGGCTGGCACCCCCTGCGCGCCCAGCTCTTCGGCGCCACGGATGCTCGCCTCGGAGTGCGCCAGGTGGTCCGCGGGAATCGGCACCGAGGCGCAGCCCACCAGTCCGAGCGCTGCCAGCGACATCATCAATCTCATCGTCATGGTCGAGTCCTTCTGCAAAGCGGGGAAACGGTCTTCGTGGCGGACGGCAAAGCAGCTTTCACGCCATACCAGCGAAGCTCGTGATCCTGCGTGTTTCCCCGTCGTCACCGACCGCGGCGCGCGGCATGCTCCATCAAAGTGAATGGGTAGGTCGTTCAGTTTGACCGGATGACGCATCCTCCGGCGCGGTCGTCGGCGACGGCCCCATCGCCCTAGAACTGCGCTTGCAACATCAGCCGCGCCTCGATCACGTTCTGGCGGGTGACGGTGTTGCCGGTCGGCGCGCCGGCCGTCGCCAGCACGGTCGCCTGATCGGGCAGGTCCGAGGCCGCGTAGCTCCCCACGTTGGCCTCGGTGAAGACCGGGTCGTGGATGATGATGGGGAGGTCCGCCAGCAACTTCAGCCGCTGTCCCTTGATGAACCAGGTGGCGCTGGGAGTCAGCTCCTGGATGGGCTCGGACCCGGTGAGCGGAACGGTCATGTAAGCGAAGTTGCTGCTGGGGACGAGGTAGGCGTAACGAACCGCCAGCTCGAACGAGCGGTAGCGCGCGCCCCCCTGCGCCCGAGCGCCCCACATCTGAACGGAGCCGTAGCTGTTCGCGTACCTGCCGAAGTCGAAGGCCGTCTCGCCGGATAGATAGACCGCCCCCAGCGCGGCGCGCGCGGCAGCGTCGGCCCCCGCCTGCCACCAGGTCCCCTGGTTGAACGGCGCCGCCCCGATGTACGGATTCCAGTTCCCGTCGATGAGAAGGGACTTGTCGGCCAGCTTCACGTTGAGAACCGTGGAGTGCCCTATCAGCGAGTCCTTCGTGTAGAGCGCGTTGACGAAGAACGCCCCCCTGACCCGCCGGTCAAACGGTTCCTGCTCGTTCTGGGACAATACGAAAGGATCGTCGTCGACGTTGCCGATGCCGGCGCGTGCCACGAACAGCGGGACGCCGATCTTCTCGGGCAAGTAGTGGTCGGGCGGCACGTCGCGGCCGCCGCCGGTGAAGACGCCCCCGATCAGCGTCAGCAGCCCCGGATGCGACACCACCGCCACGCCGACGTCGCGGCCGACCACGAAGCCGAGGTTGTTGATCGAGCGATCGGCGAACTGAAAGTTGCCTTCGTAGGTGAGCTGCTCCCGACCGTAGGGGACCTTGAACTGGCCGACCTTTAGGTAGGTCGTGGCACTCCTCAGAATGGGAATCTGAAAGGCGAAATCCAGCAGACTCAACGAGACGCCTGTCTGGGCGACCACCGAGGCTTCCCCCCCCAGCCCCATCTCCGTGTAGAAGCC
>DASYCK010000022.1:0-6910 GCA_036500205.1 Polyangia bacterium | reverse complement strand
CGGTCAGCGTCACCGGCACCATCAACATCTGCCCGACCATCGACGGCATCGGCGCGAACCCCGGCGAGGCGCTGGTGGGCGGCACGATCGCGCTCGCCGGCTCGGCGCACGACAGCGACAGCGGGCCGAGCGCGCTGACCTATCAGTGGTCGGCGACCGGCGGGACCATCAGCGATCCGACGGCCCAGAACCCCGCATTCACCTGCGCCACGCCGGGGACGGCGACGGTGACCTTGATCGCCTCCGACGGCGATAGCCAGCCGGGCTGCGCCGACAAGCTGACCGCCCAGGTGACCTGCACCGGCAGCGTCAGCGGCGTGGTCACCAGCGCGCTGTTCGTCCCGGGAAGCGCCACCGAGCCGACCGTCCAGGCCGGTCACTACCGGGGCGCCAAGGTGTGCGCCGATGCCAACGACAACGGCAAGTGCGATCCGAGCGAAGGGGCCGTGGCCACCGACGCCTCCGGACACTTCGCGCTGAACGTCACCGGTCCGGCCCCCATCATCGCCGACATCGGCACCGACGCCGTCAACACGGCGAACGGCGCCGTCAACCCGACGCGCAACGTCTTCCGCACGACTGCCGGCCAGCTGACCGAGCAGGCGGGCGCCGTCGTCATCAGCCCGGCCTCGACCGAGGTGGTGCGGCTGATGGAGGCGAACGCTTCCGATTACGCCACCGAGAAGCAGAACCTGGGCACGCGCCTGGGCGTCACGGGCGATCAGGCGGTCGCCGACGCCGCCACCCTGGCGGGGGCGGCGCAGAGCGCGGTGCTGCGCGAGGAGGTGGTGCTGTCGGGCCGCTTCGGCTACGCCGTCACCAAGCTGGACCGCGGTGATCTGTACCCCGATTCGCTCGCGGTTCCAGGCGGCAACCCCGAGCTGACCGGCCTGGCCGGCGTCACGCCCGCCACGGCGATGGTGGCGGACACCCGTCAGCCCATCACGTTTCACCAGGCCGAGCAGGCCGCCTTCGAGGTCGAGGGCATTCCGCGCTACGACAACATCTTCATCGTGATGCTCGAGAACAAGTCGACGCAGGCGATGCTGAGCTCGGCGTTCGCCCCCAAGATCAATGCGTTGTTGAAGGCCGGCAACCAGGCCGCCAGCTACTACGCGACCGGTAACCCCAGCGAGCCGAACTACACCGCGCTGGGGGGCGCCGACGACTTCGGCATCACCGACGACAGCCAGTGGAACTGCGACGCCACCGGCCCGAACGCCGTGCAGGACCTCCCCGTGCCGGACAAGAACCAGCCCGGCCTGGCCAACTCGCCGTTCGCGACGACCTGCACGCAGTCGGTAGGGACGAACCACAACATCACCGGCAAACCGAACGTGTTCAACGCCATCACCTTCGCCGGCATGACCTGGCGGACCTACAGCGAGTCGATGAACCCCGGTCAGGACTTCCGCACCGACAGCATCGCCGACAGCGCCGTCGTCGCCACCGACGACGTCTACGCGCCGGGCACCGTGGCCGGCAACGCCGCCTCGATCGGCACCCCGGGCCTGGTCCTGCCGCTGCCGGCGGGCCTCTACAAGACGAAGCACCACCCGGGCATGGCGTACCAGAACGTGCGCAGCGCGCCCGAGTTCAAGTACAGCAACCGCACCCTGGGAGGCGGGCAGTGGGACGCAAATCTGATGAACAGCAGCGTGTACGCCATCCCGACCGGCTACGACATCGATCAGTTCGGCACCGACCTGAACAGCGGCAAGGTCGGTAACCTGAACTTCGTCATCCCCGATCAGTGCGACGACATGCACGGCATCACCGTGCAAGGGACCGTGGCGGGGTCGACCACCAAGGTCACCGCCAGCGACTGCAGCAGCGTCTCGAACAACGTCCCCGTCGCGACGGGCGGCAACATCCTGGCCCGCGGCGACAACTACGTCGACAAGCTGGTGAAGAAGATCCAGGCCTCGCCGGTCTGGCAGAACACACAGAAGAAGGTCGCCATCGTCATCATGTTCGACGAGGGCAACTCGACCACGGGGCTGAACTCGTGCTGCGGCTGGAAGGCCGGCAAGACCGCCGTCGACAACCCGCTCGCCCCGGGCGCCGGTGGCTTCGTGCCCGATACCTCGAACGCTCAGTACGGCAAGGGCAATCAAGGTCACGGCAAGAGCATCTTCGGCGTGCTGACCAACCAGGCGAACGCGCCCAAGGGGATCAAGGACAACGACGTGTACAGTCACTTCTCGTTCGTGCGGACGCTGCAGGACATGTTCCTGCTGGCCGATCCGACCAGGGACGCGTCGTACATGAACCGCTCGAAGTACACCGAGAAGTTCATCGCCCAGAACATCCTGAACCTGCCGGAGTTCGCGGGCAGCGCCGACACCCACTACGACGCGGTCCGACCGATGAATCACAAGTACGTGATTCCGGCGACCTACGTCGAGAAGGTGACCGACGACGACACCCAGCCGCTGCAGGTGGGGCCGGACGCGACCCAGACAAACATCTGGTCGCTCAAGAAGTAAACGACGAGCACCGCGCGGTGGTCGGGCGGCGAACCTCACCGTTCGTCGCCCGTCGCCGTATCGACGCATGAGGATCGCAAGCGCGACGGGGGCGTCAGGGAGCGGCGGCGACAGCCGCGGGCGGCAGCTTTGTCTGATGCTGATTCCGACGCTGCTCTCGCTGTCGGCCTGCCACGGGGGTGGTACCGAGCCGGCGGTGGCGGTCGCGACGGCCTCGACTCCGCCGGCTGCCAGCGGCGCGACCGGTGGCCTGACGCTGCCCGCCCAGCTCGGAAAGCAGCTGTTCTTCGACAAGCGGCTGTCGGCGTCGGGCGCGATGTCGTGCGCCACCTGTCACGACCCCGAGCACTTCCACGCCCCGGCGAACGGTCTGGCGGTCCAGCGCGGCGGTCCGCGCGGCGCCGATGACGGCACCCGGGCCACACCGTCGCTGCGCTACAAGGAATACACCCCACCTTACGCCGATCTGTTCGACAACCCCGACGGGATCAGCGCGCCTGGCCCCGGGGGTGGCTTCGCCTGGGATGGCCGCGCCAACACCCTCGCCGAGCAAGCAAAGCTCCCCCTGCTGTCCCCCATCGAGATGGCGAACGCCAGCGCCGCCGACGTCGTGGCCAAGGTGGCGAGCGGCCCCTTCGCCGCGCTCTTCCAGCGCGCCTTCCCCGGCGTCGCGTTCACCGACACCGACAGGGCGTTCAGCCGGGTTCTGGCCGCCCTGCAAGCGTTTCAGCTCGAGGATCCCGGCTTTCACCCCTACACCAGCAAGTTCGATCTGCATGCCGGCAACAAGCTGGGGGGCGACTTCACCGCGGCCGAGGCGCGCGGCTTCAAGGTGTTCATCAGCCCGAAGACCGGCAACTGCGCCGCCTGCCACTTCGTGGGCGCGGGCGCCAACGGCAGCTCGGGGCTGTTCACCGACTTCTCCTACGAAGCGATCGGCGTGCCTCGCAATCCCGCCATCGCGGCCAACGCCGATCCCGGTCACGTCGACCTGGGGCTCGGTGGTCCGGCCCGTCCCGACCACCTGCCCGCCGGCGGGACGAACACGTTCTGTGGGCTGTTCAAGACGCCCACCCTGCGCAACGTCGCCACCCGCCGGGCCTTCTTTCACAACGGCGTCATCCATTCCCTCGAACAGGCGCTCCGCTTCTACAACACGCGTGACATCATGCCCGAGCTGTGGTTCCCCACCCGTGGGGGGATCGCCAAGGCGCGCCCCGATCGGGGCTTCCCGCGCTACGGCCTCGTCACCACGCAGTTCGTGGGGGGCACGGTCGACAAGTACGACGACCTGCCGGCCCGCTTTCGGTCGAACCTCGACGCGCAGATGCCGCTCGACGGACGGGCGCCGCACACGGCGCCGCCCATGTCCGAAGGGAACCTCGCCGATCTGCTCTGTTTCCTCGACACCCTCACCGACGGGTACCAACCGCCCACCACCCCGCCGACCGCCGGTCGTTGCGTGAACTGACATGAACACCCACCACCTGGGAGAGACCCCATGACGACGAAGCGAAGCCTCTGGCTGACCGTTGGCCTGCTGTTGACCACGGAGGCCTGCCGGTCGAAGACCGAGCCCAGCGTGACGACGTTCACCAGAGCCATGAACGCGTATCTGCAGGCGCGCGGCGATCTGTGCATCGCCCGCACCGAGTGGCCGGTCGACGTGACCCTCGACGATTTCGCAGCCAGGACCCGCGACGCCGTTCAGATGCCGGCGCTGGAGCGGGTCGGCGTGGTCGATTCGTCCGTCATTCCGGGCGCCTCGAAGGTGACCCGCTACCAGCTCACGGCGCTCGGTCGCGCCAGGTACATCGATCGTGCCACCCATCAGCCCCTGTCACCGGAGAGTACGCGGCGGGCCGGCGCCGACTTTTGCATGGCGCGGCTCAGCCTCGACAAGATCGTCGGCTGGGAGCTGCGCAAGGGGGCCACGGGCCCGAACCGCGCCCTGGTCACGTACCAGTATCAGGTCGAGGCGCCGGCCTGGACACAGAATCCCGCCGTGCGCGGCGCGTTCCCCGCCGTGGCGCGGGTGATCGGCGGAGCGCGGTCGGCCGCGCTCGAAGAGGAGCTGACCTCGACCACGGACGGGTGGGTCGCGAACGAGCTGTTGCCGGCCGGCGCGACGGAAGCCCCGGCGCGCATGGCCAGCGTCACCAAGACGGCAGGTTCCCGTCCGTGAGCGCGGTCGTCCGCTTTCAACCCGACCTCGCCCGCTGGCTGGCCGACGGGCTGAACGAGGGGCGTCCCCCGGCGACGCTCGTGCAGACGATGATCGACGAGCGGATGAACCCGCTGATCGCCCAGGCGATCGTGGACGCCTTCCTCACCGCCCGGCGCGCCGGACAGCCGCCGCCCACCGACGCCCTCACCATCGAGGAGAACGGGCAGGTCTTCGTCCGCGAGCCGTCGCGCCTCGAGCGGGGGCGGGAACGTTCGCGCGCCCAGCTTCAGACCGACGATCGCGCCGTGCGGGTGCTGGCGCGCGGCGGGGGCCCCAACCTCGCCCTGCTGGCGGATCTGATGACGCCGCCCGAGTGCGAGCAGCTGATCGAGCTGGCGCGCCCGCGCCTGCGGGCGTCCACGGTGGTCGACCCGCAGAGCGGCGCCAACGTGACGGCCGCCTACCGCAACAGTCTGGGGATGTTCTTCCGCCCCGAGGAGACGCCGCTCATCGGTAGGCTCGATCGCCGCTTCTCGGCGGCGATGAACCTCCCCCTCGAGAACGGCGAAGGACTGCAGGTGCTTCGTTACGGCGAAGGAGGCGGCACGGCGGCCCACTTCGATTTCCTGCAGCCGACGAACCAGGCCAACGAGGCGTCCGTGGCGCGCAGCGGACAGCGGGTCAGCACGCTGCTCGTGTATCTCAACCAGGTCGAGGCGGGCGGGGAGACGGTGTTCCCCGATGCGGAGTGGAGCGTGACACCGCAAGCGGGCCACGGGACCTATTTCGAGTCGTGCAACAGCCGGGGCGAGCTCGATCCCCGGTCCTTCCACCTGGGGAGCCCGGTGGTTCGCGGCGAGAAGTGGGTGGTGACGAAGTGGATGCGCCAGCGTCGCTTCATCCCCGCCGGCTCGCCGAGCTGATCGCCGGGGCCGCGCCGCTCGTCACGATCTCTCGACGGTGTTTCACGCTTCTCCGAGCAATCCAGGTCCAGTTTTAACGAGTTGTTCATGCACCGGACACATGAAGCGCCGTACGGTGTAGGTGAGCAATCGATGACGAATCAGGGCTGGAAACAAGGGGTTTTGGACGGGCGGGAGAACACCAGCGTCAGAAAGCACGGTGCCAGAAAGAACAGCGGATAGGTACGAGAAGGTTCGAGACAGACGGGGCGGCGAGCGACGCTGGTCGGCGTGACGCCCTGAAGAGATAGCAACGAGAAGATTCGCACGCGGTCGAACACGGCCCCGAGAGAGGCCCGATTCGCGTCGAAGCATGACGGGCTCCAGGGCCACGCCGTTCCCGTGGCCAGGGCTGGATCGCTGTCGTGGGTCGCGCAACACCTATCGCCGTAGGCGCAGGCGTGACCTTTGAACAGCGGCCCGTAGGCCCGTGGTGTGCCCGGAGCTCCCGACAGATCCGTTCCGATCGGTGCGACGCGAGAGCACCTCAACCTAGCGACATTAGAAGACAGGAGAACCAATGCGGAAACACAGTTCCAGATCCACGTTCGGGATGGTGAGGATTGGCTTGGCCGTCATGGGGGCGGCGATGTTGGCCAGTGTCCCCGGAGTGGGGCGCGCCGAGACGGTCCCCACGGCCCAGGCCACCACCACGGGGCAAGCGGTGACGGATACCGAGGTCACCGTCGGGCAGCTCCACAGCGCCACCGGCACCATGGCCATCAGCGAAACGGGATCCATCCAGGCCGAGCGACTCGCCATCGATCAGATCAACGCTTCGGGCGGAATCCTCGGCCGCAAGATCAAGATCATCCAGGAGGACGGCGCCAGCGACTGGCCGACGTTCGCCGAGAAAGCGAAGAAGCTGCTGATCAACGACAAGGTGGCGGCGGTCTTCGGTTGCTGGACGTCCGCTTCCCGCAAGGCAGTGCTTCCGGTCTTCGAAAAGGAGAACGGGTTGCTCTACTACCCGACCTTCTACGAGGGTCTCGAGCAGTCAAAGAACGTCTTCTACACGGGCCAGGAGGCGACGCAGCAGATCCTGGCTGGGCTGGACTGGATCGCGAAGGAAAAGAAGGCGAAGACCTTCTTCCTCATCGGCTCCGACTATATCTGGCCGCGCACGTCGAACAAGATCGCCCGCAAGCACATCGAGAACGTCCTGCATGGGACGGTCGTCGGCGAGGAGTACTACCCGCTCGGCCACACCCAGTTCGGCTCGCTCATCAACAAGATCAAGCTGAAGAAGCCCGACGTCGTCTACGCGATCATCGTCGGCGGCAGCAACGTCT
>DASYCK010000021.1:0-17353 GCA_036500205.1 Polyangia bacterium | reverse complement strand
CGTCGAGCAGAAGATGTCGTTCAATTCGCCCGTCTGGTTCAACGTCGGCTCCGAGCTTCACCCCCAGTGCTCGGCCTGCTTCATCAACAGCGTCGACGACACCATGGAGTCGATCCTCACCCTGGCGAAGACCGAGGGCATGCTGTTCAAGTACGGCAGCGGCACCGGCACGAATCTCTCCCCCATTCGTAGCTCGCGCGAGCTGTTGCAGGGCGGCGGCACCGCCTCGGGCCCGGTCAGCTTCATGCGCGGCTTCGACGCGTTCGCCGGCGTCATCAAGTCGGGCGGCAAGACCCGCCGCGCCGCCAAGATGGTCATCCTGAACATCGACCACCCGGACATCGAGGAGTTCGTGTGGTGCAAGACCAAGGAAGAGAAGAAGGCCTGGACGCTGATCGACGCCGGCTATGACGGCTCGTTCGACGGCGAGGCGTACAAGTCCGTGTTCTTCCAGAACTCGAACAACTCCGTGCGCGTCACCGATGACTTCATGGAGGCGGTGCAGAAGGACCGCGACTTCTCGACCCGGGCCATCCGCGACGGCCGGCCGGTGCAGACGATCAAGGCGCGCGACCTGTGGCACCAGATCGCCGAGGCGGCCTGGACCTGCGGTGATCCTGGCCTGCAGTTCGACACCACCATCAACGCCTGGCACACCTCGGCGAACACGGCGCGCATCAATGCCTCGAACCCGTGCTCGGAGTACATGTACCTCGATGATTCGGCGTGCAACCTGGCGTCGCTGAACCTGCGCAAGTTCCAGAACGACGCCGGCGAGATGGACGTCGAGTCCTTCAAGAAGGCGATCGAGCTGACCATCCTGGCGCAGGAGATCATCGTCGGGAACGCCACCTATCCGACGAAGCGGATCGAGGAGAACTCGCTTCGTTTCAGGCCGCTCGGCCTGGGGTTCGCGAACCTGGGCGCGCTGCTGATGTCGCGCGGCCTCCCCTACGACTCGGCCGGGGCGCGCGCTTACTCGGGCGCCATCTCCGCCATCATGACCGGCTGGGCTTACCGCACCAGCGCCGTCATCTCGCGCGACGTGACGGGGCCGTTCGACGGCTACCCCGAGAACGAGGAGCCGTTCCTCGGCGTCATGAAGAAGCACCGCCACCAGGCCGAGAAGATCGACTCGACCTTCGTGCCGACCGACATGATGACCGCCGCCCGCAGCACCTGGGACGACGCCATCGCCATTGGCCGCGAGCACGGCTTCCGCAACGGTCAGGCCACCGTCATCGCGCCGACCGGCACCATCGGCTTCATGATGGACTGCGACACCACCGGCATCGAGCCGGACATCGCGCTCATCAAGTACAAGCGGCTGGTGGGAGGCGGCATGATCAAGATCGTCAACAACACCCTGTCCGAGGCGTTGGCGAAGCTCGGCTACGACGAGCAGCAGAAGAAGGGCATCATCGATTACATCGATCAGGAAGAGACGATCGAGGGGGCGCCCGGCCTGAAGGACGAGCACCTGGCGGTGTTCGACTGCGCGTTCCGGGCCGCCAACGGCACCCGCTCGATCCAGTACCTGGGGCACATCCGCATGATGTCGGCGGTGCAGCCGTTCGTCTCGGGCGCCATCTCGAAGACGGTGAATTTGCCGCCCGAGGCGACCATCGAGGACGTGCAGGACGCGTACATGGAGGCGTGGAAGGACGGCCTGAAGGCGATCGCGATCTATCGCGACGGCTGCAAGCGCACCCAGCCGCTGTCGACCAGCAAGAGCGACCCTGGCCTGCTGAAGGGGACGCACGGCGTGGCGGTGGTGCCGGTCGAGACCAAGGGGCCGCCGGCGGCCGTGCGGCGCAAGCTGCCCGACGAGCGCCGTTCCATCACGCACAAGTTCTCGGTGGCGGGCCACGAGGGGTACATCCACGTCGGCCTGTACGAGACCGGCGAGCCGGGCGAGATCTTCATTCGCATGGCCAAGGAGGGCTCGACGATCTCGGGCCTGATGGACAGCTTCGGGACCGCCATCTCGCTGGCCTTCCAGCACGGCGTTCCGTTGAAGCTGCTGGTCGACAAGTTCACCCGCACCAAGTTCGACCCCTCGGGCTTCACGGGGAATCCGGAGATTCCGCGGGCCAGCTCGATCATGGACTACATCTTCCGCTGGCTGGGGGCGAAGTTCGTGAAGGAGGATCGCGCCGAGACGGAGTCGGAGTTCGACGCCAGCGGCGATCTGAAGCGGGTGTCGCAGGTGGTGGCCACCGGGGCGGCGACGCCCATCTCGACGACGGCGACGTCGGGGCACAAGGTCGAGGTGATCGACGCCACCGGCAACGTCAACCCGACGTTCAACTTCATCGCGCGCACCGATGCGCCGACCTGCCCCGAGTGCGGCTCGATCATGATCCCGAACGGCAGCTGCCACAAGTGCGTGAACTGCGGCACGACCTCCGGATGCAGCTGACCCGACGCGGCCCCTTCTGAGGAACAAAAATGTGCCTCTCCCGATTCGGGAGAGGCAGCGACCGTAGGTCGCGGTGAGGGTGTCTACAGCGCCAGTCATGTCTTGAACGCCCCCGAGAGTGCTAACTTTCGGGGGTGTTTACTTTTGTGACCGGTGGTCTGTGCTCGGGTAAATCCGCGTATGCGTTGCGGCGGGCGACCGAGCTGGGACCGCCACCGTGGCTGTACGTCTCGTCGGATGTCGAGGGGGACGAGGCGCTGAAGAATCGGCTGGCCAGTCACCGACGCGATCAGGAATCGATCTGGCGGGTCAAGGACGCCCCGACGAACCTCGAGGACCTGTTCGTCCCCGAGATCATCGACCGGCACGGCGCGCTCGTGCTCGACAAGTTCAGCCTGTGGATGGCGGGGCGAGTGACCGCCGCGCCGGCGGGCAGCGAGCGAGAGCTGTTGCATGACGTCGAGCGGCTGTCCGATCGCCTGTACCGCTCGGCGGTCCCCTCCGTGGTCGTCACTACCGAGGTGGGCCTGGGGTTTCTCCCCACGGTCCTCGCCGAGCGCCCGCTCATCGAGCTCCTCGGCCGGGCCAATCAGATCCTCGCCGAGCGCGCCGCCAGCGTCGTCTTCATGGCCAGCGGCGTCGCGCAGCGTCTACGCTGAACGCGGCGCCGGCTTCTCCTTCAGCCAGGCGCGCAGCCGCTCGACAGGCCAGGCGTTGGCGACGCGGGCCGGATCGATCCAGGCACGCTCGGCGTTCAGCGTCGCGAAGCGGACCCGGGCCAGCTCGTCGGCGTGGTGGGCGTCGCTCGTCATCACCAGCGTGACGTCGCGCTGCCGCGCCCGGTGCAGCCACTCGACGGAGAGATCCAGGCGGGGCAGCGCGCCGTTCACCTCCAGCGCCGTGCCGGTCGCCTGGGCGGCGTCGAGGATGGCGTCCAGATCGACGTCGATGGCGGGCCGCGCCCCGATCATGCGCGTCGACAGGTGGCCGATCATGCGCACCGTCGGATCGGCCATGGCGGTGGTGATGCGCGCCGTCTGCGCCGCCCGATCGAGGTCGAAGTGGTCGTGCACCGAGGCGAGACACCAGTCGAACAGCCTCCGGAACTCGAGATCGTAGTCGAGCTGGCCGGCGGGTCCGATGTTCAGCTCGACCCCGTGCAACAGGGTCAACGAATCGCCGAGCTGCGCCTGCAGCGCCCGTAGCTTCGCACGCTGTTCCAGCAGCGCCTCGCGCCCCACGCCGGACAGCGTCCCCTCCGCGTGATCGGTGATGGCCAGCACCCGGAACCCGCGGGCCTTCGCCGAGGCGATGACGTCCTCCAGCGGCGACCGGCCGTCGCCGGACAGATCCGTGTGCACGTGAAAGTCACCGATCACGTCGCCGATGGGCCGGGGCAAGGTCCCCCCCTCCGCCGCCTCGATCTCACCGGCGTCCTCTCGCAGCACGGGCGGAATCCAGGGCAGACCGAGCGCCCGGTAGATCTGCTCCTCCGTCTCGCTGGCCACCACCTTGCCCCCTTCGATCTCGGACAGCGCGTACTCGTTCAACGTGAGCCCGCGCGCCAGCGCCCGCTGGCGCAGCTTGATGTTGTGGGCCTTCGAGCCGGTGAAGTACAGCAGCGCCGCGCCCACCTGTCGGGCGGACACCACCCGCACGTCGATCTGGATCCCCCGCTGCGTGACCACGCTGGTCTTGGCGTCGCCACGCACCAGCACCCGATCGACGACCGGCATCGCCACCAACGCCTCCATCACCGGGCCGGGGCTGTCGGAGACCACCACGATGTCGACGTCGCCGATGGTCTCGGAGAACCGGCGCAGGGAGCCGCACGCCATCGCGTCGGTCACCCCGGCCACGTCGCGCAGCCGCGCCACCAGGCGATTGGCGAGCGGCAGCGCCACCGAGATGGGGGTCCGCCCCATGGCGCCCGACTCGTCCAGGCGTTCGAGGGCGTGCACCAGCTTCTCCTCGGACTTCTCGCCGAAGCCGCGCAGCGCGCGCAGCCGGTGCGCGGTCAGGGCGGCCCGCAGATCGTCGATCGACTGCACGTTCAGCTCGTCGCGCAACCGCTTCACCGCCTTGGGGCCCAGCCCGGGAAGGCGCATCAACGCCACCACCCCAGGCGGGTGCTTCTGCCGCAGCAGCTCCAGCTTGGCCACCTTGCCGGTCTCGATCAGCTCGCGAATCTTGTCAGCGGTGCTCTTGCCGACGTTCTCGATCTTCTGGAGATCCTTGGTGGTCAACCGCCCCAGATCGGTCGCCTGCGCGGCGATGGCGTGGGCGGCGTTCTCGTAGGCGCGCACGCGGAAGGACTGCGGGTCCCCCTCCTCGATGATGGTCAGCTCCGCGAGCTCGCGCAGCATGTCCAGAATGTCCTGCTTGGAGTCGGCCATGGCGATTCCGATGATGTAGCCTGAATCCGCCGGCCATGAAAGGGGACCCGAAGAAGCCAGCGGCGGACGACGCGCTGGTCCTGTCACTGGGGGGGCGCGATGTCCGCGTCACCCACCCGGACAAGCTGTATTTTTCGCGAGAGGTCCGGCTGACGAAGGCGGACATCGTCCGCTACTACCTGGCGGTCGCGCCGGGCGCGCTGGCGGGAATTCGCGATCGCCCCATCGTGCTGAAGCGGTTCGTGAACGGCGCGGAGGCCGAGCCGTTCTATCAAAAGCGGGCGCCCGAACCTCGTCCCCCCTGGCTGCGCACGGTGACCCTGTCGTTCCCCTCGGGACGTACCGCCGAGGAGGTGGTGGTCGACGACGACGCCGGGCTGGCCTGGGTCGTGAACCTCGGCTGCCTCGAGCTGCACCCCCACCCCGTCCGCGCCGACGATCTCGAGCACCCCGACGAGCTGCGCGTCGATCTCGATCCGGGGCCGGGCGTGGCGTGGGCCGACGTTCGTCGCGTGGCGCTGGAGGTGAACGCGCTGCTCGGGGAGATGGGGCTGCGCGGCTGGCCGAAGACCAGCGGTTCGCGCGGCATGCACGTGCTGGTGCGCATCGCCCCACGCTGGACCTTCACCGAGGTCCGCCGGGCGGCGCTGGCGCTGTCGCGGGAGATCGAACGGCGCGCGCCGGGGCTCGCCACCGCGAAGTGGTGGAAGGAAGAACGGCAAGGGGTCTTCCTCGACTACAACCAGAACGCCAAGGACCGCACCACGTCGTCCGCTTATTCGGTGCGGCCGCTGCCCGACGCGCGCGTGTCGGCACCGCTGACCTGGGACGAGGTGCCGGCCTGCGAGCCGGCGGACTTCACGGTGTTCACGATGCCGGCCCGGTTCGCCGCCCTGGGCGATCCACACGCGCCGATGAACGACGCCATCGGATCGCTTGACGGACTGCTCGAGCTGGCCGCCCGCGACGAGGCGTCGGGGCTGGGCGACGCCCCCTGGCCACCCCATTTCCGCAAAACGGAAAGCGAAGGGCCCCGTGTCGCCCCGTCGCGCGCCCGGCGGGCCGCGAAGGCGACAGCCTCCGATGACCCGGCCACCGAACCGAAAGCGAAGAAGGCACGAACAGGGGCGCGCCAACCGAAGATGCCGCTCATCGTCGTCGCGAACTCGCCCGACAAGCAGGCGGCGCTGGCCGGTCTCGAGCGCTGGAAGCAGAACTATCCCGACGCCGCCGCGCTGCTAGCGATCGACGATGTGCTGGTCGATTCCATGCGCGGGCGGTCGTCGACCTGGACGCGCGTCCGCCTGAACTTGCGCCACGTACCCGAGTCCATGCGCCCCGCGCAAGGGACACCTGATCCCGATGACGACCCGACCCGCGTCTGGCGCGAACGCTCGCGCGGCGCCGCAAAGCCCGACTGAGCCGCGGCTTCGTTGATTGTTTTAATTTTCACAACAATCAATCGTCTTTAAATCACAAACGTGGTTACCAGAACTCCACGCACCTGATCGTCGCCAATTGCTGCGCATGACGGCGTGGTCCTTTGCGTTGTCGCCCGCAGCAGCAGCCACCGCGCCCAGGCAACCGCGGGAGATCGGCGACACCGCGACCAATCCCGAACAAAATGGGTAAAACGACGCGCTCAACGAAACGACGACGATTCTGGATTCCAAAATTTGCCGTCACTATTATTTTCGCGTGAATTAATTTCGTCAACGAGTTGACTTAAGCACTGGTACTGATGGTCGATGACACGGGCGATGACAACTCACAATATCGAATTGCGCAATTCCATGATTGCGTCGCCCGCGCGCGCGACGGGAATTACAGCTTGCGCGCTGTTCATCGCGCTCGCCGGCTGCGGCCGGGGGGCTCCGTCGGAGCCCACGCCAGAGCTGACCCGGGTCACCTCGGCGGTCATCACGCCCTTCTCGACGTCGCTGGTCGCCTCGTCGCCGACCTTCAATCGCCCCTATCTCGGAGCGGCCCCCCCCAACGACATCTACCTGGGCAACGTCACCACGTTCGTGGCGAGCTCCACCGCGTTCAAGTATTCGGTCCAACCGATCTCGGTCACGACCACCGGAAGCTACGACATCGAGGTGGTCAGCGGCGACTTCGACGACACGGTGCTTTACATCTATTCGGGGTCCTTCAACCCAGCATCACCCCTCACGAACCTGGTGGTCGCGAACGACGATCAGGACCTGACCTACCTCTCGAAGATCGCCGGGTGGACGTTCACCGCCGGGGTCAACTACTTCCTGGTGGTGACCAGCTACGATCCCAGCTCGACCGGGGCCGTGAACTTCCAGGGCTCGGGACCGAGCTCTCTCACGGTCGCGGCGGCGGCGTCGCTCGGGGTGACGGGGTTCTCGTCACCGATCGCCGGATGCACGGCCGGTTCGATCACGATCACCGCGAAGGACTCGGGGGGGAGCACCAGCGCGGCTTACCGCGGGACGGTGCACGTGACGAGCTCCGATCCGCTGGCGGTGCTGCCGGCCGACTACACGTTCGTCAGCGGAGACAGCGGCGTCCACACGCTCGCCGTGACGCTGAAGACCGCCGGCACGCAATCGATCACCGTCAGTGACGGCGCCTCCGGGATCTCCGGTTCGCAGGGCTCGATCACGGTGCAGAGCGCCTCGGGGCGAACCATCGCCTTGCAGAGCGGGGGGACGCAGAGCGCCGCCGCGGGCACGTCGTTCGCGGCCCTGCAGGTCAAGGTCACGGACGGCTGCGCCGCCGCCAACGTGGTGTCGGGCGTATCGGTGACCTACGCGGCGCCCGGCTCGGGCGCGTCGGCGACGCTCGGGTCGACGAGCGCGACGACGAACGCGTCCGGCCTGGCGTCGATCACCGCCACGGCGAACGGCGTCCTGGGAAGCTACTCGGTGTCGGCGACCGCTCCTGGTGGCTCGTCGGTCAACTTCTCGTTGACCAACACCGTCGGCGCGGCGCGAACGGTGACCGTGGTCAGCGGCAGTGGACAGATGGCGGCGCCCGGCGCGGCGTTCGGCTCCCCCCTGGTCGCGCAGGTCGCCGACAACTATGGCAATCCCGTCCCCGGCGCCGCGATCACCTTCACGGCGACTGGTTCGGGCGCGTCGGCGACCATCACGGGAAGCCCGGCCACCGCCAATTCCTCCGGCCAGGCGTCCGTCACCGCGACCGCCAACGCCACCAGCGGCGCCTACAGCGTGATCGCCTCGGTCACGAGCGGCACGACGTCGGCCACGTTCTCTCTGACCAATCAGATGCCCTCGGTCACGCTCCTTCCCGCCTCGATCATGCTGGCGCCGCGGGCCTCGACCACGTTCATGGCCGGCGGCGGCACGGCCCCCTACACCTTCACGCTGACGGGCAATCAGTCGGGCGGCATGATCAACGGCGCCACCGGCGCCTACGTCGCCGGCACGGCGGGCGGAACCACCGACACGGTCACCGTGACCGATTCCAGCTCCATCACGGGCATGGCGACCATCATGGTCGGGCCGGGCGTCAGCGTGACCCCGACGGCGACCACCGTCGCCCCGCGGGGCGCCCAGACCTTCGTCGCGTCGGGCGGCAGCGGTACCGGCTACACCTTCGCGCTGAGCACGAACAACTCGGGCGGCACCATCAACGGCAGCACGGGCGCCTACACCGCCGGCACGACGGCATCGGTGAGCGACGTGGTCACCGCGACCGATTCCCTGGGCAACACGGCGCTGGTGACGATCATGGTCGGCGCGGGAATCACCGCTTCGCCAGCCACGACCACGGTCGCGCCGCGTGGAACGCGCATGTTCAGCGCCACCGGCGGCGCCGGCACCGGCTACACCTTCGCGCTGTCGACGAACCACTCGGGCGGCAGCATGACGACGGGCGGCGCGTACACCGCCGGCACCACGGGGAGCGTCAGCGACGTCGTCACGGTGAGCGACGCGCTCGGCAACTCGGGTGCCGCCACCATCACCGTGAGCGCGGGCGTGTCGATCACGGGCGGGGCCGGCAGCGCCGTGCCGCGCGGTGTGCTCGACTTCGGGGCCTCCGGCGGCAGCGGCACCGGCTTCACGTTCAGCGTCACCACCAACGGCTCGGGCGGGACCATCTCGTCGGTCGGACACTACATGGCGGGCGCCTCCGGTGGCACCACCGACGTCATCAAGGTCATCGACTCGCTGGGAAATTTCACCACCACCAGCGTCTCGGTGGGGGCGGGCGTTTCGCTCTCGCCGACGGCGCCCCACGTGGCCCCCCTGGGCGGCGTCACGTTGACCGCCTCGGGCGGCAGCGGCACCGGCTTCCACTACGCGATCACGACCAACCTGTCGGGAGGAACCGTCGGCAACACGACCGGCGCGTACACCGCCGGCTCGGCCGCGAACGCCGTCGACGTCGTCACCGCCACGGACTCGCTCGGGAACACGGCCACCGTGAACGTGTCGGTCGGCGCCGCGCTCAGCCTCTCGCCGGGAACACGGACGTTGGCGCCACGCGACTCGATCACCTTCGTCGCCAGCGGCGGCAGCGGGTCGGGTTACACCTTCTCGCTGACCACCAACGGCTCGGGCGCCACCATCGACGGCAGCACCGGCCACTACGCCGCCGGAACGACGGGGACAGCCAGCGACGTCGTGCGCGTCGCCGACCCGCTCGGCAACAGCGCCACCGCCACCATCACGGTCAGCGCGGGCGTCAGCCTCTCACCCGCCACCGCCACCGTCGCGCCGCTGGCCCACGTCGCCCTGACCGTGGCGGGCGGCAGCGGCTCGGGGTACACCTTCGCGCTGTCGACGAACGGCTCGAGCGGCATCGTCGACAGCACGACCGGTCGCTATGTCGCGGGCGCCGTGGGCGGCTCCACCGACGTGGTGACCGCCACCGACACGCTGGGGAACTTCGCCCTCACGACCATCACCGTGACGGCTGCCCTGGCCCCCACCACGGCCACGCTGAGCGTGGCGCCGGGCGAAGCGCGCACCCTGGCGGTGAGCGGCGGCGCGGGTGCACCGGCATTCTCCCTGTCGAGCAACGGCTCGGGCGGCACCGTCGACGCCACCACCGGCGCCTATGTGGCCGGCCACAACGCCGACAGCACCGACGTCGTCACCATCACCGATCTCAACGGCGCGATGGTCACCGTCACCATCACGGTCGGTCACGGGATCACCATCTCGCCGTCCAGCCCCAGCGCCGCCCCACGCGCGGCGCTGGCGTTCACGGCCTCCGGCGGAAGCGGCGCCGGGTACCTGTACGCGCTGTCGACCAACGCCTCGGGGGGGAGCATCGATGCGTCGGCCGGGGGCTACACGGCGGGCGCGACGTCGTCGGTGCTGGACGTCCTCACCGTCACCGATTCCTTCGGCAACACGGCCTCGGTCAGCATCGCCGTCGGTGACGCCCTTTCCCTGAACCCGGTGACGGTGACGCTGTCGCCACGCGATGTGCTGCTGTTCGCGGCGGCCGGCGGCAGCCGCACCGGCTATCACTACACCCTCGCCACCAACGGCTCGGGGGGACACATCGACCTGCAGACCGGCGCGTACATGGTGGGCAACGGCGCCAACACCAGCGACGTCGTTCAGGTCCAGGACTCCGTCGGCAACCTGGCCACCGCGACGGTCACCGTCGGCCCTGGCCTGATCGTGACCCCGAATGTGCTCTCGCTTCCGCCCCGCGGCACGACGACGTTGAACGCGCAGGGGGGCAGCGGCAGCGGCTATGTCTTCAGCTTCCGGCTGAACGCCTCGGGCGGCACCATCCAGAACACCACCGGTCTGTATCGCGCCGGGCCGACGGCCAGCACCACCGACGTCGTGTCGGTGGTCGACTCGCTGGGGAACGCCACCAGCGCCACGATCAGCGTCGGGGCCGGACTGACGGTGCTCCCCACGGCCACCACCGTGTCGCCGCGGGCGCGGCTCACCTTCGCGGCCATGGGCGGCGCCGGGCAGTTCCAGTTCGACCTTCGTCAGAACGGCTCGGGCGGCACCATCGATGCGTCGTCGGGCGCTTATGTCGCCGGGGACACGCCGAACGCCGTCGACACCATCGTGGCGACCGACCAGCTGGGGAACAGCGCCTCGGTCGACATCACGATCGGAGACGCCCTGCGCCTGCTGACCAGCACCCAGTCCGTGGCCCCGGGCGGACAGGTCACCTTGATGCCCCTGGGGGGCAGCGGGACCGGCTTCAAGTACCAGATCACCACGAACAACTCCGGCAGCCACCTCGACAAGAGCGAGAGCTACATCGCCGGCAACACGGCCGACGTCGAGGACGTCGTCACGGTCACCGATTCACTGGGAAACAGCGCTTCGGCCGGAATCGTCGTGGGCGACGCGGTGGGCATCACCCCCCCTCGCGCCACGAGCTCGCCCAGGGGGAAGGTGACGTTCACCGCCTTCGGTGGCACGGCGAGCTTCACGTTCAGCCTGATGTCGAACGCCTCGGGCGCCACGATCGATGCGGTCACGGGCCTCTACACGGCGGGCGGCACCGCCGACGTCGATGACGTCGTGCGGGTGGTCGACACCCTGGGCAAGGCAGCGATGGCGACGGTGCACGTCGGCGACGGCGTGTCGATCACGCCGTCGACGCAAGCCATCACGCCGAACGGCACCATCGCGTTCTCGGTCTCGGGTGGGGCGGGCCACGGCTACCTGTTCACCCTCGACACGAACGCCTCCGGCGCCACGATCGATGCGGCGCGGGGCCTGTACGCGGCCGGCACGGTCGGGGGCGTCGGCGATGTCATTCGGGTCACCGATGCCCTGGGGAACAGCGACACCGCGATCGTCACCGTCGGCTCGGCGGTGACCGGAATGATCACCGTCGCCACCGTGACGCCCGGTGGGTCCAGCACCGTCCTGGTCACGGGGGGCGCCGGCAGCTACACGTTCGCCTTCGCCAACAACCGCTCGATGGGAACCATCAACGCGGTCACGGGCGCTTACACGGCGGGCATGGTCGGCGACGTCGACGACGTCATCATCGTCACCGACGGAAACGGCGCGCAGTTCACGGTGACCATCCACGTCGCCGCGGCGCTGACCATCACACCGGCCACAACGGTGACGGTGGCGGCGGGGCAGTCGCGCACGTTCGCCGCGGCGGGGGGAAGCGGCGCGGGTTACACCTTCAAGCTGCTGTCGTCCGGCTCGGGCGGAACGGTCGTCGCCACCACCGGCGTCTACACCGCGGGCAAGATCGCTCCGTCCACCGACGTCCTGCAGCTGACCGACTCGCTCGGCAACTTCGCCCAGGTGAGCATCCAGGTCGGGGGCAAGGGCACCACCACGGGAAGCGGCGGTTGCTCGTGCACGACGGCGGGCCCGGCCAGCGGCGCGCCGTTCGCGACGCTCGGCGCATTGATCGGGCTGGCGGCGCTGATGGCGCGCCGGCGCGGCCGCGCCCGCCGAGGCTGAACGCCAGACGAAAGCG
This sequence comes from Polyangia bacterium, assembly GCA_036500205.1. GTDB lineage: Bacteria > Myxococcota_A > Polyangia > Fen-1088 > Fen-1088 > DASYCK01. The sequence continues at coordinate 5,104 of DASYCK010000021.1, read as the reverse complement.
GGCGGGCCCGGCGTCGCGATCGGGGCCGGCCTGGCCCTTTTCCGCCAGCGCTTCGTCGGCGAATCGTTGACGCTATTTCGATGGCGAGGCACTAGTCTCGCGCCAAGCATGTTCGTTCTCGGCCACATCGGAGTCGGTTCGCGTCTGGGCCGCCTGGTTCCCGCCGTGCGCGCCTCGGAGATGACCCCCTGGTTGATCCTGGGGACGATCCTCCCCGATCTGATCGACAAGCCGCTCTACTACGGCCTGGCGCTGGCATCGGGGGGAGACAGCGCGCGCATGGGTCTGATCACCTGTACGCGCACCATCGGCCACTCCGCCCTGTTCGCGCTGTTGCTGTGGTTGGCCTTCGCGGCGGCGGGACGGCGCGCGTCCGGGCTGGCGCTGCTCGTCGGAATGGCGACCCACTTCCTGCTGGACCTGGGTGGCGACACCACGGGATTCCTGCTGGCGCGCCTGGGCCTCATCTGGAAGGCACCCGGATTTTCTTCGCTGCGGGCACTGCTGTTTCCGCTGGTGGGCGCGCGCTTTGGGCGCATGCCCTTCCACACGCCCCGCGAGCATCTCCGCGGGCTCGCGCAGGTCTACACCATCGCGGGTGAGGTGGTCGGGGGCGCGCTGCTGTTCATTGCCTGGCGCGCGACCCGCAAGGCGGAAGGTCGCTGAGCCCGCCGTTTCGACGACGGCCGTGCGTGACTGACATCACACACTGTTTTTGGCGTCCGCTTTCAGGAATGCCGAGGGCGTCTATATTTCCAGCGCTCGATTTCACGAGTCCACCCCTCACAGGAGAACGGAATGAAGCTGGGAGCGTCGATCGCTGTCTTGCTGTCGGTCAGTTGGCTAAGTGGTATTCAGGGCGCGCGCGCCGAGGAACGGCACGAAGCGCATGGACCACACGAAGAGGCGCACGCCCATCCGGGTCCTCCTGTTGCCCATCCGGGCCCGCCCCATCCCGAGGTGGCGCACGCCCGGCCAACCCGCGTGGCACCGCCACAATTTCAGGGGCACCCGCCGGGCGTGCACCCGCACGGTCCCATGGTTCGGCCGCACGCGGTGCGCGTGTTGCGTCCGTCAGTGGCGAAGTTCGGTGCGCACCCCTGGCGCCACTGGGAGCACCCCGAGTTCTCGCGCCCCCTCTACTACTGGGATTGGGCGGCCGTCCGCAACGTGTCTTGCATCGCCGAGGACTCCTACGGCGATCAATATCCGGTCACCGAGGAGGCGGTCGCAGGATTCGGGCTGGTCGAGATGACGGCGATCGAGGACGACGCGCTCGATCGTTGCTACGCGGAGTCGGGTGGCGATCCGAGCTGCTACCTCGCCACCTGCTCGCATTTCTGACATTTGTTCCGCGACGGTGCTGACGAGCGAAGCTCGCCGGCACCGTCGCGATGGAACCCGCTGGTCAGCGCTTCGCGAAGATCTCGGAGAGCTCCTGGGGGGCGACGACCTCGAGCTGGGCGTAGGTGCAGTCGCGCGGCGGTTTGTCGGTGCGCCAGCGGCGGAAGTGGGCGAGGTGACGGAAGCGGGACCCTTGCATGTGATCGTAGGCCACCTCCACCACCAGCTCCGGTCGCAGCGGTTCCCAGGATAGATCCTTGCCCTGGCTCCAGCGGCTGCCGGCGCCCGGACGGCGTCGCCCTTCGCCGCCCTCCGCCTCGGCGTCGAATTCGGCCCAGGCCCGCCAGGGGTGCCCCTCCAGCGACGATTCGCGGTAGGGGGCGAGGAGCTCGATCAGGTCGCGCCGCTTGTCGTTGGTGAAGCTGGCGCACACGCCCACGTGTTGCAGCGCGCCCGCGTCGTCGTACAGCCCCAGCAGCAGTGACCCCAGCAGTGTCCGATCCCCGTTCTTGTGCCAGCGGAAGCCCGCCACCACGCAGTCGCAGTCCCGTTCGTGCTTCACCTTCAGCATCGTCCGCTTGTTCGGCTCGTAGAGGGTCGCCGCCTGCTTGGCCATGACGCCGTCGAGGCCCGCCCCTTCGAAGCGGCCGAACCAGTCGGAGGCGCGCGCCGGATCGCGCGTGGCCGGCGTCAGGTGCAGCGGCGGCCGCGCGTCCTTCAACATCGCCTCCAGGGCGGCCCGCCGCTCGACGAACGGCGCCCCTCGCCAGTCCCGCTCCCCTTCGCACAGCAGATCGAAGAAGACGATCGAGGCGGGGATCTCTTGCGACAGCAGCTTCACGCGTGACGCCGCCGGATGCAGCCGCATCTGCAGCGCCTCGAAGTCGAGCGCGGCGTTCCGGGCGATGACGATCTCGCCATCCAGCACCGCCCGCCGAGGGAGCTGTGCCTTCAGCGGCTCCAGCAGCTCCGGAAAATAGCGGGCCAGCGGTTTCGCATCCCGGCTCTGAATCGACACCTCGTCGCCGTCGCGGAAGATCAGCGCGCGAAACCCGTCCCACTTCGGCTCGAAGATCCAACCATCGCCGGTCGGCAGCGCATCGACGCGCTTGGCGAGCATGGGCAGCACCGGCGGTTCGACCACGAGCGGCATGGCCTCATGCTAGCGCGGCTTCGCCGCCCCGCCGCTGCCCGTTTGGCAGCCGCCGGGGGCTGTGGCACGCTGACAGCGATCGTGATCGACGCGCGACAGGCTTTGCAGCAGGGGGGCGGTCCGCTGGTCGACCGCGCCGCGAAGAGCACCGTGGCGAGCCTGTTCGTCGCTCAGGCGCGCCTCTACCCGAGCCGCGTGGCCGTGCAGGACAGCGCGGGCGACGGCTTGACCTTCGCCGAGCTGGATCGGCGCACCGAGCGGCTGGCGGCGGCGCTCGCCGCTCAGGGCGTGGGACGGGGCGCGCGGGTCGCGGTCCTCTCCGAGAACCGGCGCGAATACCTGGAGCTGTTCCTGGCGGCCGCCAAGCTGGGAGCCGCCGTCGCCTGTCAGAACTGGCGGCTGGCGCGCGGCGAGCTCGGCCGCTGCATCGCGCTGGTGAAGCCGGCGGTGGCCTTCGTCTCGCCACGCCACGAGGCCACCTGGCGCGCGGCGAGCGAGCTGACGCCCGTGGTGTGGGGGGCGCCGTATGAGCAGCTCCTGGCGACGGCGCCCAACCAGGGGACGGCGACGGACGGCGAGCCCGAAGACGCGCTGCTGATCCTCTACACGAGCGGCACCACCGGACAGCCGAAGGGCGCCGTCATCAGCCACCGCGCCGAGATCGCCCGCAACCTCGTCATCCGCGCCGAGTACGGCATCGCGCCGACGGACACCTACGTGGCCTGGTCGCCGCTGTACCACATGGGCGGCGCCGACTGGTCGCTCGGCACGTTGATGTCGGGGGGCAAGGTGATCGTCGTCGACGGCTTCGATGCGGCGCGCCTGGCCAGCGTCGTCGCCACCGAGGCGCTGGGGTGGCTGCTGTTGATGCCGGGGATGGTGGGCAAGCTGGCCGACGAGCTGGAGGCGCGCTCCGTCCGCCCCAAGGGGGTCAAGCTGTGCGGCGTGATGGCCGACCTGGTGCCGCCCGCCGAGATCGCGCGCATCACCACGCTGTTGAACGCGCCCTACGCGAACACCTTCGGCGCCACCGAGACCGGCTGTCCCCCCTGCTCGTCCAACCGCATCCCGGTCGGCGTGGCGCCCACCCGCCTGTCGAAGGAGCAGAGCCCGTTCTGCGAGGTGCGGCTGGTCGACCCCGACGATCGCGACGTCACCGACGGCAGCCCAGGCGAGCTGTGCATGCGCGGACCGACGCTGTTCTCCGGCTATTACGACGCGGCCGCCGTGAACGCCGCCGAGTTCCGCGGGGGCTGGTTCCACATGGGCGACGTGTTCGTGCGCAACCCCGACGGCACCATGGACTTCGTCGATCGCGTGAAGTACCTGATCAAATCGGGGGGCGAGAACATCTACCCCGCCGAGATCGAGCGCGTGCTGTTGCAAGAGCCGCGCGTGGCCGAGGCGGCCGTGGTGCGACGGCCCGACGCGAAGTGGGGCGAGGTCCCGGTGGCGTTCGTGGCCCGCCACGACGAGACGTTGACCGTCGAGGCGCTGCTGCGGCGCTGTCGCGCCGAGCTGGCCGGCTACAAGCAGCCGAAGGAGATTCGCTTCATCGCCGAGGGGGACTTCCCACGCAGCGCTTCGGGCAAGGTGCAGCGCCACGAGCTGGAGCAGCGCCTCGCCGTGAACATTGGGCCCGCCGTCCCGTAACCGATCGGAGTCCATCACCATGAGCCCGCGCAAAGAGCATCCGACCACCAGCATCGCCACCGCGACCGCCGAGGACATCTTCATTCGCGGCAAGAGCCTGTGCGGCGAGCTGATCGGCCAGGTCACGTTCACCGAGATGCTGTTCTTCCAGATCCTGGGGCGACAGCCGACCCCGGCGCAGACCCGCCTGGTGGATGCCTGCCTGGTGACGCTGATGGAGCACGGCCTGACGCCGAGCGTGCTGGCCAGCCGCCTCGTCTATTCCAGCGCCACCGAGTCGATGCAGTCGGGCGTGGCGGCGGGAATCCTGGCGGTGGGGAGCCGCTTCGTCGGAACGACCGAGGAGTGTGGCCGGCTGCTGCAGCGCCTGGTGGCGCGCGCCGATGATCTGGCGGCCGCCGCGGCGGAGCTCGCCCAGGCCCACAAGGCGGAACGCAAGGCGGTGGCCGGCTTCGGTCACCCCCTGCACAAGCCGGACGATCCGCGCGCCATCCGGCTGCTGGCGCTGGCCCGACAGGAGGGCGTCGCCGGGGCGCACGTCGCAGCCGTCGAGGCGCTCGGTCGCGCCGTCGACGACGCGGCGGGAAAGCACATCACGCTGAACGCCACCGGGGCCATCGCCGCCGTGCTGGCCGACTGCGGCGTCCCCGTCGAGATCCTGCGCGGCTTCGCCATCATCGCGCGCGCCGCGGGCCTGGTCGGTCACTTGCACGAAGAGCAGCAGCGCCCGGCCATGCGCACCATCTGGGAGACCGCGGAGGCGGCCATCCCCTACGACGGCCCGCTGCCGGACGGCGGCGACGAAGGCGCCTAGTACCCCGACACAGAGAAGGTGATCGGTTGAGGCGTAGGGCCGAGCGGGCAGGACAAGGCGCGACGAGGGCGCATACCCGTAGGTACGTAACCGAGGAGCAACGCAGTCATGGCCGCTGGGAACAAGCCTGAACCGGTCAG
>DASYCK010000020.1:0-2686 GCA_036500205.1 Polyangia bacterium | reverse complement strand
GCTTCAGCATGTCGAGGGCGAAGCGCAGGCACTTGCCCACCTCTTCCCCGATCTGCTCCTCGCGCACGAACAGGTGACCGTCGTCCTGGGTCAGGCCGCGCACCCGCAGCAGCCCGTGCAGCGCGCCCGAGCGCTCGTAGCGATAGACGGTCCCCAGCTCCGAGTAGCGCAGCGGCAGATCGCGGTACGAGCGCATCTGCGACTTGTAGATGGCGACGTGGAACGGGCAGTTCATCGGCTTGACGAGGTAGCGCTGGCCGTCCAGCTCCATGCCGCCGAACAGGTTGTCCTTGTAGTGGGCCATGTGCCCTGACACCTCGAGCAGCTGCTCGCGCGCCACGTGCGGCGTGTACACCAGCTCGTAGCCGCGGCGGACGTTCTCGCGGCGGATGAGGTCCTCGATCTGGTAGCGCACGAACGCGCCCTTGGGGTGCCACAGCACGAAGCCCGGCCCCACCAGATCGTCCATGGAAAAGAGGTCGAGCTGCTTGCCGAGAATGCGGTGATCGCGGCGCTTGGCCTCCTCGATGCGCGCCAGGTAGTCCTTCAGCTCCTGCTCGCTGCCGAACGCGGTGCCGTAGATCCGCTGCAGCTGGGCGTTCCGCTCGTCACCGCGCCAGTAGGCGCCGGCGAAGGAGAGGACCTTGAACGCCTTGATGTCGCCCGTGCGCTCGACGTGGGGGCCGCGGCACAGATCGATGAAGTCGCCGTGCTGGAAGTACGAGACCTCCTCCCCTTCGGGGATCGACTGGATGATCTCGACCTTGTACTTCTCGCCCCGCGACTCGAACAGCTTCAGCGCCTCCTCGCGCGGCACCACCCGCCGCTCGAAGGGGAGGTTCTCGGCGATGATCTTGCGCATCTCGCCCTCGATGCGCTCGATGTCGCCCGGCTCGAACGGCTCGGTGTCGAAGTCGTAGAAGAACCCCGTGTCGATGGAGGGGCCGATCGCCACCTTCACGTTCGGCCGCAGGCGCCGGACCGCGTCCGCCATCACGTGCGAGGCCGAATGCCGCATCCGCGAGAGCGGATCGTCAGGAACATCCCCCTTGTCCCGGGGCCGAATGTCTTTGTGAGTTTTCATGAAAATTTTCGCCCAAAGCCTACCGCATCAACCGGCCCCCCGCAGAACCACCCTCCGCCGCCATCTCCCCGCCCGCGAAGCGTGGCCAAAGGCCACGCGAGCCTACGCTCGAGAGGGGTGCTTCGCGTGGCTTCGCCACGCGAAGCACCGGGGGCTTGGGGGGCCAAGAGCGGCAGCGAGGGCCCCCCAAACTCAATGGTAGGCACGGGCGGGATTGAACCGCCGACCCCTACCGTGTCAAGGTAGTGCTCTTCCACTGAGCTACGTGCCTGGGTCCGCAGACGGCGTACGTTACGATCCGCGCGGCTGGTGTCAAGAGTCGGTTTCGTTTCTCGCGCCAGCGGAGGCGAAAAGCGCGAACGGGGCCCGCCCACGGCAAACAAGTGGATGCGTTTGTTTTCGTGTGAACCCAAACCTGTTACCTTCGACGCGAGTCTTTCCGTGCGCCGAGCGCCCCGCCTTTCCACCGCCCTGTTGATTGCCTGGTCCGTCCCGGCGGTCGCGGTCGCGCAGACGACGACCGACCACGTCGCGATCCAGCAGTACCAGCCCAGCCCGTTTTCCGAACGGATGCTCCGCCTCGATGGCAGCGGCGTGGCCCCGTTCGGCGCCCTGCGCGTCGGGCTGGATGTCGACTACGCCCTGCGCCCCCTCGTGCTGGTCGACCAGACGCCGGGCATCTTCCAGGCGGGCGCCGTCGGCCCCGACCACAATCTCGTCGAGCACGCGGTCGGCGGTGCGCTGCTGGCCAGCTTCGGCCTCGGTCACCGCCTGGAGCTCGGCCTGGCCGTCCCCCTGGTCCTGTTCCAGACCGGCGCCTCGGTCCCGGGCGTTCCCAAGCCGACGGCCACGGGCCTGGGGAATCCCCTCGTCGGCCTCAAGGCGCACTTCGGCTCGTGGCGCGGGCTGGGCGCGGGGGCCAGCGTCACGGCGTCGCTGCCGGCCGGCAGCGGCTCGCTGACGCACGAGAACGGGTTCGGCGGCAACGCCCGGCTGTTCGCCGACTACCGCCGCGGACCGCTGACGATCGGCGCGCGCGGCGGCTACCAGCTTCGCGGCGCGCAGACCTTCTACGGCGTCGGCATCGGCGACACCATCGACTACGCGGCGGGCGCCAGCGTGGGCCTGGGATTGCGCACGGTCGTGATGGCGGAGCTGGCCGGCGCCACCGCCGCCAAGAATCCCTTCGCCGACCGCGATCAGTCGCCGCTCGAGGCGCTGGCAGGCCTGAGGCAGCGGATCGGCAAGCTGTACCTCACGTTGGCCGGTGGCCCCGGCCTCGTGCACGGCTACGGCTCGCCCGTGTTTCGGGCCGTCGCGGGGCTGGCCTGGGCGAACCGCGTCCCTGATGCAGACGGCGACGGCGTCTCGGACGACGACGATCTCTGCCCGACGGTGCCTGAAGATCGCGACGGCTTCGAGGACACCGACGGCTGCCCCGATCCCGACAACGACAGGGACGGCATCCCCGACGCAGCGGACAAGTGCCCCGACCAGCCCGAGGACAAGGACGGCTTCGAGGACCAAGACGGCTGTCCCGACCCGGACAACGACAAGGACGGAATCCCCGACGTCGATGATCGGTGCCCGAACGATCCCGAG
>DASYCK010000019.1:0-5487 GCA_036500205.1 Polyangia bacterium | reverse complement strand
CCGCGAACGACAGCTCGAGCGCGTCGGGATAGTCGTTGGCGATGGCGTTCAGCATGACGTCGTAGTCGGTGACGACGTTCGAATTCCCCCCCTTGGGGTCGATCGTCGCCATCTTCTTGCCGGTCGCCTCCAGCGCCTTCTGCTGCTTGACCCGGACGTTCTCGACGTCCTCCTTGGTCTTGGCGTGGGCGTAGGCGGCCCGGTACTTCTGGATATCCGCGAACACCGCCTTGTGAAGCGGCAGCTTGGTCTTGTCGTAGGCGAGCAGGCGATCGTGCTCCTGGACCGCCAGCTCCCCGGCCAGCTTCTTCTCGGCCGCCTGGCGCTTGGCGATCCGATCGGCCAGCGACAGCCCGTCGGGGTTGGCCACCATCTTGGGTTTGGCGGCCGCGTCCGGGCTGGCCGCCACCGGCGGGGAGGGCGGCGGCGGTGCTGGCGCAGGCGCCGGGGCTGGTGCTGGCGGAGCCTCCTTCGAGCAGGCGCTCCCGATTCCCAACATCAGCACCAACGTCGCGACGATTCTCCCTGCGCGCATCATCCACCTCCGGCCGCCCAGGCGGCGCCGGCGGCAGTATCGGCAAGCCGCCGCCCGGACGCAACCTCGGCGGACGTTCGGGCCGCCGTCCGCGCGGACGTCCGCGGGCGGTCGGCCCCCTTCGCAGGGCGCGGGCAACCGGGGTGAGCGGCCTGGCCTCGCGTTTGCTGACGGCTCCGGGGTGATGAGGTCGACGCGATCGGTGGTTGGGACGGGTGTGGATTGGCTCGTCGTGCTTGCCGTCCTCGTGACGGCGGGCTGCGGTGGCACCCCCGACGGACTGCCGGGCGGCATCGGACGCTCGTGCTCGTCGGACGCTACTTGCCCGAGCGGGCTCGTCTGTCTCTCGCAGATCTGTGTGCAGCCCGCCGCTGCCGGCGCTGGGGGCGGCGGCGTTGGTGGCGGCAACGGCGGCGCCGGCGGCGGCAACGCTGGCACCGGCGGCGCGGGCGCTCGCCCCTGCACGCCGGCGACGACCCTGCCCGCGCCCGCCGGTGGCCTCATCGCCGACTTCATGGGTCCCGACGGGGGCGTCAATCTGGGCGGCGGCCTCTTTGTCTATCCCAGCAGCGGCCCGGCGGCGCCCGGCATCGCCACGGATGGCGGCGCCCTCTACGTCACCGAGAATCAAGCCGCGACGGCGGCGCCGCAGTACGTCGGCGCCGGCCTCTACTTTACGAGCTGCATCGACGCGAGCGCGTTCACCGGCGTGTCGTTCTCGGTGAGCGGCGCCTTTTCCGGGTGCTCGATGCAGTTTTCCACGGGCGACGTCGAGCACCAGGACCGCGCCACGACCTCCGGCTTCGCGACCGGCGTGGCGGGCGACTACCCGCCGCAGACGGCGATCTCCATGGGCGACGTGACGTCGGCGCCGCAGGTCGTGAAGGTGCCCTTCGGGCCCACGGCCATCTCCGGCAACCCGGCGACGTCGCTCGATCCGCAGAAGATCATCCTCGTTCTCTGGCAGCTCACGATCCCCCCGGCGACTCCGACAGATGGCGCGCCTGCCGCCTGCAGCGCCGACCTGACCATCGATGACGTCACATTCTATTGAGGAGAAGAACATGACAGCGATCAGCAGCGCGGCCGCAACGGGACTCTCGACGTTGCTCGCCTGGTCGGCGATCGGTTGCGGGGGTAGTTCCCCTCCCGCCGGCACTGAACGGGGGCGATGCCTCTCGGGCGGCAGCTGCGCGAGCGGCCTCGTCTGCCTGTCCGACTTCTGCGTCCGTCCAGCTGGCGCCGACGGCGGCAGCGACGCGGGTCCGCCGGCCAGCCCGCTGGTCGTGTCGGCGACCGGCCGCACGCCGCGCACCACGACCTGGTCGGTCAACTACTGGCAGTGGATGCCGTCGTACGGCGACGACGTCACCGGAACCGACGCGCTGATGGCGCCGCTCAAGGCCGCGTACATGCGCGTCGGCGGGTACAACAACGACGCCAACACGCCCGATCCGTTCGACGGCGCCGCCTTCGATCACGCCGTGGCCTACGCGCGGGCGATCGGCGCCGAGCCGATCATTCAGGTCCCGCTGCTCGCGGACACCGCCGGGCAGCCGCCGACCGCCGCCACCGCCGCGGGCATGGTCACCTACGCCAACGTCACCAAGGGTTACGGTCTCAAATATTTCTCGCTCGGGAACGAGCCGGACCTCTACGCCACGCAGGGCGGGGTGACCGATTCGAGCCTGCCGGCCATCGCCGGGTTCACCCCGGCCGCCTACTGCACGACCGCCACCGCCTACGTGGCGGCGATGAAGGCGGTCGATCCGACCATCAAGATCGTCGGCCCCGACCTCTCCTGGCAGTACGTCGCCGGGACCAGCAACGACTGGCTGACGCCGATCCTCACCGGCTGCGGGTACCTGTTCGACGTCGTCGCGATCCACCGCTATCCGTTCGAGGCGATGCAGGCGACGCGCGCGGCGGCCGCCAGCGACGCCGCCGCGTTCCGAAACACCATCGCCAGCGTGCGGGGGATCCTGACGCGCGCGGGGCAGGCCGGCAAGCCGCTGGCGATCACCGAGATGAACGTCGCCTACGACGCCACCTTCTGCGTGCTCGACGCCTCGCCGGGGACGGTCGGCTCCGCGCTCTGGCTCGCGGACGGGCTGGGGACGGCGATCGATCTCCAGCTCTGGACCTCCGCGGTGTGGGACATCTCCGACAGCAACGACTGGGCGCTCGGGCTCATCGATCCCGCGCGGGTGCCGCGCCCCGAGTACTACGCGTATGCGCTCTACGCCCAGCACGCCGGTCCCCAGACGCTGCAGGTGACCACCGCGCCCGCCGGCGTCAGCGCGCACGCCAGCCGCGACGCCGCCGACGACGCCACCGAGATCATCGTCGTCAACTGGAACGAGTCCGACGCGCCGGTGACGTTCTCGGTCACCGGTCTGCCGACCGCGCCGGCGCTGGCCACGTTCGTCTTGCCGGCCTTGTCGATCGCCGCCGTCGAGCTCCCTGATCAGGGCGCGCCGACGGTCTCGGTCTACGGCGAGTCACAACGCGCGCGGGGCGTGGGCCCGGAGAGTTTGTCCGCCGGCCCGCCCACGACCGCGGCGACGGACGCCGCCGTCGCGGGGGGCGGCAGCGGGAAGGTCCCGGGAACCAACTGCGGGACCTCGGTGGTCTGTCCCAAGGTCATGCTCCCCACGCCCGCGATCACCACCGCCGGCGGCGCAGACGGCGGGACGCTGACGTTCGGGTCGGGCAACGACACCTGGCAGTCGTTCACCTACGCGGCGCCCGGTCAGAAGGCGCCGACGGCTGCGCTCGGGCCCGACGGGAAGAGCGTTCAGATCGCCGGGGGCTTCGCCCCGCCGCTCGACGGCAACTGGGAGGGCGTGGGGCTGCTCTTCGATGAGACGAGCTGCGTCGACGGCTCGGGCTACACCGGCGTCCAGTTCGACTTCGCCGGCGATCTCGGCGGCTGCACTCTCGCCGTCGGCGTCTCGTTCAGCGCCGATCTGAGCCACGCCGACGACGCGCAGCGCGGCGCCTGCTCGGGAACCGACTCGAACTGCTTCGGTCCGTTCGCGACCGTGGTCCCATCGACGACGACGGTCAAGGTTCCGTTCTCGGCGATGTCGGGCGGTTCCCCCCAGTCGACGCCGGACACCACGACCATCTTCGATGTCATCTGGCAGCTGACCGCGCCCACCGGCACCGACGGCGGCTCCTGCGCCGCCAGCTTCACCGTCTCGAACGTGACGTTCTATTAGCGCGGATTGCTCTGTGTCCGGCGGACGCAGCCTCCGTGCAGTTCAGCCTTTCAAATCGTCGGCGATGGTCGCGAACTGTTCGAGGGCCGCCTGGAGGTCATCGGTGATCTCCTGGGCGATGATCTCGGGTGCGGGCAGGTTCGCGCTCTCCTCCAAGCTTTCGTCCTTCAGCCAGAAGATATCCAGGTTCACTTTGTCGCGCTTCAACAGGTCGTCGTAGGCGAATCCCTTCAATCGTTCGGTCTCCTTGCGATGGTGCCGATCCTTCTGATGAAAGCAGGCGACGAAGTCGTCGAGGTCGTCGGCCTTCAGCGGGTTCTCTTTGAGCGTGAAGTGCAGGTTCGTGCGCAGGTCGTAGATCCAGAGGGTCTGCGTCCAGGCCCGCTCCTGGGCCGGCTTGCGATCGAAGAAGAGCACGTTCGCCTTGCCCCCCTGCGCGTAGAAGATCCCCGTGGGTAGTCGCAACAACGTGTGAACGTCGGCCTGCTTGAGGAGCTCGCGCCGGATGGTCTCACCGGCGCCGCCCTCGAACAGCACGTTGTCCGGCAGGACCACAGCGGCTCGCCCGTGCTGCTTCAGGATCGTGAAGACGTGCTGCAGGAAGTTGAGCTGCTTGTTGCTGGTGCTGGACCAGAAATCGTCGCGGTTGATGACCAGGCTCTCGCGCTTCTGCTCGCCCTCCTCGTTCACGATGGTGACGCTGCTCTTCTTGCCGAAGGGGGGATTGGCCAGCACCAGATCGTACTCGCCGTGCTTACCAGCAAGGGCGTCCTTGGTGACGACGGGTATTTCGTCCTCGGAGTCGCCTCCGATGCCGTGCAGGAGGAGGTTCATCGCGCAGAGCCGCGTGACGCTGTCGACCAGCTCGACGCCGAACAGAGTGCCGGCCTTGAGGCGCTTCTTTTGCGCGCGATCCAGGTCGGGCGTCTTGGCGAGGTAGTCATGCGCGGCCAGCAGGAATCCGCCCGTGCCGCACGCGGGATCGCACACGGTCTGGCCCGGCTTCGGCGCCATCACCTTCACCATCGCGGCGATCAGCGCGCGGGGCGTGAAGTACTGCCCAGCGCCACCCTTGACGTCCTCGGCGTTCTTCTGCAGCAGGCCTTCGTAGGCGTCGCCCTTGACGTCGGCCGACAGGCTCGACCACCGTTCCTTGTCGATCAGATCGACGATCAACCGCCGCAGCTTGGCGGGGTCCTGAATCTTGTTCTGGGCCTTGCGAAAGATCGTCCCCAGCATCCCCTTCTTCTTGCCCAGCTCCTCGAGCAGATGCCGGTAGTGCGCCTCCAGCTCGTCGCCATCGCGCTTCAGCAGGCTCGGCCAAGCGTAAGCCGCGGGCACGGTCGACGGCTTGTCGAACGGCGGCTTGCTCTGCTCGTCCGCCATCTTCAGGAACAGGAGGTACGTGAGCTGCTCGACGTAGTCGCCGTACGACAGCCCGTCGTCGCGCAGGATGTTGCAGTAGTTCCAGAGCTTCTGGACGAGGGCGCTGGTGGTCATGGGGTCACATCCGCTTCGGGACGAAGAACGTCACTTTTCCGTTCCGTTGCACTTCGTAGCAGTCTCCCGGGCGCGCACGTTCGGCGACGGCGACGATCTCCTGCCACGCCTTCACCACCAGCTGGAACTGGGACCACAGCGACTCCTTCGTGAATCCCTTGGGCATGAAGATCGCGGTGAGCTTCCATTCCTCGAACAGGCGACGTTCGTCGGGATTGGTGAGTATCC
>DASYCK010000018.1:0-13811 GCA_036500205.1 Polyangia bacterium | reverse complement strand
GCAGATCGTCGGGCACTACATGACGCTCAAGCGCAACCCCGGCCTTGCGACGCCGCCGCGCGCGTACATCTTCGCGGGCAAGGCCGCGCCCGGCTACGCGATGGCCAAGCTGCACATCAAGCTGATCAACGACGTCGCCGAGGTGATCAACAACGATCCGGTGGTGCAGGGGCGGCTGGCCATGGTGTTTTTGCCGAACTACGGGGTGTCGCTGGCGCAGGCGATCATCCCGGCGGCCGATCTGTCGGTGCAGATCTCGACCGCCGGGAAAGAGGCCTCCGGCACCAGCAACATGAAGTTCGCGCTGAACGGCGCGTTGACGTTGGGGACGCTGGACGGCGCGAACGTGGAGATTCGTGAGGAGGTGGGTCCCGACAACTTCTTCCTGTTCGGCCTGCACACGGAGGAGGTGGTGCAGCTTCGCGCGCAAGGATACGACCCGCGCAGCTACATCGACCGCAGCCCGGCCCTGGCGGAGGCGCTGGCCCTCATCGAGTCGGGCTTCTTCAGCTTCGGCGAGCCGGACCGCTTTCAGCCTATCCTCGACAACCTGCGGGGACCGGATCCGTACATGGTGTGCGCCGACTTCAACGACTACGTCGCCACCGAGGCGCGGGCCGCCGAGCTGTATCGCGATCCGATCGAGTGGTCGCGCCGCGCCCTGCACAACATCGCGGGCGCCAGCCGCTTCTCCAGCGACGAGACCATCCGCCAGTACGCCTCCGAGATCTGGGGCCTTCACCCGGTCCCGGTCGACCTGGGCCCGCTGGGGGCTTCCGGGTCTTCCGGCTCGCCCTCGGGTACCTCGTCCTCAGGTACCGAAAGCTAGCCACTCGGTTCCAGATCCCGATCCGGAGTCCGATCCGATCCCGATCTTGAGTCCGCTCCGATCCGCTCCCGATCCGGAATCCGATCCGATCCCGATCTGATTCCGGTTCCGGTTCCGGTTCCGCCAAAGAGTGCACCGCAGGTGTTGGCCGTCCGCGGCCAACATCGAGGAGCGCATTCGCGCGGCCAAATGCTCTCGATCGAACGGCTGAGCTGAAGCCGCGCGAAACGCAGCCAAGCGCCGCATTGTCGAACGGATCCCAGGGTCGCGCGGCAGGAACGCCGCCGGCAAAAACAGAGTCCGGGGCCGCGCGAATGCGCTCCTCGATGCTGGCCGCGGACGGCCAGCATCTGCGGTGCGCCCTTTTTGGGAAACGGAAGAGCCGGACACAGACCAGAGATACACTCCAGAGGAGAGAGACCCGCGCCAGAGGAGAGAGACATACTCCAGGAGGAGAGAGACACACTCCAGGAGGAGCGGTTCGATTCGAAACCGACCGTGGGCCGCCGGGGATCGGTGGCCCTGCCCACCCCCGATCCCTGATACTGCCTGCGTGCTCCCCCTCCCGATCGATCCCCTGCTGCCCGACATCCTGGCGGCGCTCGACACCCGCGGCGTGGCCGTCGTCGAGGCGCCCCCGGGCGCCGGCAAGACCACGCGTGTCCCCCGCGCGTTGCTCGACGCGCCGTTCGCGCGCGGCGGTGAGATCGTCGTACTGCAGCCTCGCCGTCTGCCCGCCCGGCTCGGTGCCGGCCGGGTCGCCGACGAGCTGGGAGAGCAGGTCGGGCAGACGGTCGGCTATACCGTGCGCTTCGAGGACGTGTCTGGCCCGCGCACGCGGATCCGCTTCATCACCGAGGGAATCCTGGCCCGCCGCCTGCTCTCCGATCCTGAGCTGCGCGGCGTCTCGACCGTGGTGCTCGACGAATTCCACGAGCGGCACATCGCGACCGATCTGACCTTGGCGCTCGTGCAACGCCTGCGGCTCACCCGACGGCCCGAGCTCAAGCTGTGCGTGATGTCGGCGACCCTGGACGCAGGCGCGCTGGCGACGTACCTCGACGACTGCCCGCGGCTGCGCAGCGAGGGCCGGCTGTTCGACGTCGAGATCGACCATCTGCGCGAGCCCGACGAACGTCCCCTCCCCGTGCAGATCCTGGGCGCGGTGCGCCGCGCCCTGCGCGAGGGCCCCGCCGGCGACATCCTGGTCTTTCTGCCCGGCGCCGCGGAGATTCGGCGCTGCGAAGAGGCGCTGGCCGAGGTGGCGCGCGCCTCCGATCTGGCCCTGCTGCCCCTGCACGGTGAGCTGCCACTCGCGGCGCAGGCCCGCGTGGTTGGCCCCTCACCGCGCCGCAAGGTCATCCTGTCCACGAACGTCGCCGAGACCTCCGTCACCATCGATGGCGTCGTCACGGTGATCGACGCCGGGCTGGCGCGCATCGCCGGTCACTCCCCCTGGAGCGGTCTGTCGACGCTGTCGCTCGCGAAGATAAGCCAAGCCTCCGCCATTCAGCGGGCTGGACGCGCGGGGCGCACGCGTCCCGGCGTCGCCTATCGCCTCTACACCCGCCACGACCTCGAGCAGCGACGCGCGCACGAGGTCCCCGAGATCGCCCGCCTCGATCTGGCGGAGGTGCTGCTCACCTTGCGCGCGCTCGGCGTCAGCGACCCCGTCGACTTCGACTGGCTGACGCCGCCCCCCGTCGCGTCGGTGACGGTGGCCGACCAGCTGCTGCGTCGGCTCGGCGCCGTCGATGACGGCGGCGCGCTGACCGCGCGCGGTCGCCGCATGTTGAGGTTTCCGGCGCATCCGCGCCTGGCCCGCCTGCTGGTCGCGGCCGAGGAGCTGGGCGTGGGTGGTGAAGGGGCGACGCTGGCCGCCCTGATCGGCGAGCGCGACATCCGAGAGCGCGGCGCGCGAATGCCCGCCGCGGGGCGCGGCGGCGGCGCGCCCGGGCGGGGCGGTCCGGACGGCGGCGCCGATCTGATCGCGCTGCTCGAGTCCTTCGAGGCGGCACGCGCCGATCGCTTCGCGCCCCAGCGCCTGCGCGCGCTGGGCCTCGATCCCCGAGCGACGGAGGCGGCCGAGCGGGCGCGACGTCAGCTCGCCGCGCTGCTGTCGTCCGAGCGCGGCGGCGCGACGGCGCGGCCCCGCCACGAGCTCGACCGCGATCTGGCGCGCGCGACCCTGGCGGGATTTCCCGATCGGGTGGCGCGCCGGCGCGATGTCGGCGCGCGCACCGTCGTGCTCGCCGCCGGCGGTACGGCCGAGCTCGGCTACGAGCCGGACAGCGACTTTCTGGTGACGATCGACGCCGAGGAGCGGAGCGCCACCGGTCGGGGCACCACCACGACGGTTCGCCTTGGCTGCGGGATCGATCCCGACTGGTTGGGCGATCTGGAGGGGAGCGACCTTCGCGCGTCGGACAGCGTGGAGTTCGACCAGGCCACCACGCGCGTGGTCGAGCGCTCCCGTCTCACCTTCGGCGCGCTGACCCTCGACGAGACCGTCAGGCCGGCCCAGCCCTCGGAGGCGGCAAGCCGTCTGCTGGCCGAGGCCGCGCTCGCCAAGGGGCTCGACGCGTTCGACGAGCCGGGCGCCCTCGACGGATTTCGCGCGCGGCTGGCGTTGCTCGCCGAAGCGCTGCCCGAGCTCGGGGTACCGACGGTCGACGACGATTCGATGCGCGCCACGTTGACGTCCGCCTGCGAGGGGCTGCGCAGCTTCAGCGAGCTCCGCGAAGTGGGCCTCGCCACCCGGATGACGAACGCCCTGCCGCCGACCGTGCGCGCGCGGCTCGCCGCCGACGCTCCCGCCACCATCAAGCTGCCCGGCGGTCGCACCGTGCCCGTCCACTACGCGCCGGCTCAACCGCCGTGGATTGAATCGCGCCTGCAGGACTTCTTCGGGATGGCGCGCGGCCCGGCGATCGCCGGGGGGCGCGTTCCACTGACATTGCACCTGCTGGCGCCGAACGGTCGCGACGTCCAGGTGACCCGCGACCTCGACAGCTTCTGGCGGCAACACTATCCGACCTTGCGCCGCGAGCTGGGGCGGCGCTATCCCCGCCACGCCTGGCCGGAGGACGGCCGCACCGCCACGCCGCCTCCACCCCTGCCGCCGCGCCGCCGCTGACGTAGCGGCACGCCCCTCAGGGAGATAGGAGCTATCGGCTCATGCGCTCGTCGGCTGCGAATCAGCAGGCCACAGGGCGCGCGCGTTGTCGGCGAAGCGCCGCTGCGGGAGCGCTGACAGTCCGCCCCGATGGCCGACTCCCTCCTTGATCACTTCGACGAGGGTGTCCCGCCCGAACAGACGTGGATTCGCGATGACGTCGTCCCGGCAGATCAACAAATCGGCACGGAATCCAGGCTCGATCGCCCCGGTATCGCTCAAACCGACCTCACGCGCCGCCAGCCCCGTCATGGCGTACCACGCCTCCAGGTTGGTCAACCCGTCGTTCATCAGCGCGCTCATTTCCACGTAGTTGCGGCCGTGCATGCCGGGCAAAACCGGATCCGTTCCGCCGAGGATCTTCAGCCCACCGGCGCGCGCGTACTGGACCGCCTTCGCATGCACCTCCGCCACGCGCTTCGCCTTCTCCCTCACGAAGGGCGACAAGCCGTCGCTGTCGGACAGTGTTTGCAACACCCACGAGGTCGGCGTCACGGTGCAGCCGTGCTTGGCCGCCATGTCCACCAGGCGCTCATCCATGAACGAGATGTGCTGCAAGTCGCTGACACCGTTCTTGATCGCCAGCT
This sequence comes from Polyangia bacterium, assembly GCA_036500205.1. Classification (GTDB taxonomy): domain Bacteria; phylum Myxococcota_A; class Polyangia; order Fen-1088; family Fen-1088; genus DASYCK01. The sequence goes on along the minus strand of DASYCK010000018.1, from coordinate 9,220 downwards.
CGATACCGGCACGGCTATGCGCATGGGCCGCCACACGCAGGCCACGGGCCGCGGCCTCCGAGCAAATGGCGCTCACCTCTTCGGGGGTGAAGTCTTGGTTCTCCAGCTGATCTGATGGCGACGCCACACCCGGGCTGGTGCAGAGCTTGATCAAGTCAGCGCCGCAGGCGGCGATCTCTCGCACGCGCTTCCGACACTCCCACGGACCGTCCACGATGCTCGACGGCCGGCCGGGACCTTCCGGCCACAGTCGGGAGATCGAGCTATGGCAACGGTCGTGCCCGCGAAAATCGGCGTGCCCTCCCGTGGTGGACAACATGCAAATGGCGATCACCAATCGCGGGCCGATGACAAGACCGTCGTCGACCATTTTCTTCATGGCGTGTGTCGCGCCACCCACGTCACGGATCGTCGTCACGCCGCCGTCGACGAGCGAGGTGTGCAATATCTTTTCGACGTAGAGGAGCTGGTTGGCGCCGTTGATCCGCACTTCGTCTTCGTCGCTGAGACCAAGGTGCACGACGTGACCATGGCAATCCACCAGGCCCGGGGCGACGGTGTAGCTCGAGCAGTCGACCACCGACACGGCGTCGCCGGTGGGCAACGGCCGCCCGCTCGGCACCAGGGAGTGAATCCGGTCACCGTCGATCCAGAGATCGACGGTGCGGTGAACGGAAGCAGAGGCCCCCGACTTCCCGTCGTAGAGAACCTTGATGTTAGCCAGAATGATCATCGGGATCTATGCTCGGGTTCTCGCGAGGCACCTGCCCACGCGCATCGAATTACAGTAACTACGGTCGCCCACTGGCGCAAGCTCCGAGCCCAAGAACCATGACAGCAACGTTGCCAGGCTTCATCTCCGACGAGGAAGTGGCTCGCGTACCGTACCCGGGCTTGGCGATGCCGGGGGACATTCAATTTTCACCCGACGGAACCCACGTCGCGTTTCTCTGGTCCGAGGACGGCTCGTTGAACAGCGGATTGTGGGTGACGTCCGTCGCCGATGGCCAGACAAGATGCGTGGTTCCGCCGTCCGAAGCGGCACTGTCCGACGAGCAACGTTCCTCGGAGGCGCAGCTGGCGCGTGAGCGTCGGCGGCAGCTGCGGGTGGGGGTCGACACGGTCTCCTGGGGTCCGTTCGGCGCCACGCTGTTCGTCCCCGCGCCCGGACGCATCACCGCGTACGACGTGCGGGCCGAGACCGCGACGGTGGTCCTCCGTTCCGAGGGGGTCGAGAGCTTCAAGCTCTCGCCCGACGGGGGACGGATCGCCTTCACGCAGGGAGGGGACCTCTGGTGTCTGGACTTGGCCCCGATGCCCCGGTCGGTCGCCGCTCCCGGTCAGCCCCGACGGCTGACGACGTCCGCAACGGAGACGATTCGCTGCGGCGTGGCCGACTACATCTCGCAGGAAGAGCTGGGCCGTCACGACGGTTACTGGTGGCATCCCTCGGGGCTGCGTGTTCTCTTCGTGGAGGTCGACGAGACTTCCGTCGCCAGCACGGTGCTTCCCGACTCCGATGGCCGTGGCGGGATCCGACACCGATACCCCTACGCGGGAACGGCGAACGCGCGCTGGCGACTGGGCATGGTCGACGTGGCGAGTGGCGAGGTGAGCTGGATCGACCTCCGCTCGTTTGCGCGCGAATACCTGGCCACCGCCCAGTTCGATCCCCAGGGGCGGATCGTCGTGCAGGTATTGGCGCGCGATCAGCGCGAGTTACTGCTGCTGCGGATCGCGGACGAAAAGGCGGCCCCCGAGTTGCTGTCGACGGAGCGAGCCAGCCCGTGGCTGAACCTTCACGGCGAGCCCAGGTTCTTGCCGGACGGTGGATTTCTGCGCGTGTCGGAGCGGGGAGACCTTCCCCAAATCGAGCGGCTCGACGCGGGGGGAAACGAAACCTGCCTCATCGCGGCTCCGGCCGGAGGGGTACGGCGGCTGGTCGCGGCCGACCCTGAAACGGGGACGGTTTTCTTCACCGGGTTCACGGACGATCCGAGGCGTCAGGATCTCTTTTCGGCGGCGCTCGACGGCGGCGGCGTGGCTCTCCGACTCTCCGATCAGGTCGGCTGGAACGACGCGCACGCCGACAGACTGTCACAGGTCTTCGTGCGCACCCACCACGGACTCCGTTCAGCTCCCCGCGCCTGGCTGCAGCGGCGCGATGGCTCGACCATCGCCGACCTGCCGCGCGATCGACGGAGGCCGGCGCCGACCATCGAGCCCCCCGAACTCCTCGAGCTCGAAGCCGATGACGGGCGGCGCCTGTTCGGCGCCCTTTACCTCCCCCTGGCGGCTCCTCACGCGGCTCCCTTCCCCCTGGCCGTGGCCGTCTACGGGGGGCCTCACCATCAGGCCGTGCGCGACGCGTGGGATCTGACCGTGGATCTGCGCGCGCAACGCCTGGCCCGGGCGGGCATCGCCGTGCTCAAGCTCGACAACCGAGGCACGGGGGGGCGCGGCCTGGGCTTCGAGAAAGGACTGGAGCGCAGGTTCGGGCAGATCGAGGTCGAGGATCAGGTGCGCGCGGTCCGATTCCTGATTGATCGCGGGACGGTGGATCCGAAGCGCGTGGCCGTCTACGGGTGGAGCTATGGCGGCTACATGGCCGCGCGCTGTCTCTTTCGAGCGCCCGATGTGTTCAAGGCCGCGGTGGTCGGCGCGCCGGTGGTGAGCTGGCAGCTCTACGACACCGCCTACACCGAGCGGTACCTGGGCCCGCTGCAGACCGCGGAGGATCACGAGATCTACGAACGAGCGTCCCTGCTGGCGGACATGCCGGAGCGACCGGGGCCCATGCTGATCGTGCATGGGCTGCGCGACGAGAACGTGCTCTTCCAGCACACGACGCGCCTCCTCGAGGCCCTGAACATCCGGGGAAAGAAGTACGACCTGTTGTTGTTCCCGGACGAGCGCCACAGCGTGAGAAAGCCGGGTAACCGGGCCTACCTGGAGTCTCGCATGCATCAGTTTCTGGCGGCCCAATTGCTCGAGAACGCCGGTGGGTGACATCGCCCGACGCTTCACCGGACGTGATATCTGGATCGACCTCATTCACGGTGGCAACGCCAGCGCCGAGGAGATCCGCCTGGCACGATGCCTGTGGTCGGGGCCGGGGCCGACCGACATGAATGCTGGCGAGCGAGACAGCGCCAGGGCGACGATGGCCCCCCCGACAGGTCCGGGAGGGCTCGGCGACTACCGCTGCTGTCTCGTCGATGACGACGGCGCATCAATGGTGGAGGTGCCGTTCGGCTCGATCTTCGCCGAGTGGATGACGACCGCGGAGGCCAAGGTCAGCCGCCGGAGCTTCGTGGAGTCGTTCCTGGTGCCGCAGCCCGTGGAACGGGTCCGCCTCCGCGTCGATCGACGTGGCGAGAGTGGTCAATTCGAAGCGATGCACGAGGAGTGGCTAGATCCGGCGAATTTGCAGCCGGCCGAAGGGCTTCCCGACCGTCAGGTTCGCGACCTGGCAGTGACCGGCCCCTCGGATCGACGGGTGGATTTGCTGTTCGCCGCCGAGGGCTACGGCGCCGGGGACGCCGAACAGTTCTTCCAGACGTGCCAGCGTCTGTCGGAGGAGCTCTTCGCCGTGGAACCCTATCGCACGCTGTCGCACCGGTTCAACGTGCGCGGTGTGTTCGCCCCTTCACCCGATCAGGGGATCTCCGATGGCGGCGCGTCCCTCACCCGCCGGACCGTCGTCGGGGCCACGTATGGCGCGCTGGGACTGGATCGCTACGTGCTTCCGTTCGACGACGCGGGCATTCGCCGCCTCATCGACGGTGTCCCCTGCAGCACGTTGATCATCGCCTGCAACACCGAGAAGTACGGAGGGGGCGGCGTGTTCAATCGATTTGCCATCCTGGCTGCCAACAACCCGCGCATTCGCTACCTCCTTTTGCACGAGTTTGGCCACTCCTTCGCCGGCCTCGGTGACGAGTACTACGCCGCGACCGTTCCCTACGAGACATCCTCGGTGATCACCGAGCCCTGGCACCCCAACGTCAGCGCCCTGCTCGACGGCACGCCAAAATGGAATCATCTGGTCGCCGCCGATATGCCGCTTCCTTCCCCTTGGGGAAAGGCCGACTACGAGGCGCTGGTCGTCGGGGGCGCGATGTCGGCGGACCAGATGCGTGCGCAAGCCGAAGCTCAAGCGAAGATGCTCGCGTCCGAACCACTGTTCGGCCGCGTGGGCGCCTTCGAGGGGGCCCTCTACCGCGCGCACCGCATGTACCGGCCCGAGGTCCAGTGCATGATGTTCAACTCGTGCGCGGCGACCTTTTGCCGCGTGTGCCGGGACGCCATCGAGAAGCGCATCTTCGAGCTATCGGGGGTCGACGAGACCGCCGGCCAGGCCTCCGTCCTCCGGAGGACCGGAAGCGTGTCGTAATATGATTCGCTCGGGGGAGACGACGGGATGGACGAGCCGATACATTTCATTTCCTATGCCCGAGACGACGTGGTCAAGACCTTCGTCGACCGGCTCGCCGACGAGCTCGAAAAGGAGACGCCCCCTCTCCATGCCTGGATCGACCGTCGCCAGCTGAAGAGCTACCCTCATTCGGGCTGGCCAACCCAGATCACGAGAGCGATCACGCGTTCCGAGACGTTCCTGTATGTCTTGTCGATGAACAGCGTACTCGAGCGATCGGGATGGGGATCGGGATGCATCGGCGAGGTACAAAAAGCGCTCAATCTTCGAAAGCTGATCATCCCGCTAGTCCTGGAACACGCGGCCCTGGAACAGCCCGATGAGGTTGTGACGGTCATGCTCGGTAACCGACAGCGCGTTTACTTCACCGGATCGTTCGAAGACGGCATGGGCGACCTGCTCCGCAACCTGCGCTGGTTCCGCTCGCCCCAAGGCAAGTTGAAGCTTCTGGAAGACCAAGCCTACTACCTGAACTATCGTCTGAATCGCGAAGAGGACGCCCTGTCCCATGCCAACCTCGAGCGCGAGCTCGAGGCAGTGCGGGCCGACATCAATGACGTGCGACTGCGCCTGGCCGCGGAGCTCCCCGCCCCGGCGCTGGCATCCAGCGCCGCAGCCTCCTCCCCTTTCATTGCCGGAGCGGCCACGCAGGGTGTCGTCGGGCTGTCCGACGCCAGGCTTGCGCAGTACACCGCCAAGAGATTCCTCGATCGGGAGCGGGACCGCGCGTCGGTCAAACGATTCCTCGAGCAGAGCAACAAGCGCATCCTCGTCATCCACGGTCGATCCGGGATCGGCAAGACGTCGATCGCGGCGAACGCCATCAAGGAATCCATCGACAGCCTCCCCAACCCCGACCAGCGCCCGGCGTTTCTCTACTTCAGCCCGAAGGACCGGCAAGAGATCGGGCTGGCGCTGGCCAACCTGTTGAACGGCCTGAGGGTCCTGGCTGGCCCGGACCGCCAGCTCGACGCCGATCTGTTCGACGCTCAACTCTCGACCCGGCACAAGCTCACCCGCCTCCTCGATTGCCTGGGAAGTCGACCCGTGCTTGCGCTGCTCGACAGCTTCGAAGAGGTCCCCGGTGACGCCACCGAGCTCCGCCAGGCACTCTCGGAGATCGCGATGACGCCCGATCCGCACGGCGTAAAGATCGTCGTCACCACGCAGGCCCCGCCGGAGAGCTTGCTTGAACAAATCGAGGCCGGACGATCGACTACGATCCGTATCGACGAGGGACTGCCGCCCGAGTTCGCGCGACAGCTCCTCAAGGATCTCGACAACGAGGACGATGGCTCGTCGGGCCTCCGTGCCGCATCGGACGACCTGCTGACGCGGGCCGTGGTGCTGACGAGGGGATTTCCTCGGGCGTTGCTGGCCGTGCACCAGCGCCTGTCACAAGGCTCCAGCGCCAGCCTGGAGGAGCTGTTGCACGGCATCGATGGCAGCAAGGCTTTCGTGCTCGAGAAGCTGGTGGGCGAGGCCTTCGATCACCTTCCGCCGGATGAGCAACGGGTCATGCAGGCCCTGGCCGTCTACGGACAAGCGGTGGACCCCGCCGCGGTGGGGGCACTGGTCGACCCTCACCTGGGCGGCGTCGACGGCGCGCGCCTGCTCGCGCGGCTGGTCAAGCTGCGCTTCGTGGACAGCGCGGACCGCCTGTACGAGCTTCATACGTCCGACCGCGAATATGCGCTTTCGACTGTCCCGCGCGGCGTACCGGCCGATCGCGACGCACCGCCGGGCGAGCGGTTCACCCAGTTCGCGCTGCTCGGCCAGGGCGCACGCCATTTTCATGGCCGGCTCGGACCGGCCGCGGACTGGCGGACGCGCCCCGACCTCGACCCGGCCCTCATGGAGCTCGACCTGTTGTACCGCGGCGAACAGTACGACGACGGCGCCAAGGTCTTGCTCGACATCGACACATCCCTGATGCAGTGGGGTCACAGCGCCGAAGTGGTCTTCCAGCACCACAGACTGCGTGGGCGGATCTCCGATCGCGCGCTGGAAGCGAGGTGCCTCCTCAGCTTGAGCACGGCTCACGCCGAGATGGGCGCGTATGAACGAGCCATCGTCAGCGTGGAAGAGGCCCTGGTCATCGCCTGCGCTGACCACGACCTGCTGGTCGAGGCCCGATGCCGGCACGAGATCGCGAACGCGCGATTTTACCTGAACGAGATCGATGTCGCCGTGCAGGCCGAAGAGGCCGCGCTGGCGATCATCGCGAAGGTCGGCGCAGCGGCGGCCGCGGACGGGCGGCGGCTCGCCATGAAGGTCCACAAGCGCCTGGCGTCGTGCAAGACGTGGCAGGGGCGACTCGAGGAGGCGAGCCAGCATGCGGCACGCGTCCTGACGCTGTTCCAGGCGGTCGAACCGACCGGCACGACCCCCGACGATCGCCTGCAGAACAACTACGCGCTGGGAATCTCGGGAATCATCCTGCATTACCAGGGTGACGGCACGCAGGCCGGCGCGCGACTACGCCGTGCATTGGACGAGGCACGGGGCCTTCACTACCGCCCGGGCGAGGGACTGCACCTGGCAAACCTGGCCGAGTATCACGTCGATCGTGGCGAGTTCGAGACTGGATGTCTGATGGCGCGCGAATCCATCAAGATCGCGGACACCGACGGGCTGGGCCTGCTGCGCCACTGGGGGCGCACGGCGCTGGCACTCGGGCTACTCGACAGCGCGACGGAGCTCTCCGACGCGCGGCTGGCGGCCGAGAAGGCCTGCGAGTACGACGTGCCCCTCAACAACGCGGGGGCCCAGACGATCTTGGGGATCGTCGCGCTCCGACAGGGAGATCGCGGCGCGGCGGGCGCGGCGTTCCACAGGGCCGTTGCGACAGCCGACCTCATGTTGAAGCGGACCCCGACCACGTTCACCGCGCTCGACGCGAAGGCGATCGCGCTGGGGGGGCTCGACCTCCTCGATCGGACCGGCGTCGACGCGGCGGTCCGGGCACTGGACGCGTCCCGCGCGATCGGGCGCTGGCCCGGACACGATCTGCGCCGGCGCGTGTTGCTCGATGCCCTAGCACCGGCAGACGCCGACGCGTGCCTCGCGCCGCTACGCGCGCGGCTGCCGCCCGCTCAGTGATCGACGCCGATGCCACCCGCGCAGAGCGCGGCCAGGCGCGCCGCCCGGCGCGGATCGTGGAGCACCTGCGCTGAAGCGGGCACGAACAGCGTCGAAAAGGCGGTAACCTGCGAAGGCTCCAGCGCTCGGAGGGCCATCCGGTCGATGCGCGGGCGGGCCACCGCGAAGCTGGCCGCTTCATAGATTGTGGCCAGGTGATCCGGGGCATGCGCCTCGAGCAACCGCTCCACCAGCATGGGAAATCCTTCGGTGCCGAAGCGCTCTTGATAGTCCATGCGGCCGATGAAGCCCACCTGCCAGAGCACGAGATCAAGAGTGGCATCGACCGGCTGGTCGCAGAGCACGAAGTCTGTCGCCTCGCGCGACACGCAACCGTGGGTGACCGGATCGATGCCGAGATCCGCGTAGAGGCAAGCCTCGGCCGAGATCCCGGGCAACATCCGGGCGTCGTAGCCTTCCAGTCGCGCGCGGCGGATCGACTCGTGGCCTGATTCAACGACGATGCCCGGGTGGCCGTAGAACGTCGCGCAGACACGTCGGCCAGCGCGAACCGGCGTCAGGATGCGCTCTACGATCTCCGCGTAAGTGTCCCGGCGCGCCTTGCCAACCGCATAGCTGGTAGACAAGGATTGGGCGTCTGGGCGCTGATCGAGCAGCCAGCGTTCGGTCAGCGGATCACTCGTCTGATAGAACACCACCTCCGCATCGCGGACATGTCCCACGGTCTCGATCGTCAGGTGCGCGACGCTGGTCGTCCCGGTTCCGCACACGACAAGTGAACCGCGTGACACGACTCTGGACCTATTTGGTTGCCAACGGCCCCGGCTTACAGCGGACGCAGCCGAGACTCCGCCGTCGTTGCCAAGCCGGGCTCCATGCTTCGCCCCGGCTCCATGCTTCGCCCCAGCTCCATGCTTCGCCCCGGCTCCATGGCGCGCCTATCTTCGACGAGCTTTCCCGGGGTGATACTTCGTCCAGGCTCGATGCTGCGATCGCGGTCGGTGGAAGCCGTCGCCAGCGCAAAATGAATCTGGGTCGAATCACCCGACAACAGCGCCCCGCGTTCGGCCTCGTCCAGACTGGCCAGAACCTGCGCAGGCGACTCCTGGAGCGCGCGCTGCAAGCGCGGATCAGAGCTGGCCGCGATTAGAAACGCCTCGATGTCCCCTCGTGCCATGGCGCCCTCCCTGGGTTGTCGATTCTCGGCACCGTCAGATTAGTCGAACCCCCACCGCGACTCAAGCCCGCCCGCTCCAGCGAACATCGATCTCGTGAAGCCCCGGCACGCGCGGGTCGCTCTCGGGCAGGGAGGAGCGTTGACTTTCACCAGGGCCGGCAAACGAGAACGGAGGGCTGGCCATCAACAGCGGCGGACAGGGGTCGTCGCCGAGCGCGACGCCGCGATCCAGCACCGGCGGTCGCGTCAAGGTCATCGCCAGCGGCGATCCGCTCCACATTCGTTGCCAGGCCCCGATCAGGCCCCAGGCCCCTACGCCCGCCATCGTGTGACGTCGAGCGGGATCGCGCGCCACGATCAGCTCGTGGGCCTGTCGCAACAGGTAGTCGTTCGTCTGCTGAAACGCGGCCGTCAAATCCTGCTCCGGCCACGAGGTGCACAGCGCCGGCGACGTGAGGTCCACGTACGCGTGGACCTGATTGTCCGGGTCGTTCACGAACGCC
>DASYCK010000017.1:0-19364 GCA_036500205.1 Polyangia bacterium | reverse complement strand
TCGGGGCCATGCTCGCGGAGGCCGGCTTCCGCCTTCATCTCTGCGAGAGCGGCTGCAGCATCCACTTGTTCGGTGACGTGCTCTCGCCGCCGGCGCTGGCCTGGCTCTACCAGAGCGGCCGCGGTCCGGATCTGTTCGCCGTGGCGCGGAGGCTGTCGTGAACTTCCCCTTCATCGTCCAGCGCGATCTGACCGATCGGCAGCTCGAGCGCTATCGCCTGCACATCGACTCCGACGAGAGCGGCTGGCACCGCCGGTTCACGGAGTCGATCTGGCGCCGGCACCAGCACGCCTCCAACGCGCGCCTCTCCGGCTGGCAAAGCGACGCCGATCGCAAGAAGCGCCTCGTCCACTTCTACGACGAGTACGGCCTCGAAGGTCGCGCCTTCGTGCTTCGCCATGCCTACCTGCACCTGATCCTCGGTCTGCCGCGCGACCACATCGACGAGTACCGCGCCGCGATCGCGGCGGGTCTCGTCGAGGGCGGCTGGCGCCGGGAGGCGGCCACCGCGCCCGAGGAGCGCTGGCGCCGGGGCGATCTGACGGCGATGGTGTGCCACCGGGACGCGCACCCCGAGGAGCTGGCGCACGAGCAGGCCCCGCCCGAAGGCTACGCCAGCCTGGACGTGATCATCCGCAGCGAGGGGTACGCGCTCCCTGCGGACTGGGAGCGCCGCCCGTGGCAGGTCTTCTACCGGGTCGGCCTACGCGACAAGCTCCAGCGCCAGGAGCCGCGGTTGGTCGGCGCCGCGGGGCTGGCCGAGCACCTTCCCGCGCAAGTCGAGCTCGGCTGCGGGCCCTCGATCGAGGCGGGCATTCCCCACCTGTCGACGCTCCACCGCATCTACGGCGTCTCGCGCGCCGACTACGGCTTCATCTTTCGCGCCGGCGACGACGCTCTCTTGACGTTGTTCCGCGATCCGGAGGCCAAGTTTCGCGAGATGACCGCGATCTACCGCGCCTGCCTGACCGCGACGCCGACGCCGTTCTACCGGCGGCTCGAGGATCTCTGGCGGCGCGGCTTCCTGGTCGGCCCGGTGATCACCAACAACTTCGATTGCCAGTGCGCCGACCTCAGTCTGCCGGAGATCTCCCTGCGCCGTTACGACTGGGGGCCGTACTACCCGACAATCGCCCACGATCCCCGGGCCCGATCGTTGCTGGTGATCGGCGTGCACGCCGATCGCCGCCTGGTCCAGATGCGGGCGCGCGCGCGAGGGCTGCGGGTGCTGTTCATCGATCCCGAGGCGTACGTCGCGCCGGACGGCGGCGCCATCCCCTACCCCGTCGAGGCGCCCCAGCGCGACGATCTGTTCGTCCGCGCGACCGCCGACGCCGCGTTCGCGGAGCTACACCGCGAGCTCGCGCGCGGCTGACGCCGCCTCTATTGGCAGTAGGCGCGGCTGACGATTCCGCCGGTCCCGACGCTACCGCCCGCCCCGAAAGTGCCGCCCAATCCCGAAGTCCCGCCCGATCCGAGGGCGCCGCCCGTTCCGGAGGCGCCGCCCGTTCCGCTGCCCATCGCGCAGCCATTCGGGCAGTCCTGAACCAGCCAGATGTAGGCGTACGAGCCGATTGAACCACCGGCACATTGCTTGGTGTCACTGCTGCTGAAGTGATAATTGCAGATCTTGAGTTGCTGCCCGTCGGGCGTGCACTCCTCGGCGTTGGCCTCTGCCTGCGAACAGCACGCAGAGAGCGCGTCGACGGATGCGTCGCGCGGGGTCTCGTTTCCGCCGGTGCCGATCGCGCCCCCGGTGGAGCGTCCGCCGCTGCCCGGCAAGCCGCCGCTCCCCGGCGAACCACCGCTGGAGACTCCGCCCATTCCTGGCGCGCCGCCGCTTTCTCCGGAGGCGTCGGGCTGCACGAGGGGATGGGAGCTGCAACCGCTTCCCCAGATCGAGAGCGGGATCGTTCCCACGATCGCCAGCGCCAGCAACCCCCGCCACACACGCTCTAAGCTAAACATGCCAGCAGCATATCATCGTCTCATTGGGGGGACCACGTAGCGTCCGTCGCGCCGCAAGGGTCGGCCGCGCACTGGTAAAGCCTCCAGCGTCCGCTCTCGGCGAGGCGCCGCACCTCGGCTCTCCCCTCCAGCGGATCCGGCACGCAACGGTCGCCCAGGCAGGTGCGGACGAGGAAGTGCGAGAAGCCAGGGGCGTGCCGCTCGAACTGAAACAGGGCGGCGTCACCCGCCACCGGGTAGTCGGGGACGACGCGCGGGTTGGTCCACGACTGAGGGATCGGAATGAAGGGAGCCGCCACGCCGCCACCCTGCACCACCGCGTAGCACGAGGCGTAGTGGTACGGGTAGTGCGCGTAGTGCGGCGGCTGGCGATAGTCGGTATAGAGCCCCAGCACCGACGATCCCGGCGGGATCCGCGCGACCACCTCGTCAAATCCCCCCATGCCTTCGGGGCCGTTGAACGTCCGTCTCACGTCGACGGCGACGTAGATCAAGAACGCCGCGGTCGTGACGGCAGCGGGAACCAGAAGGAAGCGCCCGAGGCCGTCCAACCGGCCGGGAGGCACGGCGACCAGCAGCCAAACGTAGAGGAGCGGAAGGACCCGCACGTTCATCCCCCACCAATGAAAGGGAGCGCGAATCTCGAACGGCAACAGGAAATACAGCGCCCCCAGGACGGCGCACGAGACGAGCGGAATGAAACGCTCGCCCGTGGAGTGCCTCGCGGCACCGACGATCTCGGCGGCGCGTTCCCGGGTCGGATAGGCGATCAGCGCCGCCAAGGTCAAGACGATCACCACGGCCAGGACGTCGTCGAATCGTCCCGTGTATCCTTCGATGAACCAATGGTGAAGCAGCGCCAGGTAATCAGCCGCGCGCGGGCGCGAAGCAAACAGGTGGGCCGCGGCCCCGCCGGTCGGCTGCGGCCCGCTGTGCAAGCTGCCGAGGAACCAGGGGGCCATCATCGAGGGCCCCGTCGCCAGCGGCATGACCGATCGCCAGAGCCTCGCTCGGCGCGTGCTCTTCACCCCGTGCGCGAGCACCAGCGCGAAGGCGAGAACGAGGGTCAAGACCATGACGAAGAAATGAACGAACGGGAGCAGCGCCACGAGCGCCGCCAGGATCGCCTCGCGCCGCAGCTCCGGCCGGCGAAGATCGCGCTGGAGCAGTGCCAGGACGACCAGCGAGAGTGGAAGCGCCGCGCAGTAGCCGATGAAGCCATACCAGAGACAGCGGCTCCAACAGAGCGGCACCACCAACGCCGCCAGCCGCCAATCGCGCCCGAAGGTACGCAGCAGAAACGCAGCCGCCGGCGGCAGGGCGGCGATGCAGAAGAGCGCGACGAACAGACGGGAGGCGGTCTCGAGCGGCATCGCGAACGAGCCCAGGTAGGTGAGCGCGTAGTGCAGCGAGTTCGGAACCAGGCGAAGATCCAGGGTCCAGAGCTGGGAGACCCGGGTCGCCGGAACGGCACGGTGGCGCAGCGCCGCCGGGACCGCGAGGTGCGCGGGATAGTCGAAGAGCGGGAGGTATCGCCCCGCGAAGACCGGCACGGCCGCGAGCACGACCAGCACCACGAAGATCGAGATCTCGATTCGAGCCTCTCGGCGCGCGCGGCGCTCGGTGAAGCCGGCCATGCGCCCATTGTCGCTCAAGGGCGCCTCAAGTGACCGGTCGAACGACCAATGAGCCCCGCCATGAGTGACCCCCGGACGCAGGCAAAGGCGACCGACGAGGAGCGTGCCCGTTGCCGCACCGTCCTCGCCGAGCCCAAGCTGCGAGGGATCTCGTGGGAACCCGGGCACCGAGACGGTGTCCCTCTGGACGATGCGACCACCTTGCCGGACCGCGCGGTGGACTCTGCTCCCGACCGCGTTGGCGACGTTTTTCTCCGTCTGCCTGACCACCTGCGCGTCGCGCCGACCGCACCGTCCGACCGGGCCGACCACCGAGGTCGGCGAGCTCCACGGCGCGCCCTACCGGATCGACATCCCCGCCGGCTGGAACGGCGGGCTGGTGATGTACTGCCACGGCTACCGAGGTGCCCCGGTGCGGTTCGATGCGCGCGCCCCCGACGAGATGGTTCAGGCGTTCGGGCCGCTCGGGTACGCGGTGGCGCAGTCGGGCTACTCCGCCGGCGGGTTTGCGGTCCGGGAGGCGCTCCGGGACACGGAGACCTTGCGCCGCCACTTCTCGGCGCGATTCGGGGCTCCGCGCGAAACCTGGGTGAGCGGGTCGTCGCTGGGCGGCTCGGTGACGATGATGCTGATGGAGACCTATCCGACGACCTACGACGGCGGTCTCTCCATGTCGGCGCCGCTCGGCCCCACGCTCGACTACAACAAGGTCCTGGCCTTCGATTCGCTGGTGCTGTTCGAGTATCTGTTTCCGGGTCACCTGCTGCCGTCACCGGCCCTTGTCCCAGCCGACTTCATGACCACCTGGGAGCGAACCGCCGCCCTCGAGCGGCTCCTCGACAGCAAGCCCGAAGCGTCCGCGACACTCCGCCGCTTCACCATGGCGCGCTCGAACAAGGAGCAGGCCATGAACCTCGACCTCTTCACCTACATCCTGGGCGAGGAGCAGCGACGCTGGGGCGGCAACCCCTACGACAACCAGGATACGATCTACGCCGGCACCGGCGACGACGTGGCGGTCAACGACGGGGTCAAACGATACCGCGCCGACGAGCGCGCCCGGGTCCTGGCCGTCCGGGACTACACACCGACCGGTCGGCTCGAGCGCCCGCTGCTGTCGCTGCAAGCGATCTACGACCCGATGATCGTGCGGTATCCGTCCGATCGCTACGCGGGGCTGGTCCAACTGGCCGGACGCGGGCGCTTCTTCGCGCAGCAGTACACGCCCGAGAGCGGCCACGATCGGTTCAGCACCGAGGAGATCCGGTCGGCGTTTGGCGAGCTCCGCCGCTGGCGTCTGACCGGCGAACGTCCGCCGCCGGGCGCAATCCCCGTGATGGCGGCGCCCGCGAGCGCGGCGCGCTGAAGTCCGGTCCGTTCACAGAAACGCGAAACGGACGCCGAGCTCGAGTGTCGGGAGCAAGGGCGACGTGTTGCGGTTCAGGCAGAGGCCGGTGCAGGGCGGCAGGTCGTCGGCCAGCAGGATGAACAGCCCACCCCCGACATAGAGCTCGACGCTCCGGGCCTTCCAGAGGTAGCCGGCCGTGAGGTAAGCGGTTTGCGACGTCTCCCAGCCTCCGTTCGCGTCCGGGCTCGCGTGGTAGTAGTCGTAGGCGAACGACACATAAGGCGTGTTCCGCCGGCCTCCACGGAATTCGATACCCAGCTCGCCCCCCAGCGAGGTGCGCCCGGCGCCGTTGCCGAGGCCGACACCGGAGGTGTACATCCCGAACAGACCGAGGGCGAGCTTCGGACGGGGTCGCGTGACGACCTCGACGACCGTGAGGATTGGGGGGAGAAGGCCCGCCTTCAGGCCGACGGCAAGGAGGTGTTCGCGCGACTCGTCAGCTTGGGCGCGAATCGGAACCTGTGCTCGAACAGCCGGTGCCGCCGCCGTCACCCCCAACACCAGGAAGCCGATGCCCGCGAGCCTGCGCATGATGATCCACCGCCGCGACCGACGACGGGAACCGGCCGTCGTGCAGCTTCTTCCCGAGAATACACCCGGCGCTGTCAGCCGCGGGCGCCGACCACGAACGCGGCTCCGTCCACGAACACACCTCGGGCGTCCGCGAACGGGGCCAGCGCCTCCCGGAGCGCGAGCTCGAGCGCCGGCTTGAGCGCCTCCGGCGCCTCAGCCGTCGCGCGCGCCGCCGGACCGATCTGAAGCGAGTACGCCACCGCTTCGTCGAGCGTCGCGCAGCCGCCGTAGGAGAGCGACCTCTCGACCGGCTCGAGCGAGACGTCGCTCCACCCGGCCTCACCGAGGATGGCGCGCACCCGCGCCGGATCGGACAGGAAGAACGGTCCCGGCCGGCCCGCGTGATAGAGGTCGGGCATCGCCGACGCCGGCAGGTGCCGCATCACGGCCTCGAGTGGGCGCGCGGCCCAGGGGTTCTTGGCCAGCTCCTGCCAGCAGACGAACGAGAGCCGGCCCCCCGGCCGCGCCGCTCCCCGCAGGTTGTGGAACGCGGCGCGCGGGTCGTCGAAGAACATGACGCCGAATCGCGAGTAGACGGCGTCGAACGCCCCCGGCGTGAACGCGTACGCCTGCGCGTCTCCCAGCGCCAAGTCGACGCCGGGCCGCCCGGCCAGGCGCTCCCGCGCGCGCGCCAGCATCGGCGGCGAGATGTCGACGCCGAGCACGTGCCCGGACGGGCCGGTGAGGTCGGCCAGCTGCAGCAATGTCTGGCCGCACCCACACCCCACGTCGAGAACGCGCTCGCCCGCGGCGACGCCCAGGCGCTCGAGCGCCACGCGTCCCAGCGGATCGATGAGCGCGTCGGTCCGATCTTGCAGCCGCACCCACGCCTCCCCTGCCTTCTCCACGAAGGACTGGCTGGCGCGCGACGGGTCGGCGGGGCTCATGGCAGGGACTGCTTACTCGGATGCTCGGAACGAAATCCGGTGACAAACACGGCGACGCTGGGACAATGACGATCATCTCCGAGAGATCCGGGAATTCAAGTTTCCGATGCCACGGACACACCTCATCTCACTGGTTGCAGGAATCGCCATGCTCGGCGCGTGCTCGAACACGTCGGGTGGTTCGACGACGGGAAGCTCGGGCGGGAACAGCGGGCAAGGCGGCTCGGGCGGGAACAGCGGGCAAGGCGGCTCGGGCAGTGGCTCGGGCGGGGCGTCGCAGACGGGCACGGGCGGCGGCAGCGGCGGAGGGCCTGGTCCCTCCGGCGGGAGCCCCGGCGCGGGGGGCCAAGGGGGGTCGGGGGGCTCGGGTCGCGGCGGTACGAGCGGCGCCACGGGTGGTTCGTCGCAGTCGGGTGGAGCGCCAGGGAGTGGCGGCGCGGGGGGCAGCGGGGCCGCGGGATCGGGCGGCGGCGGCGGCGCGACGGGCTCGGGCGGGAGCGGCTCGGGTGGAAGCGGCTCGGGCGGAAATGGCTCGGGCGGGAGCGCCGGCGCGGGCAGCGGGGGAGCGGGCGGTGCCGCCGGCGCGGCCGGCACGACGACGCTGGTCGCCTGCCCCACCCTGCCGAACGCCACCGCCAGCCCGCTTTACAGCGTGACGGTGAACGGTTCGCCGCTGTTCGTCGAGCAGCTGACGAAGTTCTCGCCCGAGATGGAGGTGCACTACGCGCACGGCTCCCTCGCGGGCTCTGGCACCGCGACCGTCGCGGTCACCGTCAAGCAGAGCTTCAGCGCCTTCACCCTCAGCCCCAAGAGCCGCAACCTCGGGGCCACCAAGAGCGGCAACACCATCACCTTCAACACCGGCCCGAACTACTTGATCCTCCAGGTCGACTCGCTCGACCTGCTCTTCATCCTCCTCGACACCGCGGAGACCAACCCGCCGAAGCTCGGCGACGCCAACGTGAAGAGCATCGCCGACTACACGGTCGACAGCACCGGCGCGACGCTGATGACCTCGAAGATCCAGTCGGCCATCAACGCCGCGTCGACCGCGACCCAGAACATCCTCTATTTCCCGCCCGGCAAGTACCTGACCGGCGAGCTGTGGATGAAGAGCAACGTGACGATGTACCTGGCCTGTGGCGCCGAGCTCTACGGCTCGAGCAACACCGCGGACTTCAACACCGGCTCGGGCGGGATCAACATCGAGGGCGCGCAGCACGCGCTGGTCCGCATGTACCAGATCCAGAACGCCAAGATCCTCGGCCGCGGCACCCTCGACAGCAACGGCCACTACATCCGCGGGCAGAACCTGGACGCGAACCTCCTCAAGATCGAGCAGAGCTCGAGCATCCTGGTCGATGGGATCACCTCGGTGGACTCGAGCTACTGGAACACCCTCGTCTATCGAAGCGACCAAGTTACCGTCCAGAACTACAAGGTCGTCAATTGCCGGCCCAGCGCCGTGGGCGGCTACAACCAGACCGACGGCGTCGACTTCGTCGAATCGACCAACGGCCTGCTCAGCGACGCCTTCCTCTACACGGGCGACGACGGCATGGCGCCCAAGAACGAGGACGCGACCGGCGTCATCAACACCAAGAACCTCACCCACCAGCACGTCGTCGTCTACAACAACTCCGTCGGCTGCAAGATCGGCACGAACAGCGTCGGCCAGAGCATGGACGGCATCACCTTCGACGACATCGACATCGTGCGGGCGGGCCGGGCCATGACCATCGAGGCCTACGACACGGCCGTGGTGAGCAACGCGACCTTCTCGAACATCCGCGTCGAGGCGGCGGACAGCATGCTCATCAACCTGGCGCTGGACGTGCCCCCGACCTGGCGGACGGCGGCGAACACCGGCACGTACAAGGACACCTACTTCACCAACGTCAGCTCGAACGTCAAACAGGTCATCAGCCTGCACGGCAAGTCGTCGACAGTGAACATCGCGGGCGTCCACTTCAAGAACCTCACCGTGCAGGGGAAGGCCGTCACCAGCCAGACCGACACCGACGCCAGCTGGGACATCAACCAGTTCGTCTCCGGCATCACCTTTCAGTAGCGCGGACCGCCGCCCGCCAAATCGGGCGCCCGGCGGTCCCGCTGACTACCAGCGCTTCAGTTGGTTGATCTGAATCAGGTTCCCGCATCCGTCCGTCAGCTTGGCGATCGTCGCATAGCCCACGTCGGAGGGCGGCGCGGTGAACTCGCCGCCCCGGCCCTTGATGCGCTCGTAGTCGGCCTGCAGGTCGTCGGTGAAGAACATCGTCGCGGGCTGGCCCTGTTTGAAGATCGCCTGCTGAAAGGTCTTCGCCGCCGGGTCGCTGTTGAGCGCCAGCTGCAGCTCGGTCCCCTCGGGCTCCTCGGGCGAGACCACCGTCAGCCAGCGGTACGGGCCGTTGGCGAAGTCCGCCTTCTTCACGAAGCCCAGCGCCTCCGTGTAGAAGCGCAGCGCCTTCTCCTGGTCGTCCACGAAAATGGTCGTCAGTTTGATCTTCATGGTGAATCCTCCTGCCTCTTTGACGGAACCTAACCCCAGAATGTGACCGCCTGAGCCCTCAGCCGATCTCGATATCGAGCTCGCCGAGGTGCTCCTCGTCCATCACCAGGTCGATGCCGGTGATCTGGCCGCCCGCGATGCTGAACACGAACGCGGAGCGCACCTGACCGCGCACGGCCCACACCGCCCCCGCCTCGCCCTCGATGAGGGCCGGCAGCGCCGCCGTCGCGCGCCCCTTGAACGCGTTCGCCACCTGCGCGGCACCCCGCACCTCGGGCGTCAGCATCGGGCCGCCGCGATCCTGATAGGCCACCGCCACCCGCACCGAGGTCGCGTCGGCGCGCAGCACGGCGTCGGGCGACAACACGGCGAGCAGGCGATCGAAGTCGCCGTCGCGGGAGGCCGCCAGGAAGGCTTCCACCAGCTGTCGATTCCGCGCGACGTCGGGGGCGGGGGCCGCGGCGCCATGCACGCGGCGCCGGGCCCGGCTGGCGAGCTGGCGCGCCGCCGCCGGCGTGCGGTCGACGATGGGCGCGATCTCCTCGAATGACAGATCGAACATGTCGTGGAGCACGAAGGCGACCCGCTCCTGCGGCGCGAGCATGTCGAGGACGATCAGCAGGGCGGGGCCGATCGCGTCGGCGAACGCCACCTCCGCCTCCGGGTTGGAGCCGCTGGGGACGGCGTCGGCCGCCGGCCCGAGCGGCTGCTCGCGGTGCGCGCGGCGCGTGCGCAGCATGTCCAGGCAGACCCGGGCGACGACGGTCGTCAGCCAGCCACCGAGGTTCTCGACGCCGGCCGTCCCGGCGCGGCTCACCTTCAGCCAGGCCTCCTGCACGGCGTCGTCGGCCTCGCCCGCCGAGCCCAGCATCCGGAACGCCACCGCGCGCAAGTGCGCGCGGCTCTGGTCGAACTGTTTCGCCAGCCAGTCCCCCCCGTTCATCGTCGGCATCCCCTACCAATACTTCTCGGCGGGCCGGATCTCCACCGCGCCGCCCAGTCGGGCGGCCGGGATGCGGGCGGCCAGCGCGATCGCCGCCTCCATGCTCTCCGCCTCGTAGATGGAGAATCCACTCACGCCTTCGGCGAGATGCGGCCCGTCTTTCGCCGTCACCTTCCCACCCTTCACCTGCACGGTCCGCGCCGCCTCCGGCAGCCCGAGCGGAAGGCCCGGCGTCATCCCCGGCGTCTCGTTGAGCTCGGCGTAGTCGGCGTAGATCTGCTTCTGCTCCGCGGCCGAGAGCGCCTTCCAGCGGTCGGTCCCCGGCAGAGGTGTGGTTCCCTGAAACACCAAGAGCACGTACTTCATCGTGTCCTCCTGCCCCCCTGACGGATCGCCCCTCCCGAGTGTGACCGCAGAATGCCGAATTCGCGCCGCGCGTCAGCGGCTAGCTTCCGGGCCAGTAGCCGGGCGCGGGGATATGAGAGTCTACGGGGTGCAAATGAACAAGAATGAGATTGGCCGCGGGCGCGAGAGAGATCACTCGGCGGCGGCGTATTGCGGGGTGCTCGCCGCGTTGGCCGTCCTGGTCGTCGCCTGCGGTGGCAGCGGCTCGGGCGCAACGGCCATGTGCCCGACCGGCACGGAGCGCTGTCCTTGCTTCGGGAACAGCACTTGCGACGTCGGGCTCACCTGCCTCTCGAATCGGTGCGTGTCCGAGACGGGCGCGGGCGGAGCAGCGGCGGGTGCAGGCGGAGCGGGCGCCGGCGCGGGTGGTGCGACCGGCGGGAGTGGTGGCTCACCGATCACGGGCTCGGGCGGCAGCGGCGCCGCGGGGAGCGGCGGCGGCACGGCAACCGGCGGCGCGGCCGGCGTCGGCAGCGGCGGCTCGGGATCGGGCGGAATCGCCGGCAGCAGCAGCGCCGGCGCGGGCGGCGTGGGTGGCGGCGGCCATGCGGGCGCGGGCGCCGGCGGCCATGGCGGCGCGGGCGCTGGCGGCACAAGCGCGGGCGCGGGCGGCACCGGGACGGGGGGCGCCGCGGGGGGCGCCGCGGGCGCGAGCGGACACGGCGGCGGCGCCGCCGGCGCCACCGGAACGGCCGGGCACGCCGGCACGCCCGGGACGATCGTCGAGTACACGGTCCCGACGGCGAAGAGCCAGCCCGAGGAGATCACCGCGGGCCCCGACGGCAACCTCTGGTTCACCGAGGGGCTGGGCAACCGGCTCGCCCGCATCACCACCGCCGGCACCATCACCGAGTTCTCTCAGATCCCCAGCAGCGCCACCTCATTCCCATCGGGAATCGTGACGGGCCCCGACGGCAATCTTTGGTTCACCGAGTACGAGGGCAACAACGTTGGCCGCATGACCATCGGCGGCACCATCACCGAGCTCCCCCTCCCGGGGACCTTCCAGGGCGGAATCGGGATCGCCGTCGGCTCCGACAGCAAGCTGTGGGTCACGCAGCTCAACGTCGGATCGATCGCCAGCATGTCCACCAGCGGGTCGCAAGGCGGCAGCATCGGCTACGGCAGCGGCTCGGAGCCCCGAGGCATCACCGCCGGTCCCGACGGCAACCTCTGGTTCGTGGACCAAAACCGAAACAAGATCGTGCGCGCCGTCCCCCCGGCCACCTTCACCGAGTTCTCCGTCCCCACGGCGTCGGCGGGGCCGTACGCCATCGTCACCGGCCCCGACGGCCATTTGTGGTTCACGGAGGAGGTCGGGAACAAGATCGGCCGCATCGGCACGGATGGGACCGTGACCAACGAGTTCTCGGTGCCAGCCGGCATCTCCGTGCCGGAGCCGGGCGGCATCGCCGCCGGCCCGGACGGCAATCTCTGGTTCGTCGAGACGAACGGCAACCGGGTCGACCGCATCACGCCCGCGGGCGTCGTCACGCCCTTCACCGTGCCGACGATCAACGCCTTCCTAGAGGACATCGTGGCCGGCCCGGACGGCAACCTCTGGTTCACCGAGGCCGGCGGCAACAAGATCGGCCGCATCACCCCCTGACCGTGGCGTCTGGGGCGGTCGCGCTCAATTGCAAGGGCCGTTCAACGTGCAGGCCAGCTCGGTCGAGAGCACGGTCGTGGTCGACGAGATCACGACGCCCGCGCACGGGACGCCCGGCCCCGGATCGCCGGGGACGGTCGACCACGGTCCGCAGTCGCCCTCCTGGACGATCGAGCACTTGGGGGCCTGGCAGTCGACCACGTAGGCGGTCGCGAGATACTCGATCTCGATCTGGGCCGTGATCGAGCCATTGGGCCAGCCCGGGGGGATGGGTTCGCCGAACACGATGCTGGAGTCGCCGACCGCGCCCACGCTCGGCCAGGACCGACCGTCGGCGCTGGTCAAGGTGGACTGGGCGAGGACGGGGGTCGAGCCGCCAGACGGGCGCTGGATCTGGACGGTCAGGTTGTCGTTCGAGGAGGTCAGCACCGGCGTGATCCCTGGTCCCACGGTGAAGGGACTGATGGAATTGGGCGCGAACGTCACGGACAGCACCTCCGACGGGTCGCCGATCTCGAGGGTCCAGGGTGGAGCCACGTCGGAGGGAAAGGGGTCGAGCAACACGTAAGGCTGGGTGCAGATGACCGACCCGTCGTCATCGTTCTGCAGGACCTGCACCGACCCCCGGAAAAGCGGGACCGATTGGCCGTTGAGGGTCGCGTAAGCGTCATCGTTCAGGAGGTCGCAACGGGCGATGTCGGGGTACACGAGCGTCGCCAAGAGGCCGCCGGCGTCATACTTCACGGTGAGCGTCGGGCTGGGGAACTCGCTCAGCGGCACGGGGCCGCCGTGGGGCGAGCCGCAGCCGGCGCCGACGAACAAGATGACCGCGAGCGCGCTGCCCGTCACGAGATTGATGAGCCTCATGCTAGCCATCCACTTTCACCTGTCGTGCCAACGATACGGCCGCCTGGATTGCGACCCTTCGCGGCGCCCTGTTTAAAACCTGCCGCGGGGCTGTGACGGTGTCCAAGACGGTCGCGCACCCCGACGTGCGGTCTCTCACGGGTGCGCCGGAGCTTGCGCGGCCGGTGCTCCCGTCGGCGGAGCGTTCAGCGGCGGCTCCAATCCACCCGGGAAGTTCAAGCCCTGCGGCTGGCCACTGCCCGTCTCGACCACAACCTTGGAAAGGTTGAACGACACGTTGCCATTCTGCGAGCCCTCGAGGTCGATGGACGAGCCGGGGCCGCGCACCGAGAACCCACAGGTCAGAGCGACAGGTGACAGCGTGTTCGCGGCAAGAGAGACCGGAGCCATCGCGGCCACGCCCTGGTCCGTACAAGTCCCGTCCACTTCGTCATCGATCTCGGCGTCTCGATCCGTCATCTCGCCCTCGACCCTGGTGAGACGTCCGTCTGCTGAGCAGTAGAGGTAGAACGGGTACCAGGTGCCGCTCTCCACGCCCAGACAACAACTGTAGAGGATGCTGCCGGCCGCGCCATACGGAATCCGATTGTAGACGAACGCCTGGATCGGCCCTCGCCCGCCCAAGGTGACGGTCCCCTGGTTGCTCACGATCGACACCGTCGTCCCGTCGCGCCGGGCGCGGTTGCCGCGTTGATCGCCGGAACGGAGCCACCGCCGGCGCGTAGGTCCCGGCCGGGACGGAGACCGCAACGTCGGAGTACACATCGGGACAGAACGGGGCTGGCTGGCAGGCCCCGAGCCCGATCGTAGTGCCTGTGACCACGAGCCATCGCCATGGGCAACCAGCGACACCGGGATGCCCGCGGGTCAGCTTCACCGCGAGAGTGACCACGTCGCTCCCGGAAAAGCACCTTCGGTGGTCATGTTGCCGTCTGGCAGCTCGATCCCGTCACCCGTGCTAACCCCCGTGTCGTCGAGGTAGATGATTTCGAAGCCGACCGCTTGCTGGACCTGATTCCACACGATCGTGTGGAGCTCGTACCACCAGGGTGTCCCGCAACCGGTCCTGCAATCGACCGTGTGAAACGGCGGCGCGATGGAGTCCGTCCCGAGGAACGTGACGTTGCCATTCTGCGAACCCTCGAGGTCGATCGAGGAACCCGGGCCGTGCACCGAGAAGCCACACGTCAAGGCGACCGGGGAAAGCGTGTTCGCGGCGAGGGATACCGGCGCCATGGGGGCCACACCCTGGTCGGTGCAAGTCCCCACCACGTTGTCATCTACGGCGACGTCTCGGTTCGTCATCTCGCCGTAAACCCTGGTGAGCCGTCCGTCAGCGGAGCAGTAGAGGTAGAAGGGATACCACGTGCCGCTCTCCACGCCGAGACCGCCGTAGAGGGTGCTGTTGGCCGCAGCAAACGGAATCCGAATGTAGAGGAACGCTGGAAACGGCCCCCTCCCTCCGAAGCCGACGGTTCCCTGGTTGCTGGCAATGGACACCGTTGTGCCGGTCGCGCCGGCCACGGTGGCAGCGTCGATCGGCGGAAACGGCGCCACGAACGGCGCGTAGGTCCCGGCCGGGGCAGAGACCGCAACGTTCGAGTACACGTCGGGACAGAGCGGAGCTGGCTGACAGGCCCCGGCCCCGATCGTAATCCCTGTGACCACGATCCATCGCCACGGGCCACCCGAGATACCAGAGTACCCGCGGGTCGGCTTCACCGCGAGAGAGACCAGGTCGCCCCGGTAAAAGTACCTTGGGTGGTCATGTTGCCGTCGGGCAGCTCGATCCCGTCGCCGGTGGTGACCCCCGAGTCGAAAAGATAGACAATCTCGAAGCCGACCGTTTGCTGGACCTGATTCCACACGATCATGTGGATCTCGAACCAGCCCGGCGTCCCGCAATCGGTCCTGCAGTCGACCGTGTGAAACGGCAGCGCGATGGAGTCAGTTCCGCGGAACGTGACGGTGCCGTTCTGCGAGCCCTCGAGGTCTATTGAGGAACCCGGGCCGTGCACCGAAAACCCACACGTCAGCGCGACAGGTGACAACGTGTTCGCCGGGAGAGACACCTGCGCCAGGAAGGGCACGCCCTTGTCGGTGCAAGTCCCGTCCACCTCATCAAACACGGCGATGTCTCGGTCAGTCATCTCGCCGTAGAACCTGGTCAGACGTCCGTCTGCGGAGCAGTAGAGGAAGAACGGATACCAGGTGCCGGTCTCCACGCCCAGACCGGTGTAGACGATGCTGTTCGCGGCAGGAAACGGAGTCCGACTGTAGACGAACGCCGGAAAGGGCCCTCGCCCTCCGAAGCT
This sequence comes from Polyangia bacterium, assembly GCA_036500205.1. Taxonomy (GTDB): domain Bacteria; phylum Myxococcota_A; class Polyangia; order Fen-1088; family Fen-1088; genus DASYCK01. The sequence goes on along the minus strand of DASYCK010000017.1, from coordinate 4,243 downwards.
GACAGTCCCCTGGTTGCCCGCGATCGACACCGTCGTCCCCGTCGCGCTGGTCGCGATCGTGGCGTTGATCGGCGCGAACGGCGCCAGGGTTGGCGCGTAGGTCCCCGCCGGAACGGAGACCGCCACATTCGAGTACACGTCGGGACAGAGCGGAGCTGGCTGGCAAGCCCACATACCCATCGCTGTCGCTGTGACGACGAGCCATCGCCACGAGAGACCAGTGGCCCCACGGTCCCCCCGAGTCATCGCTGTCCGCGTCCCGAGATCTGAAACGGTACCGTCAAACCCGCCCAAAGGTCAAAGGGCGGCAACGGCGGCGTGAACGCGATTCCCGCCGCCACAGTCGCGACATCGACGCCGGCCTCGATTGTCAGGTGCGGACCGATTCCGGCTTTCAGACCAAGGGTCAGCCATTGCTGGTTGTCCCCCTCAAAGGCCTCGCTCAAAAGACGGTCGTTGGGCGTGTGTCTCTCGCGCTCAAAGTGATATTCCACGAATGGCCTGACCAACGGCGAGCGTTGCCCCTGACACGCCCCTTCCAGTCCTAGCGCAATACGAAACCGATCGGTCCCGGTGGCGTGCTCGAACGTGAGCACCTCGATGTCCGATTCCGTGAGGTTGTTCACGTCGAGCTGCTTCTGCGAATTGTCGAAGTAGTAACCGATGCTCAGGTGAGCACGAACGGACGAGCGCTGGCCCGACCAAAGGTACGCGGAGCCCAGGACGTCGACCCAGCTCGAGATCGCCTCCGGGAGAGCAGACGCGCTCATCGGCACCCGCGCACCCAGCTCGCCCCCGACCACAAAGATGTCGTTCCGCCAAGCGACCCCTTTGGCGCCCAGCGACAGGTCCGGCACGAGCGCGGTCTTCAGGATCGTCGGCGCGTCGGGGATCGGCTGCTCGTCGCGATTGTATGAGAAGGAGAAGGACGCGAACACCTCCGCACGCCGGGCGAAGTCCGCCGCCGCCGCCAGGCGCGTAATGACGCGGGTATCGACGTCATTGAGCACCAGCAGGTTCGTCGACCGGGCCACCTCACCGAAGAAAGCGGGCCGCACCGTTCCCGAGCCGACGTCCGCGACGGTCGCCATGCGATAGAGGCCGGTCGAGCCCGTCTGCGACGGCGTCCCCTCGGCGGCCTCTGCCCGCGCAATTCCGCCAGAGACGCCGATCAGCGCCAGTGCGACGAACGTGGTGAGTAGACGAACCGTAACCCGCATGGTGCGGCGATCTGTTCCCCAAAAGCTCGGGCCCTCGTCACGATGCTCCACTCTCGTGGTCGCGACGAGGGCCCAGGGTTGTCAGACGGCCGTGCCGCCTGACGTCTGACCTACTCCTCTATTGCTGCCTATTTGAACCGCAGGTCGGGCCGGCTGACCGCGCGATCCAGGTCAGTTGGGGATCACGAACGTCTGGAAGTGCAGGTCGAACCCGTCGCTGGCGAACGACTGCCAGGTCGTGCCGCCGTCGAACGTCGACAACAACGTCCCGGCCGGATAGAGGTTGCCGTCAGAGCCGTTCCACGACGCCGTGTTCTCGATGCCGTTCACGAACGGCGGCGCGTCCGGGTAGTCGACCAGGATCGCGTACTGCTGGCCCGCGACCTGCGGAATCGCGGTCGAGAACGGGATGACCGTGGTGATGGCCAGGTCGCCGCCCGAGGCTGCGCGCGCCGACCCGAGGACGACGTTGCTCGGCACCCCGTTCACGATCGCCTCGATCTGGATGCGCGCCACCTGGGTGACGTCGATGGCGCTGACGTCGATGGCGACCCCTTGCAGGGTTCCGGTGAGGCCGGCGGTGTACGACTGGGCCTCGAACACCGGGCGGCCGTAGAGGCCGGCGCTCAGATCGTTGCCGGTGATGAACGACTGGTCCAGCTGCGCGCTGTTGGCTTGACAGACGGAGCTCTGGTCGAAGTGCACCGCCGAGCCCGAGTTGAGCGTGACGCTGCTGCCGATGACGGTCCCGAACACCGGCGAGCTGACGGTCAACGTGGACGTCGGGGCGTAGAGGAGTCCGAACAGCGCGCCGCCGCCGTTGACGTTCACGAACCCGGAGCTGGTGACGAGAAAGGCGAGGTTCTTGGGGGTGCCTCTGGGGTTCAGGTTACCGCCGAGGGTGAGCGTTCCCGTCACCCAGATGCGGACCTCGCCGGCCGGCGAGACGTTGATCGCTCCCGGCGCCGCGACGTTGATGCTGGACGCGACGTAGTTTCCCGGCCCCAGCGTGAGGCTCTGGGCGGCGGTGTTGATGTTGAGCGCGCCCGGAGCCCGTGCCCCGAGGGGAAGGTTCTTCGCGCCCGCGGGCACGGGGACCACGGCGAACCCCGCCGGCGCGTGCTGCTTCTGGGTGCCGTGGATGACGCCCCCATTGTTCACGATGGTGGTCGCCGCCTGAACGACGGCCGCGCGCCCAACGTTGGCGCCGCCGTAAGCCCCCTGACTGGATTGATAGGAATCGACGAGGACGCCGCGCCCAACGATGACGCTGCCGGTGTTCCCAACGACCGTGTCGGCCCAGGCCGCGCAGGGGACTAGATCAGCGGGAGCGCTGGTCGCCGCCGCGACGGGCGCTGGCGACCGAACCGCCGCGATGGACTCGGCGTCCTCCGGGGCCGGCGCGCATCCGATGCCGGCGAACAAAAGAAGAACTGCGGAAACACTGCGAACGTTGGTAACCGATGGTCTCGTCATGATTGGTCCTTTCCCCATCCCCCGGCTCAACCGCCGACGGAAACGCATGAACATTCCCGAAGAGTGCCAATACGATCGCGAGCCGGTGTGACGAGTCGGCGTCAACACCACCGTTCACGGATCACGTATTGCGCCCCACGTGCGGGACGTCGCGTATCGCCGTTCAGGCCGCAGGGACCGAGGCGCGCCCGCGACGGGCGCCGGATCCCGAGCCATCTCGCGCGGATGAGAAAGATCGGGGGCGGTGTCGATTTCTCCACCGCCCGTTCGTCGTCGTGTCAGAAGGCAGGTCGAGACGACCGGCCGAAGACCCCGAACCGGAGGACGACGATGCGAGTCATGGTGATCGTGAAGGCCAGCAAGAACAGCGAGGCGGGGGTTCTCCCGAGCGAGAAGCTGCTGAACGAGATGGGCAAGTTCAACGAAGAGCTGGTCAAGGCGGGCGTCATGGTGGCGGGCGACGGCCTCCAGCCGAGCGCGAAAGGAAAGCGCATCGCGTTCGCGGGCGGCCGGCGCACGGTGGTCGATGGGCCGTTCGCCGAAGCCAAGGAGCTGGTCGCCGGCTACTGGATCTGGCGCGTGAGCTCCATGGAGGAGGCGGTCTCCTGGGCGCAACGCTGCCCTGAGCCGATGCCCGGCGAAGAGGGGGTGCTCGAGCTGCGGCCGCTCTACGAGTTCGAGGACCTGGGTGACAACGCCACGCCCGAGATCCGCGAACGCGAAAGCCGCCTGCGCGCCGAGATCGAGCGGGTTGCGCGATGAGCAAACTGCGCGTGAACGCCTTCTCCGTGTCGCTCGACGGCTACGGCGCCGGGCCGGGCCAGGACGAGCAGAACCCGATGGGCCGCAACGGCATGGAGCTGCACCGCTGGGTCTTCCCCACGCGGACGTTCCAGCGGATGCACGGCGAAGGCGCGGGTGCCGAGGGCACGACGGGCGTCGACGACGACTTCGCCCGCCGCGGCTTCGAGAACGTCGGCGCCTGGATCCTCGGGCGCAACATGTTCGGTCCGGTGCGCGGCCCCTGGCCGGACGAGAGCTGGCGCGGGTGGTGGGGCGAGGAACCGCCGTACCACGTGCCGGTCTTCGTGCTCACCCACCAGGCGCGCCGCCCGCTGGAGATGGCGGGCGGGACGACGTTTCATTTCGTGACCGGCGGGATCGAGGAGGCGCTCCGGCGCGCGCGCGAGGCGGCCGGCGGCGCCGACGTGCGCCTGGGGGGCGGCGCGGCGACCATCCGGCAATACCTGCGGGCGCGGCTCTGCGACGAGCTGCACCTGGCGATGTCGCCGGTGCTGCTCGGCGCGGGCGAATCGCTGTTCGAAGGCCTCGACCTCCACGCGCTCGGCTACCGTGTCACCGAGCACGTGTCCAGCCCCGCTGCGACGCACGTCGTGATCCAGCGCGCCGCGGGCGCCTGACCGCCCCGCCGTCGAGGTTGCCTCTGGCCTCTTTCAGCCGGCTGGCTATCTTTGGTCGAGCTGGAGGATCCCACCATGCGCCCTGACATCGCGCCCGGAGGCACCTTTCCCGACTACGAGCTGCCG
>DASYCK010000016.1:0-18338 GCA_036500205.1 Polyangia bacterium | reverse complement strand
GCTGACCGTTCACGCTGCTGTACGAGACCATCACCGTCGCCACGCCCGCCTTCACCGCCGCCACGTAACCCGGCAGGTGGAGCCGTCGCAGCTCCTCGTCGCTGATCCGGGTATCGCCCTGGTCCTTGCCGCGCGTGGTGCCGCCGTCGCCGAGAAAGTGCTTGGCGCAGGCGAGAATCGCCGATCCGTCCGTCGCTTCCTGATAACCACGAATGGCCGCCGGCCCCAGCAACTCGGCCAGCTCGGGCATCTCGCCGAAGCCTTCGTAGGTGCGCCCCCAATGTTCGTCGCGGGGCACGGCGATGCACGGCGCGAACGTCCAGTCGGCGCCGGTGCCCGCCACCTCCAGCGCCGTGACCCGCGCGGCGGCGGCCACCAGCGCTGGATCGCGCGTGCACCCCAGCCCGATGTTGTGCGGGAAGATCGTCGCCCCGTGCACGCCGTTGTGGCCGTGCACGGCGTCGACGCCATAGAGCAACGGGATCCCCAGCCGGGTCGACAGCGCCTGACTCTGGTAGGCGTCCGTCATGTCGGCCCACACGCCGGGCCGGTTCGGGACGGGCAGCGAGTCGCCGCCGTTCAGCACCGAGCCGAGGAAGTACTTGTTGATCTCGCTGCCGTCCTGCAACGCCGTGCGATCGGCCTGCGTCATCTGCCCGATCTTTTCGTCGAGCGTCATCTTCGCCAGCAGCGCCTCGACGTCGGGCGCGGGCACGCCGGCGCGCCGCACGTCGGAGACGTCGGCCACGCTGGGCCCGGGGAACAAGCAACCGGCGGAGCCGAACGCCGCGCTCCCCACGGCGGCCGCCGCGCCCGCCTTCAGCACCGCCCGCCGCGTCGAACCGTCGACCTTGGCCGAAGGCAATCTCGGCTGGCGCAACGCCGTCAGCGCCGCCGGAGCGGAATGCTCCCCATGTCCATCGCCAGCGGACCGTCCTCACCCACCGCCACGGCATCGTCGGTGCCGATCCAGCGATAGCCGTCGGCGACGACCATCACGCCGTAGTGGGCCGCGCGGCTGAGCGGCCGCGTGCCCGCGAAGTGTCCGGTGGAGTCGGCCATGCCGGTCGTGTACGCGACCCGGGTCAGGTTGTCGTCGTCGACGTCGCCCACGCTGGTGCCGGGCGCCAGAAACAGCACGATGGCGCCGGGGACCGCCAGCCCGCTCTGGGCGTCGACGATCTGCCCCGTCACGGTGACGGCGCTGGCGCCCGCCTTCTCGTCGGCGACCGGCTCGTCGGGCGGGGTCGCCTCGGCCGGCATCGGATCGAGGTTCAGCGAGGCGATGATCGACTCGAGGCTCGGCCGCTGCGCCTCGAAGTCGTCGATGGGCGCCGCCACCTGCACCGACAGCGCGTCGACGCCGCGCATGACCACCAGATCGATGGCCCGCATCACCACGGGGATATCCCCCTTGCGTCCCGGGAGCGCCTTGGGCGTGAACGCGAAGGCCGAGTCGACCCGTGTCCCCGAGAACGTCCCCACCTGCACCGGCTCCTCCGCCATCTCGTAGTAGAGCGGCAGATGCTCGGCCACGGGCGCTTCGGCCGTCGGCGCGGCCTCGGCCGGAGCGCTGTCGTCGGTCGGCGCGGCGGTGGGCGGCTTCGCCTTCATCGGCTCCACCCGCAAGGTCAACCGCGGCTTGATGCGTCCCGGCCCCAGCAGGTTCACCAGCACGACGCTGTTGCCGTCGGCGCCTTCTCCGGGGCTGTCCGTGACCGCCCAGCCGACCGGATGCGCCAGGGTCACCCCGCGCCAGCTGTACTTCACCGTCTTGCGCGACAGCGTGGCGCGCGCCCCCCAGCCCACCAGCAGCAACAGCAGCGGCACCAGCAGCGCGCCCAGGTTCCCCTTGCGCAGCACGTCCAGCATGCCGTTGTAGGCGCGTACCCGCGTCCCTTGCGAGATCATCATGGCGTCACCTCGGGCACGCCATGAGAGCGGCGCGCGTAAGGCGAGCGCGCCAGGTGCCGGTCGACCAGCACCGACAGCAGCGCGAACACCAGGATGGCGAACACCGCCGCCGAGCCGAGCCCCCAGGCGGGGCGGTAGTCGAGGCCGCGCCGGGTCGCCACCGCCTCGATCATCGTGAACATCCCGGACAGCACGATGGCGATGCCGAGCCCCAGCGCCAGCACCCGCGTCTGGTGCCCCTCCGAGCCGATGAACTTCGCCCGACCGAGGGCATAACCGACCACGCCCGACAGGCTGGCGTGCGCCAGGGTGGTGGTCACGCAGTTGATGGCGGCCGTGGTCAGCGCCAGCTGCGGCGCGCGCGTCATCTGCACGATGTTCAACGCCGTGGCGAAGCCCAGCCCCGCCGCCGTCATGTAGACGATGCCGTCCATCGGCTCGTCGAACTCCGCCGACAGATAGACGGTGTAACGAACGACGATGTACTTCGAGACCTCCTGCGCCGGCGCCAGCACCAGGAAGGCCGCCACCATCTCGGTCAACCCGAAGCGCGGCAGCGTCCCCCAGGCCGACACCTTGAACAGCGCGTCGGTGACGAACGTGGCGATGGGGGCCGCGACCAGCGCGCCCAGCAGGAAGACGCCCACCACGTAGTGGGTCGGCTCGGGCTCGTGAATGTCGCGCAGGTAGAAGTAGACCATCCACAGCACCGCCGGGATCAACGCCAGCGGAACCGCCGTCAGCACGCCCACGGCGACGGGCGCGCCGCGCAGCCGGTCGATGCCGAACACGATGACCACGAACGCCAGCAGGCCACCCAGCAAGATCGCCTGCGCGCGCAGGGAGGCCCGGGCGCGCAACGCGCCACTCGGTGTGTCGATGACTTCACGCATGGGGAATCCGTCGCACCTTCGTGGAAAAGGGGAAAAAGAGACATCTGTTATAGGAGAGCGGGCGGCGTGCCCGCAAGCGAAGCCACCGTGAAGTTCCCGGCAACCCACGCGTTTCGTCGGGATCGGGGTATCGGTTCCCGCCATCAGGACTTGACCGCCAACCTGACCACCTGCTCGAAAACCTGCGCCGCGGCGGCGCCTCTCCGCGCGGCGAGGTACGCTAGCGGCCGCCGCCCATGACCTCCGCCGTCCCGCGTCGTCCGCGCACCTTCCGCGATCCCGTTCACGGCGACATCACGTTCCCGCGGGGGACGTTCCAGGGCTTGCTGGAATCGATCATCGACACCGAGATGTTCCAGCGCCTGCGCGGCATCCGCCAGACGGCCGTGATGAACCTGGTGTTTCACGGCGCCGAGCACTCGCGGTTCGTGCATTCCATGGGGGCCGCCCACGTCGCCGGACGCATGGTGGACGCCGCCGCGCAGAACAGCGGCCTGGTGGTCTCGACGGCCGCCCGCGAGGAGACCGTGCTGGCGGCGCTGCTGCACGACGTGGGGCACGGCCCGTTCTCGCATTCGCTGGAAGAGATCATCGGCCCCTCGTTCGCGCACGAACGGATGTCGGTGCGCATCCTGACCGAGCCCGACTCGGAGATCCGTGGCCTGTTACACGCCCATGATCCCGGCTTGCCGGGGCGCCTGCGCGAATTCATCGAGCATGCCCCGGGGGGCAGGCCCGACTGGCGCCACGCCATCGTGTCCAGCCAGCTCGACGCCGACCGCCTCGACTATCTGGCGCGCGACGCGCTGATGGCGGGCATCCGCACCCACGCGTTCGATCTGGGGCGACTGGTGCAGTCGCTGGGCATCATCGACGACCATCTGGTGGTCGACGCGCGCGCGCAGGACGTCGTCGAGGCGTTCCTGCTGGCGCTCGATCAGATGTACGGGACGGCCTACTACCACAAGACGGTCCGGGCGGCGTCGCTGCTCCTCGAGGCCACGATCGGCCGCGCGCTCGAGCTGGCGCGCGGCTCGGCCCCCCTCCGCGCCGCCCTGTTTCCGTCGCGCGAAGGGCGTGCCGAACCGTTCTACGTGCTGCTGACGGAGAACGAGCGCATTCCGCTGGCGGAGTACGCGCGGCTCGACGAGGCGTACGTGATGTCGCTGCTGGCCACCTGGCGCGACGCCGCCGATCCGACGTTGGCCGAGCTGGTCGCCGCCTTCAAGACGCGACGCTTTCCCAAGATGGTGCGGCTGCCGCTCGAGACGGCGTCGCTGTCTCGCGCCGACTGGGAAGCCGCCGCGGAGAAGGCCCGGACCATCTTTCGCGCGCGCCTGCCCGATCGCGACCCACGCCACTTCGTTCACTTCGACGAGCCGGCCCGGCTCAGCTACAAGCGGTACGCCGCGGGCGGCGGCGCCGAGCCCATCCGGGTCACCGCGGCGGGCGGCCGGGCGCGTCCCATCGAATCGGACCCGCGCAGCATCGCCAACAACATCTCGACCCGGCTGTATTTCCCTCGGCTGTTCGTCCCCGAGTCGATCCGGGACGAAGTGGAGCGGGAGCTCGGCGCGGCGACGCCGTCGCCCGCCTGACGGCGGTCAATTGGCGGCGCAGGCCATGGTCAGGTCGTCGCCGTGACAGCGCGGCGCGCACGGCGCCTCGATCTCGAACGCATCCAGCTCGCTCGGCTCCCCCTTGGTCACCTGGCGCAGGACGGGATCGGGGACCATCGCCGTCACCGCCACCGTCCCGTCGGCCGCTATGGGCTCGATCGACATCAGATAGGAGCCCGGGGGGATGAAGAACGGCGTGGCGCCGATCTTCCGACCGCAGGAAAACTGGCAGGCCCCCACGCCGTCGCACGGATCGGGCTGCGAGGGCGCGTCGGGCGGCCCGGCCAGCTTCAAGCGCACGTAAGAGATGGCGGGATCGGCGCACGAGCAGTCGTTGATGGCGCCCCGCCCATCCTTGGCGAACACGGTCCAGGGGACCTCGACCGCGCCGCCGTCGATCTCGACGCAGGCGCCGAGGCCCAGCGATGCCAGCGCCAGCAGCGGCAGCGCCGACCTCATGTCGATGGCTCGGGCTCGTCCGGCGAATTCAGCGGGGTGGCCGCCAGATGCAAGCGCTCGCGCCGCGTTCGCAGCATCTCGCGGATGAGGATCTGCAAGGCCGCCGCCGTGGGAACCGCCAGCACGGCGCCGATGATGCCCGCCAGCTCGCTGAAGAACACCACCGACAGGATGACGACGAGCGGGTTCACGTGCACCGTGCGGCGAAACACCAGCGGCGCCAGCACCTGCCCCTCGAGCGTGCCGTATGCGACGAAGTAGATCGCCGACGCCACGCCGATGCCCACTCCCCCGGTGGCGAGCGCGATGATGGTGACCGTGGCACCGACGACGGCGGGCCCCGCATAGGGGACCAAGCTCGACAGCCCGCTGACGATCCCCAGCGGCAGGAAGAATGGCACGCCCACGATGGCGAGAAACGTGGTGGTCAAGGTGGCGTTGGTCATGCAGATCAGTCCCAGCCCCATCAGGTAGCCACCGATCGACCCGTAGGTCTTCTCGACGATCACCGTGTAGCGGGGGCGGCGCGCCGGCAGCGTCTCCTTCAGCATCTCGTGGACGAGGGTGCCGCCGAAGATCAGCATGAAGATGGCAAGGACCGCGACGGTCACCACCGCCGCGACGGCGCTGAGCACGCCCCCCAGCAAGGTCAGAATGGGCGCGGCCGTCTGTTCCAGCATCTGCGGCAGGCGCTGTTCGAACGCCAGCAGGCTCTTGGCGATGTGCAGGCGATCGTCGAGGACGTGAAAAGCACGGGTGGCGCGCGCCGAGCGGATGATGTCGGGGAGCCCCATCACCAGCGCCTTCCCCTGATTGACCGCGGGGGGGATAACCGTGACCGCCAGGCCGGCGATCACCGCCGCCGCCGCCAGCACCACCGCCGCGATCGCCCACGGCCGGGGCACGCGCCGCCGCATCAGCGCCGCCACCCCGTGGTTCAGCGCCACGGCGATCATCAGCGCCGACGAGGTCAGGGTCAGCGCCACCAAGGTCCGGGCCACGAACTCGACGGCCGCCCACACGAGCACCACCGCCGCCAGGACCGTGAATACGGTCTTCGGCGTCACCTGGGGACGACGGGACTCCGATGAAGGGGGATGGCTCACGAGGCTGCCGCTCAACGTATACCGCGCGGCGCGGCGACGAAAGGACCCACGCCACGAATGGGCCCAGTCTCACCCGCACGTTCTGTCGTTGCGATTCCGGCCCTGACGGAGGAGACTGCCCGCCTCATGTCGTCCGATTCGTCCGATTCCTCCGAGGCCTCCGCGGTTTCCGGGTCCGCCGGAAAGCCGTCGCAGACGTCCAAGCTGCTCCGTTTCGGCATTCCGGCCGCGCTGTCTCTCGTCGCGGATCAGCTGTCGAAGCAGTGGGCGCGGGCGGCGCTGGGGCCGGAGGGGTCGGGCCGGGCCAAGTCGGTCATCGGGAAGTCGCTGACGTTCCACTACGCCGAGAACCCCGGGATCGCCTTCAGCATGTTTCGCGACCTGCGCGGGGGCCGCTTCGTGCTGGCCGGGCTGGCCGTGGTCGCCCTGGTGATGGTGGTCCGCTACCTGCGCAGCACCGACGTCAGCCAGCGGGCGCTGCACGTGGCGCTGGGCCTCATCGCGGGGGGGGCCATCGGCAACCTCGTCGATCGGCTGATCTATGCGCGGGTCGTCGATTTCATCCTGATCGACGTGAACGTGTGGCCTCTCAACCCCTGGCCCGTGTTCAACGTCGCCGACATCGTCCTGGTGGTCGGGGTGGGGCTGATCGCCCTCGACATCCTGCTGCAGCGCCGGGCCGCCGCCCCGATCGCCAGCCCCCGAAGCCACTAACCTGGCCTGGATTCAGCGGAAATCGGGTCTCCTCGCAAGATCATAGAAACTGATAATCAAAGTCAGTATCATTGGCTTCGCGATGACGGCCCCCAAGAACTGGCTGCCCTGGCGCGCGCTCTTCGCCGCCATCGTCGCGTTCCCGCTCGTCGCCTGCGCGAGCGCGCCGGAGCGGCCGGTGCTCGTCGCCTCGCCCGGCCAGACGATGGAGCACCTCGACGCTGGCCGCTCCCTGTTCAGCAACCACTGCCAGGGCTGTCATGCCCTCCCCGAACCGGCCCGGCTGGCGCCGGGCGCCTGGCCGTCCGAGGTCGCCGGCATGGGTCGCAAGTCGGGCCTGTCCGGGCCGCAAGTCGCTCTCGTCTCCGATTACCTGGTCGCGGCCAGCCGAGCCGTTCAGCCGCAGCCGGTTCAGCTCACGTTGCGGTCGGACTGAACCGGTTCGTCAGCGGCTGACCGACTGCAGCCACCAGACGACCTCGCCTTCCCGGTTCGCCACGACGGAGACGCCGCCATCATGCGAGATGACGATGGCCAGCCCGCGCGGATGTTGCTGCACGAACCGATAGGCGGCCCGATGCCGGGTCCCGACGTCTTCCACCGCGTTCAGCTCGCGCTGGCCCCCCTCGTTGTCCAGCGCCCGCCAGATGCGCGGTGGCGCGAGCGGTTCGCTCGACACCTCGGCGCCGAACCCCAGCAGGGTGAACCGCTTGTCGAGCACCACCGCGCCATCGATGGCGGCCAGACCGGCGATCACCCGGCTCATCTCGAAGATCGACTGCTCCAGCTTCTCGAGCTCCGGGCTGGTGTCGCGCTCGAAGTCGGACCAGTCGACGGAGGCCTTCGTCGTCCCCTCCGCCAGCCGCGCCAGGATCCGCAACAGCAACGTCCGGTACCGGCTGGCCGGCTCGTTCGCGTCGAAGCGATATTTCAAGTTCAGCCCCACCAGCGCCTGGGGCGACGGATCGGGAGGCGCCTCGGCCACCAGGATCAGTCCCCCGTGGCGCGCGCCCAGGATGAGCTGGATGGCGCGCCTGAGCATGTGCTGGCCGATGCGTCCGACCAGCGACGGATCGACCTCCGTCGGAGACGGCGCGTTCGCTTGCAGGGCCGCGTGTGTCCGGCGCACCTCCTCGCGCTGCTCGGTGAACATCGCGGGCAGCCACTGCGACGAGAACACGTCCACCGTCGCGTCGACGAGCGCCCCCTGATCGAGCGCGCCGATCAGCTTGCCGGCGCAGCGCACGGCGATGTGGCCGGGCTCCGTGACGTGGATGATCGGATCGTGCGTCCAGTTGGGGACGATGCTGCGCCCGCCCCAGGTCGGCGCCAGCCAGGCCGGGCCCGAGTGGGCCAGCCCCCAGATACGCAGCTTTTCGTCGAAGACGTGCGCCCCGATGAGCGTCGTCTCGAACGGGGCCGAAGGGCTGAGCTGGCGCAGCTCGTCGGGCGTGGCGGCGCGGGTGTGGTCGAACATGAGCCGCAGCACCCCCTCGTTCGGCGCGCCCCCTTCGGGCAGCTGGTCGGGCGATGTCAGCAGCAGCCGGAACCGGGTGAGCCGCGTCTCCTCTGAGGTGAGCGAGGCATGATAGGCGATGGTGAGCGCCTCGCAGAGCATCTCGTGCGAGAGGGTGAGCGGGCGGCCCGCGGGCCAGTGATCACGGACGTAACGCGCGAGGTCCGGCGGATAGCTGTAATGCGGCGGCATTCAGCCGAGCATGCACCGGTTTCCGGAATGCGGCAGCCCTCCCGTCGCGATCAAGCGGCGGGCGGGCGCGGCAGGTACAGCGGGCGGACGTCGACGCCGCGCATGCCGGCGCGCCGCGCCGCCTCCAGGCCGAGGTCGGTGTCCTCGTACACCGTGCAGATGGAGGCGGGGACGCCCATGCGGCGCGCCGCTTCAAGGAACACGTCCGGCTCGGGCTTGTGGCGGGTGGTGTCCTCGGCCGCCACCACGACCGGAAAGAATTCGGCCAGGCCGATCTGCAGCAACGTCCGCTCGACCATCCGCCGTCCGCCCCCCGACGCGATCGCCACCGGCCCCACATCGCGGCAGCGGCGGGCGATCTCGACGACGGCGGCGATCGGCCGCACCTCGGGGAAGTAGCGCAGCACCGCCTCTTCCTTCTCGTGCGTGATCAGCGCCGGGTCGTGCGTCAGGTTCTGTTCGGCGAGCAACGTCGCCGCGATCTTCAGCGTGGGGACGCCCCCCATGGAATAGAAGCGCTCCTCGGGAAATTCCAGCTGAAATCGCGCGGCCACCTCCTGCCAGGCGCGAAAATGCACCGGCATGGTGTCGGCCAGCGTGCCGTCGAGATCGAAAATCGCAGCAGTGATCGCGGCGGTCAGCTGTGGCCTTTCGGGTGGGGTTTCGCCTGGATTTTTTGGAGCGTCGGACACCGCGCGACTGTGGAACCGCCGCGTCGCGCGGTCAAGGGCAGACGGTGAATCGTGGCATCGAATGCGCTTCCAAATGCGCCGGCCAGGACCTGGGTTAGACTTCGCAAAATGCGTGTCTGTCCGCAGTGCGAAACGTCCTACGCCGATGGCGTGGACGTGTGCGCGCGCGACGGGCAACCGCTGCGGCCCAGCCCGGAGGCCGCGCCCGCGCCCCCTTCCGCGACGATCGCCGGCGCGGAGGCCGCGGTCGCCCTCGCGACGGCGCCCGCTCCCAGCGAGGGCTTCGATTCGTTGGTGGGCGCGACCCTGGCCGGCCGTTACCTGATCATCCGCCGCATCGGCGAAGGCGGCATGGGCGCCGTCTACGAGGCGAAGCACACCATCATCGGCAAGCGGGTGGCGGTGAAGGTGCTGCTCGAGAAGTTCCTGACCAAGAGCGACTTCGTGGCGCGGCTGCTGCAGGAAGCCCGGTTGGCCAGCGCCATCGGTCACGAGCACATCGTCGACGTCACCGACTTCGGCACCACCGACGACGGCCGCGCCTTCGTCGTCATGGAGTTCCTCGATGGCGAGTCGCTGGCGCAGCTGGTGATGCGCGAGGCGCCGCTGCCGGTCGAGCGCGCGCTGCGCATCGCCCGCCAGGTGGCGAGCGCCCTGGGGGCCGCGCACGCCAAGGGGATCGTTCATCGCGACATCAAGCCCGAGAACGTCTACTTGATCCACCGCGGCGACGGAGACTTCATCAAGGTCGTCGACTTCGGGATCTCGAAGGCCGTGAAGCAGGGTCAGGGGGACGACGCGCCCGACTACCGGCTGACCCACACGGGGCTGCTGCTGGGCACGCCGCTCTACATGTCGCCCGAGCAGGCGCGCGGTGAGGAGGATCTCGATCACCGGGTCGACGTGTGGGCGCTGGGGGTGCTGCTGTACGAATGCCTCACCGGCGAGGTGCCGTTCCGGGCGAACAACTACCTGGGCATCATCTCGCAGGTGCTGACGCACGAGGCGCTGTCGCCTTCGCGACTGCGCCCCGAGCTCGGGATCTCCGAGGCGGTCGAGACCGTGGTGATGCACGCCATGGAGAAGGATCGCGCCCGCCGCTATCCGACCATGGCCGACGTCGAGGCCGACATCGATCGCGTGCTGGCTGGCGATCAGAACGTGGGCGCGGGGGCCGGGCTCGTGCAGACCACGGCCGCGCCCCCGGGGAACCCGTCGCGCGGTCGGATCTGGGTGTGGGGCGCCGCCGTGGCCGCGCTGGTGGGGGGGGTCGCCATGGCCCTGGCGCGTCCCGAAGCGTCCCCGCCGACGGGCCCCGGAAGCGCGCCAGCGGCGGTCGCGCCCGTCAATCCCAGGCCGTCGCCGGAACGGCCCAGCGCTGGTCCGCCCGACACCATGCCGGTCACGGGGGACCCGCGCGTGGCGAAGCGCCCCGAACACCCGGGCAACCACCCGGGCCATGGGAAGGTCGATCGCCACGGGTCCAGCGAATCGAGGCGTCCCGCGACCCACGTCGAGGATTCGAACCTGCTACGGCAGACCTCCGACGAGGTCCTGCGGGGCGCGTTGCCCAGCCGTTCGGGCGAAGGTTATCCGGATCCGCCTTGAGATCGCCCGTCGCCCCCTCGCTGGCGCTGCTGGTGTCGGTCTCGCTGTCCCTGGGGATCATCGCCAGGCCCGCGCGCGCCGATGAAGCGACGGACACGGCGCGCACCCACTACGAGACCGGGCTGGAGCTGTTCTATGCGCGTGAGCACGCGCAGGCCCTGATCGAGTTTCAGCGCGCGCACGAGGTGAAGCCCCGCCCCGCCACCTTGTTCATGATGGCCCAGTGCGAGTACCTGCTGGGGTCGTTGCGGCAGGCGCGTGACCACTACGAGGCCTACCTGACCGAGTCCCCCACCGGCGAGTTCGTCGAGGTGGCGAAGGATCGCATCGAGAGCATCAACCGCCGGCCCGCCACGCTGGTGATCAACAGCGTCCCCGATCTGACGGACGTGCGCATCGTCTCGGCGGATCCGCCGAAGCCGGGCGCCGCCGCCCCGCCAGCGGGGCTTTCCGGACAGGCGCCCAACAACTTCTCCGTGCCGCGGGGGCGCTGGGTGGTGTCGGTCTCGAAGGCGAACTTCCTCTCGCAGACGATCACCGTGCAGGTCGCCGTCGCCGAGACCAAGCCGCTGTTCTTCAAGCTGGAGCCGATTCCGGCGCGGCTCGAGATCGAGACCGTCCCCGCCAACGCCACGCTGTACGTGAACGGCAACCGGGCGCGGAACCCCTATCACCAGGACGTGCCGCCCGGCCGCTTCGAGCTGATCGCGGAGGCGCCCGACTATCAAGATCGCACCGAGGACCTCTCGCTCGGGCCCGGTGACAAGAAGCTGTTGCTGGGGTCGAACGCCTTTCGCCTGCACTACGTCCAGCGGTCCGGCAGGCCCGAGCTGGTCTTCGCGTCGGCGATGGTCGGGGCGCTGGTGGGCGCGGGCGCCGTCGCCGCCGGGCTGGGCGCCAACATCGACAAGACCGATGTGTCCTCACTGGGGTTTGCTTTCGGCGGCGCGCTGACGGGGGCAGTGGCGGGCGTGCTGGTGGCCAACAACCTCGTCCCCAGCTCCATCCCCGACAACCGCGGACTGTTCGTCATCGGCGGCATGTGGATCGGCGCCGCCGAGGGGGCCCTGAGCGGCATCGTCGTTCAACAGGCCACCACGCCCCGGGTGGCGGATACGATGGGCATGGGGCAGGGGCTCGGGGCGTATCGCCATTTCGATCTGGGCTCCGAGCTGCGGGGCGCGTTCCTCGGCAGCCTGCCCGGGCTGCTGGTGGGAACGGGCACCGGCGCCCTCCTGACCGATCACGCGCCGACCTATGGCCGGGTGGCGCTGATTCAAAGCGCCGCCGCGGGCGGAGCGCTGGTCGGCTCGCTGGCTGCCGTGACGTTTCGCTGGAATCCGTTCGCGTTACAGACCGTCGTGCCCGCGGTACCCGCAAGCAAGGTCAACGGAGTGGATGTCCCAGGAAGCCCTCCGCAGCTCGGTGACTCTCATTCGGTCCTCAACCTGTCCCTGCCGGCGTTGATCGGCCTCAACGCCGGGCTTGGCGCTGGGTTGCTCGGCGCCTATCTGCCCGATCAGTCGCGCTACGGTCCCAGCTGGGAACGGATCGGCCTCATCGATCTGGCCGCCGGGGCCGGGGCGCTGGCCGGCGGCATCGCCGCCTGCGTCGCCGACGCCGCCTGCGTCTCGGGAACCTCCAACTCCAGGACCGCCCGCTCACATGCCGCCGCGGTGGCGCTGCTGTCGGGAGGGGCCGGGCTGGTGGCGGGCATCATCCTCACCCGGAACGTTGATCGGGCGGAGAGCCCCCCATCCCACGGCTCGCTGCCCCCCCCGACGCTGGGCCTGTTGCCGGTGTCGGACGGGCACGGGGGCCTGACCCCGCTCGTCACCGCCGCCGGATACTTCTGACCGCCGCTCAGATCTCGAAGCCGAGCGCGGTCAGCTCGTCGGACAGCCGCGCCACCTCTCGCCGCACCGATTCAGGGGCCGGCCCCCCGACGACGGAACGGGCCGCCACGGCGGCCGACGGCTCGAGCGCCCGCAACACCGCCACGGTCAACCGCGCATCGACGCTCGTCAGATCGTCGGCGTCGAGTGCCCGCAACGTGACCTTCTTCTCCTCGGCGCGGCGGACCAGCCGCCCCACGATCTCGTGGGCCTCGCGAAACGGCATGCCGCCGCGGACCATCTCCTCGGCCAGATCGGTGGCGCCCAGCGCCGGATCCTGCGCGGCGCTGCGCATGCGCTCGGTGTCGAACTGCAGCCCGGCGATCAGGCCCGGCAGCACGGCCAGGCTGACCCGCGCCGTCTCGACGGCGTCATAGAACGGCTCCTGCGTCTCCTGCAGATCCTTGTTGTACGCCAGCGTCAGCCCCTTGCTGATGGTCAGCAGCGCCACCACGTCGCCTATCACGCGCGCCGGCTTCGCGCGCAGCAGCTCGGCGATGTCCGGGTTGCGCTTCTGCGGCATCAGCGAGCTGCCCGAGCAGTACCCCTCGCCGAGCTGCACGAAGCCGAACTCGGTGGTCGACCACAGCACCAGCTCCTCGCCCAGGCGCGACAGGTGGACGCCGAGCAACGCGCAGGCGAAGGCGATCTCGGCGGCGAAGTCCCGATCCGAGACGGCGTCGAGGCTGTTGTGCGTCGGCCCCGCGAAGCCCAGCTCGCGCGCCGTCGCCTGACGGTCGATGGGCAGGCCGGTGGCCGCCAGGGCGCCCGAGCCGAGCGGCGACTCGCCGGCGCGCCGGGCCGCATCGAGCAGCCGGCCCCGATCGCGCCCCAGCATCTCGGCGTACGCCAGGAGGTGATGCCCCAGGGTGACCGCCTGCGCGCGCTGCATGTGCGTGTAGCCGGGGAGCAACGTCTCGGCGTGCGTGTGGGCCTGGCGCACCAGCGCGACGCGGGCCCGATCGATGGCGCTGGCCAGCTCGGCGGCCGCCGCGCGCGCGTAGAGTCGCAGATCGGTCGCCACCTGATCGTTCCGGCTGCGCGCCGTGTGCAGGCGCCGGCCCGGCTCGCCGATGAGGGTGGTCAGCCGGCTCTCCACGTTCATGTGGACGTCCTCCATCGCCGGATCGAGCGAGCGCTCGCCGCGCGAGAACTCCCCCGCCACCCGGTCGAGCCCCGAGACGATCGCCTCGGCGTCCGCCGCCGAGATCAGGCCCACGGCCGCCAGCATGCGGGCGTGCGCCTGACTTCCTCGCACGTCGTCGGCGAGCAGCCGGCGATCGAAATCGACGCTGGCGTTCAAGGTCGCGGCCGCGGGATCCATGGCCGCCCCGAAACGGGCGCCGCGTCCGCCGCTGGCAGCCGTTTTCGTCGCTTCTCGAGGGTCGGAGGACATCGGCGCCTTATACCAAAGTGGCGCGTCGCCTCGCGGGCGAGTATCTTTTTCAGTAGGGCATCCGCGAATGACTGGCCCAACGAAGGAGGAAAAGGCATGGCGAAACGTATCTCCACAGACCGGTTGGATTTCACTTCGCAACGAAAACCGCTTGGAATCAAGGAGGCCAGGCGCGCCTGAAAAGGGGTCCCCACCCCGAGTGATCGTCTTCGACGAGCGACCCTCGTCACCACGGTCACAGCAGTCCTCTTCACGGACCAGCTGTTCGTACGGCGTCCGAGCTCTTTAGGACGGAACCCGCCTGGTTGCGAGGCTCGCGCGGCTTGGCAAAAATTGAGCGGTGCCACGTGGCCCCAGCTCATGACCAGTCCAATAGCGGATGACACGCGCCGGTGAGCCACAGGTTCCCGGCGCGTTTTTTTTCGGGTCGGCGGCGAGCCGCTAGAATTTCGGCGTCCCGGACCCCGTCCCTTCTCGAAGGAGCCACCCCCATGAAACGCACCGTGCATTTCCTCGTCCTCTCCCTCTGCCTTCCCATCGGCGGACGCGCCCTCGCCGGTCCCGAGGAGCACCACGAACGACAGGAGATTCGCAAGGAGAACCGGCAAGAACACCGCGAAGAACGTCGGGAAGACCGCCACGAAGATCGGCGCGAGGAACGTCACGAGATCCGTCGCGAGGAGAATCGCGAGCTGCGCCCCCGCATGGCGCCCCCCCGCGCCCCCGTCGAGCGCTTCGAGCGGCGCCCCGGATTCGTCTGGTCCCCTGGCTACCACGAATGGCGCGACGGCCGGTACGTATGGACGGGCGGCCACTACGAGGCCGAGCGCCCCGGCTACCGCTGGAATCCCCCGCGCTGGGAGGTCCGGAACGGCGTCTACGTCTTCGCTCCGGGGGGCTGGCTGGGTATGGCGGTCGAGCCGGCCGCGCCGCCTCCGCCCCCGGTGGTCGAGCGGGTCGAGGTCCGCCCGGGATTCGTCTGGGTTCCCGGGTTCCACGAGTGGCGCGGCGGCCAGTACGTCTGGGTGCCCGGACACCACGAGGCCGACCGACCGCGCGAGCGCTGGGTTCCCGGTCGCTGGGACCGCGCCGGAAACCGCTACGTCTGGCAACCGGGCGGCTGGCGCCCCCGGTAGACTCACGTGACAGCGTCGCCGATGATCGATATGCTGACCGACCACCGTGGATGGGGATTCGTCGACAGCGACCGTCATAGCGAAACCGCTCCCGACGCCAGGCGAAGGGGGCGAGGGCCCCGCGCCTGACGTCGTCCCCGAGATCGTCGAGGAAGAGCTTTCGCTGCTGCGCATCGTGCTCAAGAAATTGGGGACGTTGCCCAGGCGCGTGCGGACCCTGGTCGATGATGCCGGCGCGCTGATCGAGCTGCGCGACGCCCTGGCCGAAGCGAAGCCCGAGGATCAAGGCTCGATCCTCGAACAGATGCACCGCATCGAGGCGCTGTCCAAGCAGCGCGGCAAGGGGGACTCGCCCCCCATCGACCCCAAGTCCCCCTACTTCGGTCACCTGCGCCTCGAGGAGAACGAACGGCGGCGCGACGTCCTCATCGGGTCGCGCAGCTTCGTCGAGCCGGGCGGCGGCGTGCAGATCGTCGACTGGCGAAACGCGCCCATCTCGCGGCTCTTCTATCGCTACGAAGAGGGGGACTCGTACGAGGAGCGCATCGGCGACCGGGTCGTCGAAGGCGAGATCGTGGCGCGCCGCACGGTGGCCATCGTCGACAGCGAGCTGCGTCGCGTGGCCTCCCCCCAGGGCACCTTCGCGCGCGATGCCCGCGGCGCCACCTGGCGGCAGGTCGGCGTCTCGCAGTCGCGCCTGTCGGTGTCGCGCGACGGCACCGCCACGCTGACCCCCGTGGCGGGCGGCGCCGAAGCGGCGCCGGCGGCGGGACCCTCCACCCGCGGACGTCTCGGCCTGGACGAGACGGGCGCGCGGCGTTCCGACCGCCACCTGCCCTCGATCGCGGCGCTGATCGACCCGAGGCAGTTCGAGCTGGTGACTCGCCCGACCTCGGGGCTGATCGCCGTCCAGGGTTCGGCGGGCAGCGGCAAGACCACCATCGGCCTGCACCGCATCGCCTATCTGGCGTTCGCCGATCCGGCCCGCTTCCGCGCCGAGAAGATGCTGGTGGTCGTCTACCAGCGGGCGCTCGCCAACTACGTGTCGCGGGTGCTGCCGTCGCTGGACGTGCCGGGCGTGCCGGTGCGCACGTTCTCGGACTGGGCGGGCGAGATTCGCCGCGCCACCTTCCCCACCGTCCAGGCCCCCGTGTTCGACGAGACGCCGTCGGTGGTGATGCGTGCCAAGGCGCACGGCGCCATCTTGAAGATCCTGGCCGATCGCCAGCGTGAGCTCGCCACCTGGTGTCGCGCCGAGCTGACGCGCGAGCTCGAAGGACGCCCCGGCGCCGACACGGTGCTGGCAGTGTGGGACGGCAGCGAGAAATCCGACAGCGGACGCGCGTTGCCCATTGACGCCCGGGTCACGACGCTGGCGCGCTGGCTGAAGGAAGCGCCCAGCACGCTGGATCTCGGCACCCGCACCACGGTTGAGTCGGTGGGCCGGCGCCTGCGCACCCGCACCCGCGACGTGGTGGGCGAGTGGGCGGCGCTGCTGACCGATCGCAACGCCCTCGGCGCGGGCTTCGCGCGCCACGCCCCGAGCCTGTTCTCGCCGGGGCAGATCGACGACATTCACCGCTGGTGCGTCGAGCGCGACCGCCTGCGCACGGCGGGGCGCGATCCCGACGGCGAGGGCGAGACCTACGCGCTCGATCCCGAGGACGACGCGCTGCTGCTGCGCATCTACCAGATCCAGCGGGGGGAGCTGCACGGGACCAAGGGGCCGCTCGCCGTCGAGCACCTGATGGTCGACGAGGTGCAGGACTTCTCGCCCATCGAGCTGGCGGTGCTGCTGGAGACGACGACCCGCCAGCGCTCGGTGACCTTGGCCGGAGACGTGTCGCAGGCGATCGCGCCCGAGCACGGCTTCACGAACTGGTCCGACCTGCTCGACGACCTGGGCATTCCCCACGAGCGCGTCGAGCCGCTGCGCGTTTCGTATCGATCGACGCGCGAGATCGTCGACACGGCCGAGCATGTCCTGGGCCCGCTGGTGGGGGACATTCGCCCCGTGGCGCCGCGCACCGGCGGACCGGTCGAATCGTTCGGCTTCACCTCGGCGGGCGAGGTCACCGAGTTCCTGTCGCACGCGCTGGGCGAGCTGATGCGCGCCGAGCCGACCGCGTCGGTGGCCCTGATCGCGCGGCATCCCGAACAGGCGCGGATGTACTACGAGGCGCTGTCGGCGGCCGAGATCCCGTCGCTGCGGCTGGTGGCCGACCAGGACTTCGCCTTCACGCCGGGCATCGACGTGACCGACGTGCGGCAGACGAAGGGGCTCGAGTTCGACATCGTCATCCTCCTCGAGGTCACCGACGCCGGGTACCCCGTGTCGAGTGATGCCCGCCGCCTGCTGCACGTGGCGATGACCCGAGCGGCCCACCAGCTGTGGGTCACGTACACGGGGACCGCGTCGTCATTGCTCCCCGATTCGCTACGCGGAGAGTCGTGACGCGTCCCCTCGTGATCAGCGTCGCCCTGGCAGCCGCCGTCACCATCGGCGGAAGCTCCGTCGGTGCGGGTCCTGTGCCGCCGCCCGCGACCAGCGCCCCCGACCCCAGCGTCCCTCCCCGCGCCGCCATCGACTGGGAGACCATGAGCCGGGCCGAGCGCAAGGACTACATGAAGACCGTGGTGTTGCCGAAGGCCCAGGCGATGTTCACGGCCTTCGATCCCAAGCAGTTCAAGCACGTCACCTGCGGGACCTGCCATGGCGAGGACTACGCGCGCGGCACCTACAAGATGCCCAGCGCCGATCTCCCCATGCTTCCCGCCAGTTCCCGCGGCTTCAAGGAGCTGCGCGAGCGGTCGCCGGAGATCGTGACGTTCATGAGCACGCAGGTGAAGCCGACGATGGCCGCGCTGCTGGGGAAGCCTGAATTCTCCCCCACGAACGCCCAGGGCTTCGCCTGCTTCAACTGCCACATGAAGGGCCACGAGCGGCCGGTCCACGTTCCGCCGGAGCCCTGAACTAAGGCGCGGTCTGGAAGAACCGGTTCAGGGCCCAGACGTCACGGGCCCGCAGGCCGTGAAAGCGCACACCGATCCCGACCTGCTCCGTTCCTGGCGTGGCGACGACCCAGCGAACGTCCCCGGCCACCTCCACCAGCTCCGGCTGCGTGGGGATCTGGAAACGGAGATTGACGGCCGCGCCGATCGGCAGCGAGCTGCGACATTCCAGATGAACGCCGCCGA
>DASYCK010000015.1:0-4680 GCA_036500205.1 Polyangia bacterium | reverse complement strand
GGCGACGCTCAAGGCAGGGGCGACCTACGTGCCCATCGATGCCGGCCACCCCCCCGAGCGCGTGCGCATGATCCTGCAGGACGCGACGCCCCAGCTCCTGGTGACCCATCGCGCGCTGGTATCTACCGTCGGAAGCGCCGCGGACGCGCGCGTGGGGCAAGGCCCCTCTCCGGCGCTGCTGGTGCTGGACGAAGAGTGGCCGACCATCGAGCGCCATGCGCCGGCGACGCCGGTCGGCGACGCCTCCGCTGGTCTCGCCTACATCTTGTTCACCTCGGGCTCGACGGGACGCCCAAAAGGCGTCGAGGTCGGTCGGGCCGCCTTCTCGAACTTCCTGCGGTCGATGGCGCACACGCCGGGGCTGGTGGAGACGGATCGCTTGCTCGCCATCACCACCACCACCTTCGACATCTCCGGGTTGGAGCTGTTCTTGCCTCTCTGCGTGGGCGCCACCGTCGACATCGCCGATCGCGAGACCGCCCAGGATCCGCGTCGCCTGCGCGAGCGCCTCGATGACGGTTCGATCAACGTGCTGCAAGCAACCCCGGCCACCTGGCGTTTACTGATCGAGGCGGGCTGGCGCGGCGGCCGCGCCTTGAAGATGCTGTGTGGGGGAGAAGCCGTCAGCGCCGCCCTGGCGACGGAGTTGCTCGCCCGGGGGAAAGAGCTGTGGAACATGTACGGCCCCACGGAGACCACCGTGTGGTCCACGCTGAAACGGATCGAGCCAGGCTTCGAGACCATCACCATCGGTCACGCTATCGACAACACCGACGTCCACATCGTGGATGAAGGGTTGGGTCTGGTGCCGGCGGGGATCGTCGGTGAGATCGTGATCGGAGGCCAGGGCCTGGCCCGCGGCTATCACGGACGGCCCGAGCTGACCGCGGAACGGTTCGTCTCCGGTCTGCGCGGGGCTTACTCCGAGCGGTTCTATCGCACGGGCGACCTCGGCCGGCGGTTGCCCGATGGCGATCTGGAATGTCTGGGCCGGGTCGATCATCAGGTGAAGATCCGCGGCTTCCGCATCGAGCTGGGCGAGATCGAGTCGGCCCTGCGCGCGGTGCCGGGCGTGCGCGAGGTGCTGGTGATGGCGCGGGCGGACGGCCCCGGTGACCCGCGGCTCGTCGCCTACTGGGTGGGCGAGGCCGGACGATCGAACCTGGTGGAAGGGGCGCGCGGCCGGTTGCCCTATTACATGCAACCTTCCGGCTACGTGAAGCTCGAGATCTTTCCGCTGAACACCAACGGCAAGATCGATCGCAAGGTCCTGCCGCCGCCCGGTGACAACGAGAGCTCTCCGAAAGAGATCGTCCTGCCCCGCTCGGATCACGAGGCGCGGATCGCAGCCATCTGGAGGGAGGTCCTGGGGCTGAGCCAGATAGGCGTGGATCAAGACTTCTTCGCGCTGGGAGGCACGTCGGTGCTGGCCATTGATCTTCGTGCGCGCATCGAGAAGGACGTCGGCATCGAGATTCCGCTGGCGGCGTTCTTCAAGACGCCCAGCATCGAGGGGCTGGCTTCCTACCTGGGAAAGGATCGCCATTCGGTGGCTCCGGACGCGCCCATCGTGGTCGATCTTCGCCGCGGCACCGCGGGCCAACCGCCGCTGTTCTGCCTGCTCGGCGTGCAGCTCTACCAGGATCTGGCGCTCGCCTTGACGGGAGATCGCCCGGTCGTCGGGATGCACCTGCCGTTCCTCTACCTACCGGGCCGGGACAAGCGGCCGACCGTTCCGGAGATGGCGGCCGGCTACGTGAAGCTGATCCGGCAACGGCAAACGCGCGGCCCTTACTACCTGGCCGGGCTCTGTTTCGGCGGAATCGTCGCCTATGAAGCGGCCCGGCAGCTCGAAGCGCAGGGTGACAAGGTCGAGCTGGTGGCGGTGTTCGACGGGATGCTCCCCAGCGCGATCCAGACGGATCAGATAGAGCGCCTGCGCAATTACCTTCAATCGGCGGTCACGCAGCCGCAGCGGATTCCGCGGTTCGTCCGGCAAAAGCTGGACGCGCTCGTGGCCCGGGCACCTTGGCTTCGGAGCTTCCTGCCCGCCCCGCCCACCTCGGAGGTGGCGCGTCCCATGGACGTGAGCATCGACGGCGCGGACGCCGAGGCCGAAGTGAGGCGCTTCGCGTCCACGGTCGGTCGCATCGAAGGTCGCCTGCTCGTCATCCGCGCCACGAAGGAGAGCCAGCCGAGCTGGGTCGAGCTTGCCCCTCATCTGGGATGGCAAGGGCTGTCGCCGATGCTGGTGGCGCGGGACGTGCCCGCCACGCACATGGCGCTGATGCGCGAGCCCTACGTCCGCGCGGTGGCCGAGGCCATCACCGCGGTGCTCGAAAAGGGCGATGCCCCCCCGTTTCAGGGCGAGCCGCCGAAACGCGGCGAGGCATTCTCTCAGTGAAAGGATCGCTGTGAACGTCGAAGACGCGGTGAAAGCGCACATCGAAGCCGATCTGCTCTCGGACCGGAAAGTGGATCTGACGCCCGACACGAACCTGTCGGGCATCGTCGACTCCTCCGGCGTCCTGGAGCTGGCGATGTGGATCGAGAACACCTTCGACTTCTCGGTCGAGCTGGATCAGATCTCGGCGGCCGACTTCGCGACCATCCGCAGCCTGTCCGACTGGATTCGCAGGAACGTCGCCCGCGCCGGAGGTTGAACCGCGTAGGCGGAAGGCGCCGCCTGTCAGAGGTGTCGCAGCATGAACTCGTTGGTGACCACCTCGATCACCGTACGCTGGGAGGCCAGCGTCGTGAAGGTGTGATCGGTTCCGGGGATGTCGACCCGGCGAAAACGGGGATGCGTCTCGGCCTCCCGCATGGCGGCCGTGGCGTGCCGATCCACGAAGTCGATGCCGGGATCGGGCCGACTGACCACCAGCAGCGCGTCGAGGCCTCGCGACGAGATCTCTCCCATGCCCGCCGCCACCCGCTCTGCTTCTTCACTGGCCGGTGAATACGGCACGCAGGCGAGGGGCGTGGCCGACTCGACGCGCCCCAGATCGAGCTCGAGGAACGTCCGCGGGTTCATCATCACGGCCCCCACCAACCGAGGGTCGCGGCGCGCCAGCTGAAAGGCGAAGTCGGCCCCGGAGCACAGACCGACGATGATGAAGCGGGAGGCCGCCGTCTCCGCCGCCAGCACGTCGATGGCCAGATCGATGTCGACGTAACCATCTGGAGGATAGACGAGGCTCTCCCGGGTACCTTCGGCCGCCGGCGTGTCGCCGATCCCGGAGAGATCGATGCGGAACACCGTGAAGCCGAGGGCAGCCCACCGCCTCGCCATCCTCACCGACAGGCGATGGGTCCCCGTCCGATTGACGGCGCCCGCGTTGAGAACGAGGACCGCCGGCCGGCCGGCGGGCGGGGGTGTGGACGGCGCCGTGAGGATCCCGAAACGGCTGCCATCGGCGCCGAAGCGGATGGGCCGTTCGTCGAAGGGGGTCTCCGCGATGACGCCTGCGACTGTGGCGGCCGGCGCGCCCGCTGGGAGCTTGGCCAGCCAGGCCACCATGGCGTCGATCGACTCTTCGGGCAGCGTCGCCTTGTGCGGCACGGTGAGCAGGAACTTCTGTCCGGAATGGCGGCTCCACTCCACCTCGGCGCCGAGCGCGCGGAGGCGGTCGCGGAGCTGCTCGCCGCCCCTGAGCGGACCGTCATCCACCACCAGCACCCACTGCGCTGGCCGACGGCCGAGAGCCAGCAGATCGATGCGCGCCAGGTCGGCGATGGTGGCGTTCGAGGCGAACGAGCCCAGAAGCTCTTCGCCACCCGGTTCGGGCGTATCGGCCTGCGGCACGATGCGCAGGTACAGCTTGTGAAGCTTGGCCATCTCGGCGACCCACGTCGCCCCCGTCATCACCGGAATCCAGAGCACCACCGCGTCGATGTCGTCGCGCTGAGAAGCCACGTGTCCCACGAGAGCCGCGGCGGCGCGCGTTCCCACCAGCGCCAGCCGGGCGGCGCCGCTGCGCCGTTTCAACTCGTCGATCGCGAGACCCAGGTCACCCAACCAGGTCGCCACCCGGTCGGGCTCGTGATCGTCGCCGGAGGAATCCCCCGTCCCGTGCCAGTCGAAGCGCAGCACCGCGGACCCTGCCCTGGCCAGGCGTTCGGCCAGGTGACGGTAGCTGCGATGCGCGCGCGTACCATCGAGCCCCAGGGCGGGACAGAGCAGCACGGCCTGGCGAACCGGCCCCGCGGGCCCGTGATACCAACCGAACAGCGGCCGCTCCGCCGGACCGAAAAAGAAGGGATGACTGACCATCATCGAACGCTGACGTCTTTACGGCGCGAGGCGCGGGAAATCGCCGGCTCTACTTGGTTCCATCGCCAGCTCCGGGAGAGGCTTCCGCGCCGAAGAAATGAGCGACGCGCTTTCGCACCAGCTCTGGCTCCATGTCCGCGTCGAAGGTGCCATCGCGACGCGCGATCAGATCGGCCCAGGGAAGCTCCGTGGTCTCGGTGGCCATTCGCTGCACCAGCTCCGACACCTTCCCGATCACCCGCGCCGGAACCCCCCCCACCACCGCGTCGGGCGGAACGTCCTTGGTCACGACCGCGCCTGCCGCCACGATGGCGTTCGGCCCGATGGTCACGCCCGGCATGATGATGGCGTGGTGGCCGATGAAGACATTGTCGCGAATGTCGATCCTGCCCACCGCATCCAGCTTG
>DASYCK010000014.1:0-10525 GCA_036500205.1 Polyangia bacterium | reverse complement strand
CGCTGATGGGGGGGCTCATCGGGGCCGGCGTGGCCAAGGGGGGCTTTCACGTGGTGGGGGTTCCCGCCGTGACGAAGACGGCGATCTTCATCGTGGTGTCCCCGGTGGTCGGCATGATCCTGGCGTCGGCGCTGATGGTGGCTTCGTCCTGGCTGTTCCGGCGCCGGACCCCGGGAAAGGTCGATCGGTGGTTCCGCCGGCTGCAGCTCGTCTCGGCGGCGCTGTTCAGCCTGGGGCATGGGGGCAACGACGCGCAGAAGACGATGGGGATCATCTACGTGCTGCTGATCTCGAAGGGGTACCTGTCGATGAACGCCTCGGTGCCCATCTGGGTCATCCTGCTGTGTCAGCTGGCCATGGGGCTGGGCACGCTGTCGGGGGGCTGGCGCATCGTGAAGACGATGGGCATGAAGTTGACCAAGCTGAAGCCGATCGGCGGCTTCTGCGCCGAGAGCGGCGCGGCCATCATGCTGTTCGTGGCGGGCCACCTGGGCATTCCGGTGTCGACGACGCACACGATCACCGGCGGGATCGTCGGCGTGGGCTGGGTGAACAACCCGGCCGGCGTGCGCTGGGGTCTGGCGCTGCGGATCACCTGGGCCTGGATCTTCACCATCCAGTCGGCCGCCATCATCGCGGCCATGACCTACGGTCTGCTGCGCCTCGCCGGCGTCTGACGGGAGAGCTCAGCCGACCAGGGTCAGGCGGCGCGCCGGAGGTTGCTTCTTCGCCGGGCGAGGCGCCGCCTTCAAGGGGGGCCGGCCGGCGCGCGTTCCGATCGGCTTGGCCGACAGGGGCACGCGGGGGGCGGCGGCGCGCACGCGGGTGACGGCGTCCACCGCCAGCCGCAGTCGCAGTCCGGACAGCGATTCCAGCACGTCCCCCTTGCGCCGGGCCGCCCACAGCTCGAGCTCGGGATCTCCATCGACCTCGACGCGCAGCTCGATGGTCTTGCGCTTGACCTGACAGCGGACGGCCCGCACCAATCGGCCGTGCGTCCGGTCCAGCGCGTCGGCGATACGCAGCAGCGCCGCCAGATAGCGGACCCGCTTGCGGGTGCGGCGCGACAGCTTGCTGAAGGCCGCATGCCGTCGCCGTGTCGAGCGCTTCGTCACCCTGGCGGGTGGCTCGGCCTTGCGGTGGTAGCGGGCCGCCAGCGCGATGATCTCCACCTCGTCGCGCGAGAACCCCACCATGCCGGCCGTCTCGATCAGGTACTGGGCATGCTTGTGATGGCCCGATGGCGAGATGTAGAAGCCGACGTCGTGCAGGAGGGCGGCCCACTCCAGCAGCTCCTCGTCCTCTTCCCCCAGCCCATGCACCTCGCGCGTCTGATCGAACAGCGACAGCGCCAGCCGGGTCACGTGCTGCGCGTGGGCCTCGTCGAAGTGGCAGCGCCGGGCCAGCTCCATCACGCTGCGCCGGCGCAGATCGGGGAACTCGTCGACCAGCAGGATGCCGGGGCGGTGC
The DNA here is from genome assembly GCA_036500205.1 of Polyangia bacterium. GTDB lineage: Bacteria > Myxococcota_A > Polyangia > Fen-1088 > Fen-1088 > DASYCK01. Next base: position 9,055 of record DASYCK010000014.1, on the reverse strand, counting down.
GTGACGATGTAGTCCGCCACGATCCCCTCGCGCAGGGCCGCCTCGCAGACGGTGGCCTCCTCCGAGCCGGTCAGCTCCAGCGCGGTGCGCAGGACGATGGCGCCGGCCAGGATGGTGTCGGCGCGCCGGGAGTCGATGCCCGGCAGCTGCATGCGCTGCTCGTGGGTCAAGGTGGCCAGCTTTCGCTCCACCTCGGTCAGCGCCTTCATCGTCAGCTTGCGGACGGCGCCTTCTTCCTTCTTTTCCTTCTCCTTGTCGTCGTCGCGCGCGATCAAGGACGCCAGCGCCGACGCCGTGCCCGAGCTCATCGAGACGAAGTCGAAGCCCATCGAACGGACGCGGGCGATGACCGGCACCATCTCTCGACGAAGGCGCTCGCGCAGCATGCTGATCTCGCGCGCCGTCGGCGGATCGGAGGCGCCCCACTCCTCGGTCATGCGGATGACGCCCAGCTTCAGCGAATCGGTGAAGTAGCACTCGCGCGCGTCGGCGAGGATGACCTCCATCGAGCCGCCGCCCAGATCGAACAGGACCGTGCGTCGGCCGTCGAGGTCGAGCGAGCTTCGCGCCCCCAGGTAGATGAGCCGCGCCTCTTCCTGGCCGCGCACCACCTGGATGTCGACCCCCACCTCGTCGCGGGCGGCGCGCACGAACTCGCCGCCGTTCTGCGCCTCGCGCACGGCGCTGGTCGCGATGGCCACCAGCGCGTCGGGCTGGTGGCGGTCGGCGATCCGGCGCAGCGACGCCAGCGCCTCGAGGCCACGCCGGAAGACGTCGGGGGGGATGATGCCCGACCGCAGCGAGCCCTCGCCGAGTCGCACCATCTCCTTCGCGCGATCGAGCACCTCGAAGTGCCCCGTCGCGGTCACCTGGACGACGATCAGGTGGAACGAGTTCGATCCGACGTCGAGGGCGGCGATGCGCATGGCTTCACCAGGATAACGCTGGCGGACCGAGCGCTTCGCATCAAAAACGTGACAGTTGCGAGAAATTCCGCGGCAAAGCCGTGACCGGTGGCCAGCGGCTCGCTAGCGGCCGGCGGTCTTGCCCAGCACGTCGCCGTCGACGGTCACCGTCAGGTCCTGCCGTCCCAGGACGATGCGCTTGGTGGGGAACGCCGTCTTGTCCGAGACGCGGTAGCTATCGCTGCGCCGGGCGCGCCCGCTCGAGCGCAAGGTGTCGAGCGCCGCGCTGGGGAGATCAGGCAGCAGCCGGCCGCGCGTGGACAGGCCGTCTTCCAGCGTCTGCACGGTGACGACGAGCGACGACGACGGGTAGTACTTGGTCAGCGCGTCGAGGTAGCCCGCCAGAGACTCGGGCTGCGGCGTGTCGGGGCGGACGGCGGCCCCCGACGCCACCTCGATCTTGATGCTCTGGCCCGCCACCGTCGGGGGGACGGGGACGCGGAACAGCTCGGTGTATTCGGGGCCGTCGTAGGGGCGCAAGGTCACCGCCAGCGCCAGCGGTCGACCGGCGCGCACGATGCCGTCGCGCACCGCCGCGCCGACGATCTCGACCACGTCGCGGCGAAACTCGAGGCCGATGGTGATGTCGATGTGCTCGAGAACGACCGGCTCGAACGGGTTCGACAGCAGCTCACCTACGGCGCGCAGTCCGCGGAGGCTGGAAAGCACCGATGACGAGACCCCATCGGTCGAGAAAAACTGATCGCGGAGATCGAGGGGGGCCTGCCCCTGCAGCTTCACGTTCGACGCCACGTTGATGACCATGTCGACCGCGTCCGGCTCCGTGTCGGCCACGGCGCTGCTGGCCACCAGCGCCGCCAGCATCGGCGTGAGCCGGCGGTGACGGGCCACCTCGGCGTGGAAGACCCGCTCGGGCGCGCCGGGGCCCTTCACGCGCACGGTGACGGGCACCATCGTGATGCGCGTCGCCAGGTCACCGAGGATGCAGGCCTTCCGGTCCTGTACCAGCGCGCCCACCTCGGCGAGCGGTGACGAAAGCTTGATCGACTGCGACACGCTGGGGAGGATGGCGTGAATCTCGGCGTCGACGAGCGGCAGGTACATCTCGCCGGCGCTCAGCATGGGGTGCCCGAAGGCCAGCACGGTGTCCTTGTCGACGTAGGTCACCGTGCCCGTCCCCACGACGCTCATGTCGCCGCGGACCAGCTCGACGCCTATGGCCGAGCCGGGCTCGACCCGTCCTGGCCCCACGTTCTCGATGCGGCGGCCGCCGCCGGCCCGGACGGGGACCATGCCGAACGGCCGCAGAGTCTGCTCCATCTCGGCGACGGTGCGCGCGTCGAACCCCGCGACGGCGAGCGGAATCGCCACCGGCCGAAGCTGGGGCACTCCCGCGGCGGACGGCGCGAGCGCGACCTCGCGGTCCGGTGCGTCGACGTCGAACGGCGCCGCGGCCCGCGCCCCCGGTCCGCCGTCGGCGATCGTCAAAGTGTGAATTCCGTTCGCGTCGGCGGTGGTCGTTTTCGCCGACGCCCGCCGGGGGAGCGCGCGCGTGGCCAGCATCGCCTCGATGGGGGTCACGCCCCCCAGCGGCTCCTTCGCGAAATTCCAGCCATAGGCGATGGCCCCCATCAGCCGGCCGTCGACGTAGACCGGGCTGCCACTCATGCCCGCCGCGATCCCGGTCTTCTCCAGCCGCGGATCCTCGGCGCGGATCAGGATCACGTCCTGCTTGGGCAGGAAATTTCGCAGCACCGCCAGGACGCGAATCTTGAACGGCTCCGGCTTCCGCCCCTGGAACACCGTGAGGGCCTCCCCTACCATCCCTGGCCGGACATCGGCGAGGGGCAGGATGGGGGGGGGCCCCCCCGGGGGCACGAGCGCCCGCTGCACTTTGGGGGGCGGCTCGGCCGCGCCCGCCGGCAACGAAAGTGCCAGGGCCATCGTGAGCAAGAGACCGCCCCGCGTGGAAAGGAGGGACCCGTCGCAGAGCCGGCGCAAGGCGGCAAAAGAGTAGCACGAAGGCGGCCTTCGCCCGGGCCGTTCCTCGACGCAAGCGCGTTGACAGCGGGCCACGGAGGCCGGATATTTACCGCTCGGCCCCTTCGAGGCGCCGGCTCGTTCCCAAGGAGGCGCCCGCAATGAAAATCGTCTGGATCGGCATCGTTCTTCTCGTTTCCACGGTCGCCGTGGGTGTCGGCTGCGGTCCGAAGGAGAAGTACTGCTACGACGAGAAGCTTCCTTGCAGCAAGGTCCAGGCCGCCATCGACATGGATGCCGCGTACGAGGCGCCCCCCCCCGACGCTGACGCGGAACAGACGTGCATCAGCCAGTCGACCGGCGAAACCATTCCTTGTTCGGGGTGACCCTGTCGTAGCCGGCCCCTCGCGACCCATGAAACGCTTCCGGGCAGCGGTCGTCGGCGGCAGCGGCTACGGCGGCGCGGAGATCATCAGGCGCTTGCTCCTGCACCCGGAGGTCGAGCTGGCGCGCGTGGCCAGCGTCGATCACGTCGGGGAGCCGCTGGGCGCCGTTCACCTTCCCCTGACCGGGCGCACCGACCTGCGTTTCGAGAATCTCTCGCCCACGGATGCCGCCGCCGGGTGTGACGTCGTGCTGATGGGGCTGCCGCACAAGGTGAGCGCCGAGAAGGCGCCGGCGGTGCTGGCCACCGGCGCGAAGGTGGTCGACATGTCGGGCGACTTTCGGCTGCGTGACGCCACCGCCTACGCGCGATTCTACGGGGCGACCCACCCGCATCCCGAACTGCTGGGGACGTTCGTCTATGGGCTGCCCGAGCTGAACCGCGACGCCATCCGGGCGGCGCGTGCCGTCGCGTCGCCGGGCTGCTTCGCGACCACCGTCGAGCTCGGCCTGTTGCCGCTCGCGCGCGCCGGCCTGCTGCGCGGGCTGGTCAACGTCGTCGGCATGACGGGCTCGTCGGGAAGCGGGGTGGCGCCATCGGCGGGGACGCACCATCCGGTCCGGGCAGGCAACCTGAAGACGTACCGGGTGCTCGATCACCAGCACACGCCGGAGATCCTCGAGACCCTGGCGACGGCGGGCGCGCCGGATGTGCACCTGCGCTTCGTCCCCGTATCGGCGCCGCTGTCGCGCGGCATCCTCGTGACGTCGTTCGTCGAGATCGCCGACAGCGAAACGGTGGCCTCGGTGGCGGCGCTGTACGCGGCGGCGTACGCGCACGAGCCGTTCGTGCGCTTCGTCCGCGAGCGCCTGCCCGAGGTGGTCGCCGTCGCCGGCTCGAACTTCGCCGAGGTGGGCTTCACCTTGGGCGAGCCCCAAGGAGGCAGCGGCACGCGGACCTTGGTCGTCGTCAGCGCGACCGACAATCTGATCAAGGGCGGGGCCGGACAGGCCATCCAGAACATGAACTTGATGCTGGGCTTGCCCGAGACGCTGTCGCTCGAGGATTCGGGGCCCTGGCCGTGAGCCCCCGCGCGACGACCCGGCCTGGGCGATGACCGCCCCCATCGTCGTGAAGCTGGGCGGCGACGTCCTCGACGGGCCAGCGCTCGCGTCGGCCGCGGTCGATCTGGCGGGCGTGCGCGCGGCGGGGCGCCGCCTGCTGGTGGTCCATGGCGGGGGACCGCAGGCGACCGCGCTGTCCGAGCGGCTGGGCCTGGTGCCGAACGTGATCGGCGGCCGAAGGGTGACCGATTCGCCCACCCTCGACGTGATGAAGATGGTCGTGGCGGGCAAGTTGAACGTCGACCTGGTGGCCGCCCTGCGCGGCGCTGGTGTGGCGGCGGTGGGGCTGGCCGGGACGAGCGGTGTGGTGCGCGCCGTGAAGCGTCCGCCGCGCGTCGTCGCAGGCGGGGGCGCGACGCCCGTCGACTTCGGCTGGGTGGGGGACGTCATCGGCTTCGACGAGGCGCTGCTGGCGCTGCTGCATGGCGGCGGATACACGCCGGTCATCGCCAGCATGGGCCTGGCCGAGGGGGGCGGGTGTCTGAACATCAACGCCGACGTGGTCGCCAGTCAGCTCGCGGCGGCGCTCGGGGCGGCGGCGCTGGTCGCCGTCACCTCGGTGGGAGGGGTGCGGCGCGACAAGGACGATCCGGCGACCCGGCTGGCACGGCTGACGGTGGCGGAGGCGCGCGCCGCCATCGCGGCCGGCGCCGTGCGGGGCGGCATGATTCCCAAGCTGGAGGAGGCCTTCGCGCCGCTCGCCGCCGGCGTCGCCGCCGTGCACATCGTGGCGCCCGGCGAGGTCCGGGCGGCGCTGGAGGCGCCGGGGTCGGTGGGGACGGTCCTGGTTTCCTGAGGACGTCGTCCAGCGCGCCCAGCTTTCTCGCCTAGCTTTTGTCGCCTTCGGGCAGCGCCAGCGATACTCTCGACGGATGGGCGGGATCCAGACGCACGTTCGGAACAAGCTGGTCGCCGGCGCCCTGGCCGCCATTCCCGTCGCGCTGACGGCGTTCATACTCTGGTACGTCGACAGCAAGGCGCGCCTGCTGTTCGGGATTCGCTATCCGGTGGCTGGGCTGCTGGTGGGGCTGGTGGGGCTGTACGCGCTCGGCCTGTTCGTGACCAGCCTGATCGGCCGGTGGTTCCTGACGGGCGCCGACATTCTGCTGGTCCACATCCCTGGCCTCCGCGATCTTTATCAATCGTGGAAACAGGTGGCGTTTTCGCCGGAGGGGGACGAAGGGATCTTCGCCCGCGTCGTGCTCATCCCCGACGAGAGCGGTCACGTGCGCATGCTGGGATTCTCGACCCGCAAGCCGCTCGATGGCGATCCGGAGACCACCTGCGTGTTCGTGCCCAGCTCACCCAATCCGACGACGGGGCGGTTGTACTTCGTGCCCACGCGCGACTGCATGGTGCTGGACCTCCCCACGCGGATGGCCTTGAAGGTGCTGATCTCCGGCGGAAACTACGTGCCCGAGGAGCTCGGTCGGAACATCGCGCGGCACCGGGCGGCGCGCGCCGCCCTTGGCGCCGGTCCGTCTTCGGGCCATGCTGAACGGCCATGACGAACTGGACTGTCAGGGCGGGGTTCCTGGCGGGCGGCGCTGTGGCGCTGTTCGGGCTGGCCGCTCACGCGAGCACCAACGGCAAGCCCGCCTCGAAGCTGGCGGCGAAGCCCGAGAAGCCCTCCGCGAACGAGGCCACGCCCGTCGACATCGCTCGCCTCGGCGAGGAGATGCGCAAGGCCAAGGGGCGCGATCTGTTCGTCCACCTGTGGGCCAGCTGGTGCGGCCCGTGCCTCGAGGAGCTGCCCGTCGTCGATCGGTTCGCGCGCGAGGCCCGGGCCCGCGGCGCGACCTTCATCTCCGTATCGCTCGACGACATCAAGCGGGGCGCGCACGTGATGGACGTGCTTCGCCAGCGTGCTCCCAGCCTGACCACGTTCGTGGCGCGCTTCGATGATCCCGAGCGATTCGTGGCCATGTTCACGACCGAATGGCAGGGCGCCATCCCGGCGCTGTTCGCCTACGATCCCCAGGGCCATCTGCGCGCCAGCGTGATCGGTGAGATCGAGCCGGCCGACATCCGCAAGATGCTGGCCGACATCGCGCTCGCCCCTGCCAGTGATGAACAGGCCGGCACCCATCACCCGTCCCCGTGACTCAGGCGTCGTGCTCCAGGTATGCGGTGGGATTCGACTTGAAGAGCGCGCGACAGGCGGTCGAGCAGAAACAGTAGGTCGTCCCGTCGCGCTCGATCTTGGGGGTGAAGATGGCGGCGGTGTTGATTGGCCGTCCGCACACCGGATCGACCGAGACGATGCGCGCCTCGTCCTTGGGCGCATCAAACGTGATGCGCCCCTGGTCGAGCGATTCCGTGGGTTCACTCATGGCTGTGCTCCTGGACTGGGTGACTAGAAGTGTGACGTCAACAGCGCGAGCCGGTACGTGGGGGCCGGATCATGCGGCAGGCGTGACATGGCTACGCTTTCGGTGCGGCTCTCGGCCACGATCTGGACGACGCCCACGCCGGCGCCGACGAGCACGCCGCCAGCGGCCCAGTAGCCGATGCGCGAGGCGTGGGTCTGATTGTCGTTGAGATAGTAGAGGGCTCCGCCGACCAAGCCGCCGGCCAGGGCGCCCATCAGCGCGCTCACGGCGATCGTCGACATGTAATTGTCGTCGTGGTGATGGATCACCTCGCGCGCGGGCGCCGGTGCCACGACCGGCGCCACCGTCGGGGCGACCACCGGCGCCGGTTGTACGACCGGTGCCGCGGGCGTGGGCTGAGGCGTGTTCACCACCTCGACCTCCGCCAGCCGAAGCGCAGGCACGAGCTGGTGAGACGCGCTCGCGTCGGAGGCGCTCATGAGACGAAGCGACGAAGACGGGACGGCACGTCCCATGTCCGCGCGCGGGCTCGCCACGGCGACGGTGGAAAAGCAGAGGGTGGACAGAACGGGGATGAGAAAGCGCGTCGTTGAAGTCATTGTGGGCTCCTTGTGAAATCTGGCGAGTGCAGCCGCCGTGCCACCTGTGAATGAGGAAAAAATCCGGGGATACTCTCGCGACCGGGGAAGTCACGGCAACGATGATCACGCACCAGTTACTCGTCGGTGACGCGATTCGTTGCCTGCGCTTTCTGCGGAGGCAAACAGAGAAAGCCCGCCGACTTCACCTGAGTGAAGCGCAGCGGGCTCGCCAGGCAAATCGGCAAGGTGCTACTTCCGGACCAGGATCGCTTCCTCGCGGGTGCGGGCGCGAATCACGTCGATGGTGCGCGGCTGGTGGCTGGTCAGCTCGACCGCCTGGCCGTCGCGCGAGACGCGAATTTCCAGCCCTTTGACGTAAAGCGGGCAGGCCTCCATCGTTTCAAAGCCGTACGCCTGCGCGTAGGCAAAATGACAGCGCATGTGGGCGGCCACCGCGGCCACGGGGGTCTTCGCAGAGAAGCGCACCCGTACGCCGTCGGGGATGTCCGAGATCTGTTCGACCGGCCCCAGCATCGGGCACGACGCGCGCGTCTCGGGGGGGAAGCCCTTGCACTCGTCCTGGGCGAACGCTTCCAGCTTGCTGGCCGCCGCGCGGTGCTCGCGCGCGTGCTCCTCCAGCTCGCGCGCGCGCATCAGGTGCTCACCCGCGGGATTGTAGGAGTCGACAGGATAGTAGTAGCCGGCCGGATTTCCCGTCGTCACGCTGGTGTTCGGGAATGGCGGCGCATCCAGGCTGGCGCGCGCGACCTCGGTCTGGGCCTTCGCGTTCTCCTTGGTGGCCTCCTGACGGTGCTCCTGGGCGCTCATGCTGTCGGGCTTCACCTGATGCGAGCACGCGGCGGTCCCGGCCACCATGATGGTCAGCCCACCCAGGACACTCGTCATCCGTCTCGTCGGATTGGTCATCGCTATCCTCCGTGCGTGGTCTATTTTGCAGAGCCCGTGCCAGGAGGGGCCGGACGCCAGCCCCCGTTCCCTGGCGCCGGGAGATTCGACAGAAACCAGGCGCGTTTCCTCCAGCGGACCAACGTTACGGGGATGGCCTGTCTTGCAGGTTGAGCGCGTCATTGGCCGCGGCATCGCCGCGGGTACGCTTCCTGCTACGTTTCCGATACGTGCGCCTCGAAGATCTGGGACTGGTGGGTAACTGTCAATTCTCGGCTTTGATCGAACGCTCGGGCGCCGTGGTGTGGTGCTGTTTGCCGCGCTTCGACTCCGAGCCGGTCTTCTCCACGCTCCTCGACGAAAAGGACGGGGGGAAGTTCGTCGTAGGCCCGGCCGATGGAGGGATGGGGAGCCAGCGCTACCTCGAAAATTCCAACGTCCTCGAGACGACGTTTCGCACCGACCAGGGCTCATTTCGCGTCGTCGACCTGGCGCCGCGCTTTCCCGTTCACGATCAGATGTTCCGGCCCACGCAGCTCGTGCGCATCGTCGAACCGATCGACGGCACGCCACGTATTCGGGTCGATTGCGATCCGCGGCTCGGCTGGTCGAAGGCAGTCCCCACGCATCTGAGCGGCTCGAGCCACGTGCAGTTCGAGGGGTTCGGGAATCCGCTGCGCCTCACCACGGACATCCCCCCGACCTACCTCGAGGCGGGGCAGTCGTTCACGCTGTCGAGGAGGCAACATCTGATCCTCGACTGGGGAGCGCCCATCGAGGAGCCGCTGGCACCACTGGCCACCCGTTACCTCAACGAGAC
>DASYCK010000013.1:0-22165 GCA_036500205.1 Polyangia bacterium | reverse complement strand
GGCCGCCCTCAATACGTCGGGGGGTGGCTCGTTCGCCACCGTCCGATCGTCGTCGTCCTCGAAGATGTCTCGCGTCTCGAGCAGCTCCGGCTCCTCCGTCGTCGGATCTTTCTCGTAGATCTGGGTGTCGAGCTCTTCCTCGTCCCATTCCATCTCGTCTCTAGAACCGCGATTCGCCATGTCGTTCCGTCTGGTGGAGTCCCGGGGCGACGATGAGGATCCGCCGGACGAACCCGGCAGCGCCGATCCGCCCAACCCCGTGCCCACCAGCGTTCGCCTTGTTCCCGGCGCCGACGAAGCGGCGGCCGCCCCAGGCGCCACGATTCGTCGGTGCAACTCCGCCTTCGAATTTTCTTCCTCGATCTCGCCGGGGAAGACCTTCTTCATCCAGCCAGCGAGATCCTTCCGCGAATATAGTTCGCCCTTCGTGTAGAGAAAGGCCTGCAGGTCATCGTGCAGATCGATGGCGTTCTGGTAGCGATCCTCAGGATCCTTCGCCAGCGCCTTCAGGACGATCCGCTCGAGCTCCTCGGGGATGGTCTTGTTGTAGGACGACGGCGGAAGGATCTCGACGTTGCGCACCTTTTCCAGCGTGGAGAAGTCGCTCTCGCCCATGAACAGCCGCTCGCCGGTCAGCAACTCGTACAGCACGATGCCGACCGAGAAGATGTCGCTGCGCCGATCGATGGGCAGGCCGCGCACCTGCTCGGGCGACATGTAGCCGAACTTGCCCTTCAGAATTCCGGCCTGGGTCTTCGACGCCTTGCCGGCCGCCTTGGCGATGCCGAAGTCGATCACCTTGACCTCGCCCTCGAACCCCACCAGCACGTTCTGGGGCGAGATGTCGCGATGGACCAGGTGCAGCTCGCGCCCCTGCGCGTCCCGCTTGTTGTGGGCGTAGTCGAGCCCCTCGCACAGTTGCATGATGATGTAGCAGGCCTGGGCGAACGGCATCACCTCGTTCCGCTGGCGCAGGCGATCGAAGATCGCGCGCAAATCGCGGCCGAGGACGTATTCCAGGGCGATGAAGTAGCTCTCGTCGACCTTCCCCAGGTCGAAGATCTGGGCGATGTTCGCGTGCTGAAGCTGCACGGCGATCTTCGCCTCGTCGATGAACATCGCGATGAACTCTTCGTCCTCGGCGATGTTCGGCAGGATGCGCTTCACCGCGACCATGCGCTCGAAGCCCTCCACGCCGAAGGCCTTCGCCTTGAAGACTTCCGCCATCCCCCCGACGTTGATGCGCTCGAGGAGATAGTACTTGCCGAACGGGATTGGTTTCTTCAATCGCTTACCTGCGAAGGTTGGATCCGCGTTGGGGGGCAAGAAGCGGGTAGGGGCCCAGAGGGGGAACGCCGCAACGACCGCGACATCCGGAGATAGTGAACTGTGCGAGGCCGCATAGTTATCGAGCCGACGCGCCCATAAAGTCAACCGCAGCCCCGGCGGGAAGTTCCGCCGGGGGCGCTGCGCGGGTCGTCAAAGGGTGCCTATCCCTTTTTCTCCGGCGTCTCTTCGATCCAGACGCGCTTCATCTTATCGCCCTTCTGGATCTTGTTGACCACGTCCATCCCGGACAGCACCTCGCCGAACACGGTGTGCTTCCGATCGAGGTGCGGCTGGGGCGAATGGCAGATGAAGAACTGCGAGCCGCCCGAGTCTGGCGCCGCCGTCTTCGCCATGGAAAGCGAACCGGCCTTGTGGACTTGCTTCTTGCCCGACAGCTCGTCCTTGATGGTGAACCCGGGACCGGCCGAGCCGGTGCCGAGTGGGCATCCACCCTGGACCATGAAGTCGTCGATGACCCGGTGAAACGTCAGCCCGTCGTAGTACGGGCGCTTGTCTTTCTTGCCAGTCTTCGGATCGGTGAACTCCTTCGTCCCGGCCGCGAGGCCCGTGAAGTTGGCCACCGTCCCCGGGGCATCGTCCTCGAACAGCTCGGCGACGATCTCACCCTTGTCCGTCTCGAAGTGGACTCGCTTCATCAACCTGTGCCTTTCCCTTGTGTTTTCTGTTTTCGTGGCCGCGGCTGCGGCTCTCGGTCTCCAAGAACACCAACGTGGCCCCCACAGCGGTGAAAGGGGGCGCGACAATCAAAGCCAAGGGAATAAGGTAGAAGACTGTTGCCCCGAGACCATATCCGATGGTTTGCGCGGGGTGTAGGGCCAGATAGCGCCATTTCGCACCAAAAGTGGCCCCGCGTCGAGAAAGCGGGAAATCGAAGCCATCGTAGGCGAGGAAGATCGCCCCCAGGCCCAGCCCGACCAGGCTGCCGATCCCCGCCGTCACGGCCCCCAGCGCCAGCCCGATCACCAGCGCCAGCCCGTACAGAATCAACTTCAGCAGGCCGTGCGCCAGCGCCCGCCCCAGCGAGGCGAGCAGCGGGACCTTGGTGAGCTCGCCCGCCACCCGGCGTTCCACCCGCTCGGACAGGAGATCGTTGAAGATCGCCCCCAGCAGGGGCTGGAGGATCAGGAACAGGATCACGGTGCCGAGCGCCGTCGTCACCACGAGCAGCAGGGTCCCCAGCACCGGCGAGCCGACCGCCCGATCGGCGAGCTCCTTCTGCCAGAAACGGCCCACCACGAAGGCGGAGCCCACGGCAAGGGCCGCGTTCACGAGCAGCGGGAGCAGCACGAAGTGCCACAGCCGTTCGCGGGTGACGTACATGGCCCCTCGAAAAGGGGCGACGAAACCTCGCAGAAATCCCATCGGCGCATTCTAGCGCAACCGTTCGCCCGAACGCCCGATACCGACCTCACGGAGGTGCCATGCGACATCCGGATGAACGTCACGAATCATTGCCTTTCCAACAGTCTCCCCGCGAATTGCTCCTTTTGGGCAACGGCTGGGCGACCGGCGGCGCCAGCGGAGCCCGCCTGGGTGAAGCTGTGATACGCTTTCCCGCGAGCGCGAGCGGGAGATAGACATGAAGATCAACGGGCCAGGTCAGCCTCCGGCTTCGGGCACCCCCACCACAGGCGAGGGCGAGGGGGTCGCTTCGACCTCACGTACGTCCGACGCCACCGCGGCTGACGCCACCGCGGCTGACGCCAGGAAGACGTCCGGCGCGGGAAAAGCGTTCGCCGAGAAGCTGGCGGGGACATCGTCGGCGCAGACCGACGCCGCGGCGCGACGTCCCGGCGAGATCTCCGTCAAGGACCTGGCGGCCGAGCTGACGACCGGCAAGCTCGACGCGCGCGGCGCCGTCGACCAGGTGATCGACCGCGTCGTGAACGTTCAGCTGGGACAGAACGCGCCGGCCCACGTGCGCGAGCAGGTTCAGGCGGCGCTGCGCGACGCCCTGGAATCCGATCCGCTGCTCGCCGAAAAGCTGCGCGGCCTGGGCTGATTCCCGACCGACGGGCGACCAGTAGCCGCCACGCGCCACGTGGACCATCAAAGGGTGAATTGTACGTTGGACCGATAGCTGCCTTCGGCCGATGCTGAACGCATGAGTGACACCAGACACCTCCAACACTTCCGCTCGATGGAAGGCAAGGCGTACCAGTTGGGCCCGCTGAAGCTCGCCTTCAAACGAAACGAAGGCGACGGCGACGGCTCGTACAGCATGTTCGAGTCGCTCGAGCCGCCGGGCCGCAGCGTCGCTCTCCATCGACACCCGACGTTCCAGGAGACGTTCATCGTCCTGGAAGGTCGCTTCGAATTCGAGGTGGCCGGCGAGCGGCGCTCTCTCGGGCAGGGGGAGATGCTCGTCATTCCGCGAGGAGCCCCCCACGGATTCATGTGCACGTCGCCAGCGCCTGGCCGCATGCTGACAATCAGCACGCCCGCCGGTGTCTTCGAGGCGTTCGTCGCTGACATCAGCGCGGCGAACAACGGCGGCTCCGAGGCCGACGCACAAGCCGTCTTCGCGCGCCACGGCATTGAGCTGCTCTGATCGCGGTCGGGGCCCCGGCCATGGTCCCCCTCCGGCAACCAATCGAGACCACCGTGTCGGGGTACTAGGGCGACGCTTCGGCGGCGGGGCGACTGGCCGCGCGGCGTTCGGCCAGCGCGTCGCGGATCTCGGGGGGCAGGTAGATGCCGTCGAAGTCGAAGCCGGACAGCGCCTCGAGCAACAAGGCCGCTCGGTCGGACGCGGGCGACTTCTTGTCGATGATGACAGTCCACTCGCCGCGAATCTTGCAAAGGCCTCCGGCCCCGGAGCTGTCCCCGGTCATCGTTTCGTAGCGGACCTTCACGGACACCTGGGCCGCCGCCTGCTCGAGCGCTTCCGTGATCTGTTCGACCTTCATGGGGGCTTGTTTCTACCTGGATCGGCGCCGCGGGGGAAGCAGCGCTACTCGTCCGTCCCCACCTGTCCCGACGACCGCCCCAGATCGATGATCTGGGCTCCCCCCACGTAGCTCTTCGTTTCATAGCGGGTCAGGCTGCCCAGCTGTCGCACGATCCCCGCCATCCGCTCGGACTCGGACAGGATCGTCTCCAGCGCCCGCTGCTGAGGGCTTTCGGGCTCCAGCTTGCGCAGCAGCATCTGCGCGTAGCCCATGATCGAGGTGAGCGGCTGATTCAGCTCGTGCGCGGCGGCGCCGGCCAGCTCGATGGCCACCGTCTGCTTCTCGGAAACCGCCAGCTTCTCCTGGGCCTTGGCCAGCCGTTCTTCCATGCGCAGCCGCTCGCGCAGATCGGAGAAGATCCCGACGGTGGCGATCTCCCGCCCCGCGTCGTCGAACACCAGCGCGGCCGAGATCGACACCGGGATCAGCTCGCCGCTGGCCGCCTTCAGCTCGCGCCTCACCGGCTCGAGCCGCCCCTCGCCCCCCCGCTGCGACGAGCGCAGCAGGCGCATGATCTCCTGCGCCACCCGTGGCGGATACAGGTCGGTCACAGGCATTTTTCCGATGACGTCGGAGGCGTGATAGCCGCAGATGCGCTCGGCGCCGCTGTTGAACAGGATCACCATCCCCTTGAGATCGGCGGCGATGATCCCGTCGACGGCCGAGTTCAGGATGCGTTCGAGGAACTCGCTGGTGCGGCGCAGCTCGACCTCGAGCCCCCGCGCCAGGGTCACGTCGCGAAAGGCGAATATTGCAGCGCCGTACTCCGAGAGGATCCCGATCGAGGCCACCGAGACGGTGATCTGATCCTGCGACGTCGTGATGATCTCGAGGTCGAAGTTCTCGACGGGCCGCGACTTCACGGCGAGCGCCACCATCTGTTCCAGCATGAAGTGCTGGGGTTCGGGCACGATCTGCGTGAGGCTCTTTCCTTCCAGCCCCTGCCGCGCGTAGCCGGTGACCTGCTCGGCGGCGTGGTTCATGTAGAGGACCGTGGCCGCGCCGTCGATGACGACGATGCCGTCCGAGGCGCTGTCGATGAAGGCCCGGTAGCGCTCGATGGCGCGCAAGCGCCGTTCGCGGTGAACGTCGGTCAAGGTCACCCGGCGCGTTCGTTCGGCCGGACGCTCGGCGGTCTGGCCTGATGGCAGCGCCACCGCCACCAGCGCGGCCGCCGCCGTTCCGCACAAGATGATGTCCTGGGGAAGGACCCCCTCCTCGGCGCGCGACGCCTCGAACACCGCCAGCAGAATGCCGCGCGCCCGATGCCCGGCGATGATGGGGAACACCGCCCAGACGTCGTCCACCGGGCCACCGGCGGCCGCGGGACGCGACGTCACCACGACCTCGCGTGAGGCCAGCGCCTCGCGAATCGCCGCGGCGTCCAGCAGCGCCGCCGTCTCGGGCGCCGAGCGGCGGTCGTCGCTGTCGGCGACGACCTGCAGCTCGTGGGGCTCGCCCCTCATGGACACGATCGCCACCTTGGAGGCGCCCAGGGCGTGTGCCAGGTGCAGGGCGGCATCGTGAAGCCGCAGCTCGTCGCTGCCGGCCGCCAGCGCCTCCGCCGCCTTGGTCAGGCCGTCGCCCAGCACGCGCCGTGAATCGAGGGTCGTCATGCGCTCGTCCTCTTGCGACGCGCCGGACGCTTGCGCTCGGGCGACGCTGGCGTCACCACGAGACCGTTTGCCGCGGACAGGGCCGCGCTCCATACCCGCTTCACGGGAACGCCCGCCGCGACGGCGCGGCGACGACAGTCCTCGTATTCGGGCTCGGCGCCGATGGCCTCGCCGTCGAGACCGGCCACCTTGACGCGAACGTCGCCGAAAGGCGTCGCCACGTCGACCAGCGACCGCGCCAAGATGGTGCGCGCCAGGGCGCGGCGGCGAACGCCCAGGGTCGTCGAGTTCAGGAAGAAGGCCCGCTCGACCAGGCGCGCTCGTGCCGGATCGGCCAGCGCCGACAGCTGCTGGGCGGGGCGCCCCTTCTTCATGAGGATCGGCGTCGCCCACACGTCGAGCGCGCCCGCCGCGAACAGGGCGTCGAACAGCGCCGCCACCAGCTGCCCCGACATGTCGTCGATGTTCGCCTCGAGCAACAGCACCTCGTCGGACGGCGGCTCCAGCGTCTGGCCGATCGGCTCGCCGAGCAAGACCCGCAGCACGTTCGCCCGATCGTCGAGCTCGCGCGTGCCGGCGCCGTAGCCGACGGCGGTGATGCGCAGCGGCGGCGGCGGCCCGAACGTGTCGACGACGGCAGCCAGGATGGCGGCCCCCGTGGGCGTGGTCAGCTCGCCACGCCCTTCGGAGCGAATGGGGACGCCGGTCAGCAGCGCCGCCGTGGCGGGCGCCGGCACCGCGACGATGCCGTGGGCCGTGCGAACGGTCCCGGTGCCCACGACGGGCGGGCCCGAGCCGATCGACACCGGCGCCAGCCAGGCGATGGCGGCGGCGGCCCCTACCACGTCGGCGATCGAATCGAAGGCCCCCACCTCGTGAAACGTCACGCGCTCGACGGAGGTTCCATGCAGCGCCGCCTCGACCTCGGCCACCCGCGCGAAGATCTCCTCGGCCAGCGCCTTGGCGTCGGGATCGAGCCTGGCGCGCCGCAGAATCCGCCGGATCTCGGCGTAGTCGCGGTGATGATGATGGGTCGCGGGCCGGGAAACGGCGGCGCGTGACTTCGCACGTGGCGGCGCCGCCTCGTGCGCGTGGTCGTGATCATGACCGTGCGCGTGCGCATGATCGTGACCCTCGTGCGCGTGATCGTGCGCGGGCGCATTGACCACGAACCCGCGTCCCATGAAGGCGCCCCGGCGTCGGGTCTCGAAACGAACGCGCAGCCCCTCGATGCCCATCGCGTCGATCGCGTCCACCACCACCCTCGCGGGGACACCCACGTCGACCAGCGCCGCGACCGTCATGTCACCGGCGATCCCCGACACCGGATCGAAGTGCAGGTGCAGACCCCGCAGCGGCGACTTCCCGGCGGCGCGCTTCGTCATTCGCCGGGCCTTCGGTTCAGCATGGCGGCCATGCGCCCCGCGCCGAAGCCGTTGTCGATGTTCACGACGGCGATCCCCGCCGCACACGAATTCAACATCGACAGCAGCGCGGCCACGCCGCCCAGGTTCGCCCCGTAGCCGACGCTGGTGGGAACGGCGACGATGGGGCGCGCGAACAGCCCCGCCACCACGCTGGGCAACGCCCCCTCCATGCCCGCGACGACGATGAGGATCTCCGCCTGTTCGATGGTGGACCGCGAGGCCAGCAGCCGATGAATGCCCGCCACGCCCGCGTCGTAGATTCGTTCCACGCGCTGGCCTGCCAGCTCGACGGTGAGCGCCGCCTCCTCGGCGACCGGCACGTCGGACGTCCCTGCCGAGATCACGACGATGCCGCCGCGGCCCCGCGTGGCCGGCGGCGTGGCGCCCACCGCCAGGATGCGTGGGACCGAGAAGTAGCGGACCTGCTCGAACCCGGCCGCCCGCACGGCGGCGACGATCGACGGCGCCACCGCCGCCTCGACCCGCGTCGCGAACACGGGCGCGCCCGAACCGGCGAGCTCGATGAGGATGGCGGCGATCTGTTCGGGCGTCTTGCCGAGCCCGAAGACGACCTCGGGAAACCCCGTCCGCAGATGGCGATGCGTATCGGGGCGCGCGAACTCCAGCTCGCGAAATGGCAGCTCTTTCAGCGCGTGGAACGCGTCGTCGACGGAGCGCTTTCCGGCGCTGACGTCGACGAGGAGCTCTTTGATCCGGTCCGGATCCATGAACGACAGATTACCTCACGCCATGGCGAGCATGACGGAGTCGTCCTCGGGATCCAGAAAACCGTCACCGTCGCGCTGGGCCAATCCCCCCGCGCGCTCGACCAGCGAGTTCACGACGCCCTCCGCCGTCTGTTGCCCGTTGAAGGTGACCCCCTGAGGCGGCAGCTCGACGACCACCAGCACGCGCGTGGCGCCGAGCTGCTCGAGCACGCGCGTGCGCGCCGGCGACGACGGTAGCTCGTTCACGTCGGCGATGAAGTCGGCGAGCTCCTCGGCGAAGGTGGCCTCCCCCGCCCGATGGCAGCGCACGGTCAGCGACGCTTCGCTGGGATCGTAGGACAGCCGCGCCTCCGCCCAGAAGCTCGACAGCAGATCGGGCGCCTCGCCCCCGTCGTCCGCCAGGGTCGCTGGCGTCTCATATTGCCGCAGCCACACCAGCAGCTCGGACAGACTGGGGGCAGCGAAGTCCCGGCAAAACGCGCGCAACGAAAACGGCATGTTCGTGGGAACTCTTACCCGATCGGAACCCAAACGACATAGCCAAGTTTCCGGCGATCGCGACATCAGAGCGCGCAACGCGCGCGGGTCCGAGCCCCGGAGGCGCAGCTTCGCCGCGCCGGCATGGACGATGAGCAAATCCGGAAGGGGGGCCACGTGGGGGGATGCTTCATCCCCCCGCGAGCGCCGGAGGCGCGCTAAAACTCTCCCATCAGGCCGAACGCGGGATAGATCACGAAGCCGCTGAAGTCGGTCGTGCGGCTCCCCGAGGCCAGGGTGGTGGCGGTCGTCGCCGCCGAGGCCGACAGCTCCATCAAGGTCAGCTCGACCCCGAAGAACAGCTTGCTGTAACCGAGCGCCACCCCTGCCTGTCCTCCGTAGTACAGACCGTGTCCCCGAAACGTCGCCAGCTGCATCTCGTTCATGTACAGGTCGGCCGTCAGGGACGTTTCGAAACGCGTGTACACCACCTTCGGCCCCGCCCAGACGCGAAACCAACGGCGTGACGTGCCAATGATGGCCGAGACGTCGCTGGTCCAGCGCGTGAAGCCGTCGATCTTCAGGACCGGAAGCACATCCCCCACCGGGACGGGCGTGGCCGCGTGCGCGATGCCGAGGCCGACCACCATGTCGAAGGGATCGCCTTCGCTCTCGTGCGACAGCAGCTGGTAGCGGCCCCCCAGCCGCCAGCTGTCGCCCGAATATCGAAGGCCGATCTCCGTCCGCTCGACCAACGTGTACGCCAGGGCGAAGTGGGGGATGACCGCCACCGGACTGGCCGCGAACGCCATCCCCGCGTCGAACAGTCGCCCCTCGTCCTGCGGCGACAGCATCTGCGACTGTCCAGCCTGCGACAGCGTGCGACCGGCGTCGACCAGGCTCGCCACGGTTCCCGTGGGCACGGCCACCTCCATTCCGACGGTCGCCTGCAAGTGCCCCTGCGGCGCCACGTGCGCTGGTTGAAGCGACGCCAGCGACGGCGCGCATGCGACCGCGAAGCAAAGCGGAGCCCATCGCATCCAGCGAAAAACGTGGACGGCGGGGCGCGGAAGACCGGCCATGACGCCCACCGTAACACGCGGCCGCCCCGGGGCCCGGGAGATGCCGAACGCTGATTTCACCAACTTGCGTTTGCCCGTCGGGGCAGAACGTGTTTAATCCACCGTCGGCGCATGAGCCTGCAGGCGAGATACACGATCCTGCGGAAGATCGCAGACGGGGGGACCGCGGAGATATTCCTCGCGACCCAGAACGGCGTCCACGGCTTCGAGAAGGTCGTGGTGCTGAAGCGCATCTTCCCCGCGTACTACGCCGACCCGCAGTTCCGCGACATGCTGGTCAACGAAGCTCACATCGCGATGAGCTTCAACCACAGCAACATCGTCCAGGTGCTGGACCTGGGGGAAGACGACGGCCAGTACATCCTGGCGCTCGAGCTGGTGGACGGCTGGACCCTCGACGCCGTGATGCGGCGGGTGCGCGCCGTCCGCTCGTCGATCCAGCCGGCGCTGGCGCTCTACGTGACGGCCGAGGTCTGCCGCGCCCTCGCCTACGCCCACGCCAAGACGGGCGCCGACGGCGCCCCGCTCGGGATCGTCCACCGCGACATCAGCCCCCACAACGTGCTGCTCAGCGAGCAGGGCGAGGTGAAGCTGACCGACTTCGGGATCGCCACGGCGCGCAATCAGGTCGATCAGGGGACCGAGAAGGTCATCAAGGGAAAGATCGCGTACATGTCGCCCGAGCAGGCCGCGGGGGCGACCATCGATGCGCGCTCCGATCTGTTCTCGGTCGGGACGATGCTGTACGTGATGGTCTGCGGGCGTTATCCGTTCGACGCGCCGACCGATCTCGAGGTGCTGCTGATGGTGAAGAACGGCGAGGCCGTTCCCCCCGAGGTGGCTCGCCCCGGCATTCATCCCGAGCTGAGCAGGCTGCTGAAGCGCGCGATGGCGAAGGATCCGGCCGAGCGTTACCAGCGCGCCGACGACATGCTGGTCGAGGTCGAGCAGGTGATGCGCGCCGCGTTTCGCGCCGTCGGGCAGACCGAGCTGAAACGTTGGCTGCAGGATCTATCGACCCGCGACGGCGTCCCCACGCTGACCAAGACGCCCGCGCTCCCCTCGTCGCTGTCGGCCGGACGCGTGGTGGGGGCGTCGGCCTCTTCGCAGACGACGCCGGCCAAGATTCCGCCGCCCCCTTCGCCCGCGCGCTCGGGCTCGACGCCCATCCGTCCGGCCCCGCCGCCGGCGGCGCTGTCGGTGGGACGGAAGACGGCAGCCCTCTCCGCCGCGGGCGCGCCGACCCGACCGCCACGAATTCCGACCCCGCCGCTTCCCCCCGCTGGCGCGCCCGAGACGCCGGCCGGCGAGCCCGCCGCGCCGGAGGCAGCGAGCGCACGAACCCCTTCGGGGCCGCTCTCCGGGGCGACGACGCTGCCGCCCGCGAAGCCGGCGGACGCGGGCGTGTCGACCCGCATCTCGCGCCCCTCGTCGCCCGGTCTCCCCGCGCTGACGACGCCCGCCGCCTCGCGCGCCACCCCCGCTTCGGGGCTGCCCCCGCTCGGGCCGCACACGCCGCTCCCCTCGCCCTCGCCGCGCGCGACGATCGGGTCGCGCCCCGCGCCGACGATCGGCGGAACCGGCGAACGTCCGGGAATACCGATCCCCATTCCCCCGACGGTCAGCTCGGCGGCCTCGTTGATCCCGCCCCCGCCGGTCTCGCCGGAAATTCTCGCGACGCTCGCGGCGAGCGAATCCAGATCGACGGTGATCGCCGCCGAGCGCGTCGTCTCCGGGGAAACGAGCGAAGCCTCCGGTTCGGCCGCGCGCAGCGGCTGGGGGGGCGCGCCGAAGCGACGCCTCGCGCTCGTGGGCGCCGGGCTGGGCGGCCTGCTGTTGATCGCCGTCTCGCTGAAGACCTGCGGGGCGAAGAAGCCTGTCGTTCAATTGCAGTCGCAGTCGCCCGCCACGAGCGTCGCCGTCGTTCAGCCGGCAGCCGACGCGGGCGGCGCACCGCCCCCGAAAGCCGCCGCAGTCAACGTGGCGACTGCGCCAGACGCGGCGGCGACGCCAACCGTCGCGGCGGGCGAGCAGACGGGGAACGGCGGAGCCGGTGGCGCTGCGCCCACCGCCGAAGCGACCGCTACCCGAGGCGCCACCGGGGCGCTGGCCCCCGCCGCGGGAGAGACCGCGAAGGAAGCGGCCACGGCGCCCGATGCGCGCGGGGTCGGAGACAAGCCGGCGGCGACCGCCGACGGGAGCTCCGTCGCGACCGAAACCGCGCCTCCGCCGTCGCCCGTCCCGGAGGCCGGGGCCGAGGTGGCCCCGACGCCCGTCGCGGCCGAGGCCCCTTCCGTCGAGCCCCCCCACGGGGACGGCGCGGCCGAGGGGGACGCGAACGACGCGTCATCCGAAAACAAGAACGTCAAGGTGAACGTCACCGTGCAGAGCACGCCGACCGGCGCACGGGTCACCACGGCCCATCACAACTACGGCACCACGCCGACCGTGATCCACCTGCGCTCGGGGAACGTGTACGCCTTGACGTTCACCCACGACGGCTTTCGGCCGTTCACCAGGCGGGTGGAGGTCACGACCGATCCCGAGCAGCAGATCGACGTGACCTTGCGAAAGGCGGCCGCGCCGGCCCCCGTGAAGGCCGCGCCCGAGCCGGCGCCCGCGCCGCCTCCCCCTCCCCCGCCGCCACCCAAGCCAGACAAGTCCTGGTGGCAAAAAATGTTCAAGCGCTGAGGGGCCCACAGGTCGCGCGGGGTGGTCGCGGGTCGGCCTCCGGTTTTTGCTTCGTATCAGACCTCACGGGATTTTGTTTCGTCGCGAATGTGCCGATGACAGGGTGGGAGGTCGCGACAATGACCCTGAACATCGATATCGCGCGCTGCACGGTTGCGGAAGTCATGGGGACGGATCTGTCCACGCTCACGGCGGAGACGACGGTCGGCTTCGCCCGCCAGGTGATCGCCGCCAGCGGCAGCGATCACCTGATCGTGGTGGAGGACGGCGCGCTGGCCGGCATCGTCAGCGGCAAGGATCTTCACGCCGCCCCGCGCGACGCCCGCCTGGCCGACTGCATGACCTCCCCCGTGCTGTGCATCAGCGCCGACACCACGCTGCAAGAGGCAGTCGACATCATGGGCGACAACGACGTCGACTGCCTGCCGGTCGTCACGGGCGCCTACATCGTCGGCCTGGTGACCCGCGACGCGCTGGCGCTGGGCGAACAGGCGCGCTCGGAAGCCCGCTGCGACGTCTGCGCCCACAGCGGCGCCACCCAGAGCGAGGACGCCACGCCCGATTTCTGGCTGTGCGAACGGTGCCGCGAGCTGATCGAGGCGAACGGATCGTGCTGAGCGCGGGGGGCCGCGGACAGCCCCCCACGTGCTGCTCGCGTGCCCCCCTCGGAGTCGCTCTGGCGTCTCCGTCGACGGATCTGTTCGCGCTCTGGCGTCATGATCGCTGGAACCGCGCATGTTTCGTCTGGATTCCTAGGCGCGGGGGCTGTGGGGGGCTAATGTCCGTCGGCTCGTGCGCCCCGACAAGCATTCTCGCCCTGAACCTTCCCTGGTGGGCCGCGCGGGCCTGAAGCTGGCGGCGGCGCTGGACCGCTTCGCGCTGGCGCCAGCGATCAAGGGCGTCCACGCCGTGGACCTCGGCGCCTCGACGGGCGGCTTCACGCAGGTGCTGCTGCAACATGGCGCCACCCAGGTGGTGGCCGTCGATGTCGGGCACGATCAGCTGCACGCCAAGCTGCGCGACGACGCGCGCGTGCTCAATCTCGAGGGGACGGACTGGAAGCAGCTGGCCCTCACCACCGCCCCCGGACCGTACGACTTCTTCACCGTAGACGTCAGCTTCGTGGCCGCGCGAAGCATGCTGCGGGGCCTCGCCTTTCGTCTTCGCGATGGCGCGCAGGGCGTGGTGCTGGTGAAGCCGCAGTTCGAGCTGCCGGACCATCTGCTGCGCCAGCGCGACGTGAACGATCCCGAGACGCGTCGCCTGGCGCTGGCGCGCTTCACCGAGAAGGCCGAGGGGCTGGGGTTTCGCGTCGCCGCCCACGCCGACTCGCCGGTCGCCGGCGGCGAGGGGACGATCGAGCTTCTCACCCACGTCGTCTTCGAGGGGCGCTCGACGAAGCTGCCCCAGCCGGGCGAGAAGCGCCCCCCACAGCCGCCGAAGAAACCGGCGCGGCGGTCGGGCGCGGCGGCGCTGGCGCTCGACGGAAAATTGAGCTGGTTCGCAGTGGTCACGCCCGGCACCGAGGAGGTCGCCGGCCGCGAGGCGACGCGCCTGATGGGCGACGCAACGGTCACCGTCGTGCCCGGCGGCGTCGAGATGACGGGGCCCGTCACGCTCGGCATGCGGGCGAATTTGGGACTGCGCATCCCCACCCGGCTGCTGCTGCGGCTCGGTCAGGCGCGGGCGCGCGAGTTCGGCAAGCTGCGCCACCAGCTGGCGCGCCTGCCCTGGGAGCTGTTCCTGCCGCCCGAGCTGCCGGTGCGGATCACCGCCAGCGCGTCGCACTGCCGCCTGTATCACACCGGCGCCATCGACGAGACGGTGCGGGGGGCCATCGCCGATCGCACCGGTCGCGCGCCCGAGAAAGCGCCCGCCGAGCCGCCGTCCGGCACGTCGACCGCGCCCCTCGTGCTGGTGCGCGGGGTCGACGACGTGTGGACCATCAGCATCGACAGCTCGGGGGAGCGGCTGAACCGCCGGGGCTGGCGCACCGAAGCCGGGGAAGCTCCGCTGCGTGAGACGCTGGCGGCGGCGCTGCTCGAAATGGCGGAGTGGACGCCCGGTGAGGCGCTGGTCGATCCCATGTGCGGCGCGGGAACGCTCCCCATCGAGGCGGCGACCGCCGGGCTGGGGATCGCGCCCGGGCTGCGTCGCGCGTTCGCCTTCGAGCGCTGGCCAGCCCTGGGAGACCGCGAGCGCGCCGCCTGGGATGATCTCGAGCAGGCGGCCGTCGCCGCGCAGCGAACGCGGCTCGACGCTCCCATCGTCGCCTCGGACAAGAGCGCGGGCGCCGTGGCCACGTCGCGCGCCAACGCGGCGCGGGCCGGCGTGGACCAGCACATCCAGCTCGAACAACGGGCGCTGGCGGACGTGGTGGCGCCGGCGCCGACCGGGCTGTTCATCGCCAACCCGCCGTACGGAGCGCGCCTGGGCAGCCGACGGGACGTGCCGGCGCTCTACCGAGAGATCGGCGAGGTGCTGCGGCGACGGTTCAGCGGCTGGCGCGCCGCGGTCGTGGTGCCCGACGTCCGCTTGGCGTCGGCGTTTCGCCTGCCGCTGCAGTCGAGCCACCGCCTGTTCCACGGCGGTCTCTCGGTGAACCTGCTGCGCTTCGCGCCCTGAACTCAGAACCGATCGAGCATTCCGCGCAGCGTGCGGTAGTCGAACGGCTTCTCCAGGCAGGGGCGATTGCTGGTCGCCAGGAACTCCGCCGCCCACGGCGTGAAGGCGCCGCCCGTCATGAAGATGAACCGCTCGACCAGCCGAGGGGCCAGCGTCGCCACCGTCTTGTAGAAGTCCATGCCGTTCATGCGCGGCATCATCAAGTCGCACAGCACGACGTCGAAGTCAGCCTTCCCCTGACGAAGAACCTCGAGCGCCTTCTCGGCGCTCGGGCTGATCTCGACGTCGAAGTCGTCCTCGAGCATGCGCCCGATCATGGCCGCCAGCGGCGCTTCGTCGTCGACGATCAGCACGCGGCGTCGCTGCGGACGCGGGGGAGCGGCGGCCAGCTCCTCGACGGCCGGCTCTCCCGGTTGCCCTTGCGGTCGCTGCACGGGCAGCGTCAATCGGAAGCGGGTCCCCACGCCGGGCGTGCTCTCGACGTCCAGCGTCCCGCCGTGCGAGGTGACGATGCCATGGCAGATCGACAGCCCCAACCCCATCCCCACGCCGACCGCCTTCGTGGTGAAGAACGGATCGAAGATGCGCGGCAGCACGTCGGCGGGGATGCCGCCGCCGTTGTCCGTCACGTCGACCACCACCCGATCGTTTCCCCCCGGTCGCAGGGAGACGCGAATTTCATTCTCCGGCGCGCCGGCCACGAACGACTGCGCCGCGTTGACGAGCAGGTTGAGAAACACCTGCTCCAGGCGCTGCGCGCTCCCCACCACGCGCGGAGCGGCCTTGAAGTCCGTGACGATGCGCGCCTGATGGCGAAGCTCGTTGCCCGCTACCCGCAACGCCGACGCGATCACCTCCGCCAGATCGATGAGCACCCGGTCCGGCGCGTCCGGGCGCGAGCTCGAGCGGAGCTGGCCCACGATCGAGGCGACCCGCGTCGTCCCGCCGCGGACCTCGCGCAGCAGCTCGCCCAGGGCGGCCGTGTCCGGGCTGAACGGCATGCGAGAAAGATGAGCCAGCGCCTGATCGATCCCCAGCAGCGCATAGGCGAGCGGGTTGTTCAGCTCGTGCACGATGCCGGCCAGCAACGTCCCCAGCGCCGCCAGCTTCTCCGAACGGGCCAGCCGGGTCTCCATCTCCTTCCGGGCGGTCACGTCACGCGCGATACCGAGCAGCGCCTTGCGCCCGTCCCACTCGATCGGCATCGACTGCACCTCGGTGACGAGGATGGTGCCGTCGCGCCGGCAGTTCCGGTATTCGTAGGAGGGGAGCGGTTGCCCGGTGCTCATCATCTCGCGCGTGCGCGCCCCCATGACCGCGTGATCGTCCGGATGCACGATGCGGCGGGGATCGATGGCCAGCAACTCGTCGACCGTGTCGTAGCCGAGCATCTTCACCGCGCCCGGATTCACGTAGAGCAAGCGCATGCCGTCCATGACCCAGACGGCGTCGGGCGCCAGCTCGAATAGCAGGCGAAATCGTTCCTGGGAGCGGCGAACGGCCTCGAGCGCTTCGTACCGCTGCGTGATGTCGCGAAAGAAGATCACCATGAGCGACTCGCCATCGAGCTCGATGGGCGCCAGGGTGACCTCGACGGGAACGCGGCGCCCGTCCGCCTTGACCACCGCCGTGTCGAACGTGCGCGTCGGCCGCGGCCGATGCAGCTCGGCGTCGGGCGACGGCTGCCGGATCGCCTGCTCCTCGGGCGTGAGAAATCCACGCGCCACGCGGTTGACGATCTTTTCCTTCGGGTAGCCGAGGATCTCCGCCCCCACGTCGGTCACGTAAACGATGTGCGGCTCGGGCAGCTCGACGCGGACGACCGCCAATCCGATCCGCGCGGTGTTGGCGGCCGTGAGCAAGGCGGCGCCCAGCGTCTCGACACGCCTCTCGTCCCACAACCGTCGGGGCCCTGCGTCCGGCGGGATCTCGGTTCCGCTCATGAGGCCTCGTCAGTCTACATCAAGCGCGCGCCCGCGCGGCGCCGTCAGTGCGTCGAACGCAGGCCCAGCCGCGTCGCGGTAGCCGTGAACAGGCGCTGAATGGCCATCGCGTAGGCGCCTTCACCGTGGCCGCGCGAGCCGAAGCGCGGATCATTCAGCGCGCCTCCGCGCGTCTCGCGAATTCGATGCAGCACCCGCTCGACCCGCAGGGGCATCGCCGCGCGCAGCCTCTCTTCGAAGACCTGCGCGACCGGCCCGGGCAGACGCAGCAACACACAACCGGCGCTGGTCGCGCCCGCGTCGCGCGCCGCCGTCAACACGCGCGGAATGTCCTCGTCGTTCAGGCCGGGGATGATCGGGGCGACGTTGACACCAACTGGAATTCCCGATTCCGCCAGCTTCTTGACGATGCGCATGCGCCGCGCTGGCGTCGCCACGAACGGCTCGATGGCGCGCGCCTTCTGCTCGTCCCAGAACGGCACGCTGACGATGACGCGCACCGAGGCGACGCGCGCCAGCTCCTGCAGAACATCGATGTCGCGCTCGACGAGCGGGGCCTTGGTGATGATGCCGACAGGGTTCGCGGCCTCGGCGCACACCTGCAAGCAGCCCCGCGTGATCCGGTACGACGCCTCGATGGGCTGGTAGCAATCGGTGACGCCGCTGAACATCACCACCTCGCGCTTCCAGCTCTTCTTGCGAAACGCCGCGCGCAGCAGCTCGGGCGCGCGGATCTTCACGACGATCTTGCGATCGAAGTCGGTCCCCGCCCCGAAGCTGAGGTACTCGTGTCCCGGGCGCGCGTAGCAGTACGCGCAGGCGTGGAAGCACCCGCGGTACGGATTCACGCTGTAGGAGAAGCCGACGTCGGGGCTGTCGTTCTTGGCCAGGATCGAGCGCGCGCTGTCCTCGTAGATCTCGAGCTTCATCTCGGGAGCGCCCTCGAGATATTCGACCGAGGTGGACGCCCACGGATTGGGGGGATTGGCGATCGGCACCGGGCGCATGCCGTGAACATGGACCTGAACCGACGTTCAGTCAACGAGTCGGCGCCACCGAACGGACGTTTTCGCAGTGGCGACGACGCACCCGAGCTACTAATGTGTCGCCCCCACCATGGCCGGGCCACCTGCAACCTCGCGGAACACTGGGCGCCTCGCGACCCTCCCCCCTTACGTGCTCGCCACCGTCGACGAGCTGAAGTCGCGGCTGCGCGCCGAAGGGCACGACGTCTACGACTTCGGCCTGGGCAACCCCGACGGCCCCAGCCCCGCGGCGGTGGTCGATCGCCTGGTGACCGAGGCGCGCCGGCCGGGAAGCCAGCGCTACATGCCGTCGAAGGGCCTGCCCGAACCGCGCCAGGCCATCTGCGACTGGTACCAGCGCCGCTTCGGCCAGAAGTTCGATCCCGATCGCGAAGCCGTCATCACCATCGGCTCGAAGGAGGGCATCGCGCACCTGTTGCTGGCCCTGGTCAGCCCGGGCGACTGCGTGCTGGCCCCCGATCCCTGTTACCCCATCCATCGCTTTGGCGTGATCATCGCGGGCGGCGAGCCTGTCCCCGTTCGCTGCGGCCCCGACCTCGATCACTTCGCCGAGATCGAGGCGGCCTTCGCGAAGTCACCGCGCCCTCCCAGCGGGCTGATCGTCAACTTCCCCCACAACCCGACCGCCGCCACCGCCGATCTGGCGTTCTACGAGAAGGTCGTGGCGTTCGCGAAGCGGCACGAGCTGTGGGTGATCTCCGATCTCGCCTACGCCGATCTCTGCTTCGACGACGCCAACCCCACCCCCAGCATTTTTCAGATCCCGGGCGCGCGCGACGTCGCGGTCGAGTTCTTCACGGTGTCGAAGAGCTACTCGATGCCGGGCTGGCGGGTCGGCTTCTGCGTGGGCAACTCCGAGCTGGTGGGGAGCCTGACTACGATCAAAGGCTACCTCGACTACGGCATCTTCGGACCGGCGCAGCTGGCGGCCGCCACCGCGCTGGCCAAGTGCGACGCCGACGTTCGCGAGAATCGCGACCGCTACCTGCATCGCGCCCGCTTGCTGGTCGAGGGGCTGGCCGCCGAAGGGTGGAAGGTCCCCATGCCGAAAGCGTCGATGTTCGTGTGGGCGCCGCTGCCGGCATCCCATCGGGCCATGGGCGCCGTGGCGTTCGCCGCCGCTCTACTCCAGGAATCGCGGGTGGCCGTCTCGCCGGGCGAGGGCTTCGGACCCGGAGGGGCGGGCTTCGTCCGCTTCTCCCTGGTCGAGGACGACGAGCGGACCCGGCGCGCCTGCGCCGCCATCGGGGCCTTTCTGCGGCAAGCCCCACACCAAGCGCGCTGATTCCCCGTGAATTGCAGGCAATTCAGTCATTCCGGTAGCGTTTGACAACCCCCCCGTCATCGGGTATTAACCCGCCTCCCATGCCCGCCACCGCACCACGAAGCCGCACTACTTTTCAGGCAAAAGCCGACACGGCCCACGGCTGGTTCGTCGCCGATCTCGAGGGGAAAACCCTCGGTCGCGCCGCGACGAAGATCGCCGATGTGCTGCGCGGAAAGCATCGTCCGACCTTCACGCGCCACGCCGACGCAGGCGACTTCGTGATCGTGTTGAACGCCGACAAGATCAAGCTGTCCAAGGACAAGTGGAACACGAAGCTCTACCGTGACCACTCGCTGTATCCCGGCGGTCTGCGCACGCAGACGGCGGCGCAGCTGAACGCACGTCACCCGGGCGAGCTCGTGAAGCGCGCCGTGTGGGGCATGCTGCCGAAGGGTCCCCTCGGTCGCCGCATCTACAAGAAGCTGAAAGTCTACGCTGGCGCCAGTCACCCCCACGTCGCGCAAGAACCGCAAGTTCTCAAGTTCTAAGGAGTCCGTAGCGATGCCCGATCAGCACAAAGCCACCTATGCCACCGGTCGACGCAAGCAGGCGGTCGCCCGCGTTTGGTTGCAGCCCGGCAACGGCAAGGTCGAGATCAATGACCGCTCCTTGGAGGAGTACTTCGGCCGCGAGACATCCCGCATGGTGTTCAACCAGGCGCTCGAGCTGACGGAGACGACCAGCCGCTTCGACATTTTCGTGAACGTGGCCGGCGGTGGCCTGTCAGGGCAGGCGGACGCGATTCGCCACGGCATCTCGCGCGCCCTGATCCGCATCGATCCGGCTTTCCGCCCGCCCCTCAAGAAGGCCGGCTACCTGACGCGCGACGCGCGCGCCAAAGAGCGTAAGAAGTACGGTCAGCGTGGCGCTCGCGCCCGCTTCCAGTTCTCGAAGCGCTAAAACCCGTGGAAGGGGCTTCGCCCCTCCCACAAGCCCGCCTTCGATGCCGGGGAGGACTTTGTCCTCCCCGCGACCCTCCTGAAGAGTCGGCTGTTGGCGTCGGCTGCCCGCTATCCGAATACTACGGAGCGCATGGAGAGGGAGCCGAGGTCGAAGCCGGAGATGGGGAAGGTGATCTGGTCCTGGTCGCTGGCGGCGCCGGCTGTGTAGAGCAGGGGCAGGTAGTGGTCGAGGCTGGGGTGTGACATGCGGCCGGCTTCCGTGGCCACGACCTCGGACAGGAACTTGCCGTCGCGCTGGATGAGCGCGCTGGCGACGTCGGTGTCGAACTTCGACGCCCAGTCGGGGGTTGCGACGTCGCCCGAGAACGCATGGCTCATGGCGTAGCGCAGGTTGTGCGTCATGTTGCCGCTGCCGAGGATGAGCACCCCCTCGTCGCGCAGCGGCGCCAGCGCGCGGCCGAGGTCGAAGTGCCCGCGCGGAGCCATGCGGCCGTCGATGCTGAGCTGAACCACCGGCACGTCGGCGGCGGGGCGGAGGTGATGCAGCACCGACCAGGTGCCGTGGTCGAGCCCCCAATCGAGCCGCACGCTGGCGCGGGCCGCCCCCAGCAGCCCGACGATCCGCTTGGCCAGCGCCACGTTGCCGGGCGCCGGATACTGCATGGCGAACAGCTCGTCGGGGAAGCCGCCGAAGTCATGGATGGTCTTGGGACGATCGTTACCGGTGAGAAAGGTGCCGCCGACGAACCAGTGCGCCGACACGCACAAGATGGCCTTGGGCTCCGCCACCAGCGCCCCCAGCGCACGGAAACCCTGGCTCCACTGGTTGTCCTCGATGGCGTTCATGGGCGAACCGTGCCCCACGAACAGCACGGGCATGCGGGACTTCGCGGCGGTGGGCTGGATCATCGGGAAGCTCCTGGAGGCGGCGAGCGATCTGCGCCGGCAGCCGGCGACGCCGGTCGCTGCGGCGGCGAGAAAGGTTCGGCGCGTGAGCGACGGCATCGGCGCGGTCGAGGCTAGCACGATGGTTCATGGCGGCTCGTTGCGCCGCAGGCAACAGGCGTGACTTCAAGAACAACAGGGGTGAACACCTGACTGTTTTAATGTGACCATTTTAAGTAATTTAGATTACTAATTTTAACTGGCCCATAGTGTGCAGTGCTCATGTCCCGAGGAGACGAGACATGAAGACCAACGCCAAACGAACCCTGCTCTGGACCGCCGCCGCCCTGGCCCCACTCTTTGGAGTCGCCTGCGCCCCTCAAGAAGAGGGAGGCGCCGTGACCACGAACGAGAGCGAGGCCCCCGCCTTGAACTCGCTGAACGGCCTCAACTCCATCAACGGCTTGAATTCGCTCAACGGGTTGAACTCGTTGAACGGCCTCAACTCGTTGAACGGTCTCAACTCGTTGAACGGCCTCAACTCGCTGAACGGCCTCAGCTCGCTGAACGGCCTCAGCTCGTTCAACGGCCTCAAGACGACGGACGGCCTCGACGCGGGCAGCGACCTGATGTCGACCGACGCGGGCCGCATGACCTTCAGCTACATCGCTCGCTGCGCCCTTCCCGCCGGCCACACCATCACCAAGAAGGACAAGAGCGGCACCTCCTACAGCTTCACGGGCGAGCTCGGCATGGCCCCCTCGTGGGAGACCGGCTCCTGCGGCACCGACTGCCAGCAGGACATCAGCGCCTGCGTCCTCGCCCACGTCAACACCACCGGCCAGCACATCGCCCTGTGGATGGACAGCACCAACACGGCGGTCGGCTGGGGCCGCAGCACCGATTACCCCTACCAGGAGGGGTCGTTCTTCGGCAACATCTTCACCAGCCCCCCCACCGCCTTCTACTGCAACGGCGCTGACTTCGAGTACGGCGTCGTCCCGGGCCGGCTGGGCGCGAACCAGAACGGCGCCCCCTACACCGATCCTTACGGTGCCCAGGCGCTCTGCACCAGCCTCTGCAACAAGGCTGGTGGCTCGACCAACGCGGACGGC
>DASYCK010000012.1:0-2437 GCA_036500205.1 Polyangia bacterium | reverse complement strand
GCGTGCTCTGGGCGAAGGCGCGCCTTCCGGGGCCGCTGCCTTTCACCGAGAGGTTCGACGTCGTCGGAGCCTTCTACGACACGCTCAACCACCTCCCGGATCTCGATGCGCTGGCGGCGACGTTCCGGACGGCGGCGGCGCTCCTGCGCCCGGGCGGCCTGCTGGTCTTCGATCTGAACAACGCGTTCGGGTTCGAAACTTGGTGGCACCACCGGGTCGCCTTCGACGTGCAAGGCCACCGGATCGACTCGGCGCTCGGATACGACCGGCAGGCCCGGACGGGCCGGGCGACGATCGGTATCGAGCGCGGCGGCGTCGAGCGGCGATTTCTGCTCCAGCAGCGCTGCTTCTCGGAGGCGGAGGTCGAGGGCGCGCTGCTCGGCGCCGGCTTCTCCCCCGAGATCGCCACCCCCTGGGGCCCGATCGACCCGGACAGCCCGAGCAAGACGTGGTTTGTGGCGGCAAAAAAGCACGACCGATGACAGGTGACTCGCGAGCATCGCGTCAATAAGATCAAATCGACCGCACGATTTTGGATGCTTGTTGGAAACCGCTGGACGGATGGGCTGATTCGACGTACCTTTTGGCCTCGCCACTCCGAAAGCGAGGTTTTCCGTGCCTGCCAATCCCGCGACCAAGCCCGCCACGAAATCCGCTCCCGCCGATACCGCCGCCCCCGCCGCCAAGCCGGTCACCAAGCTCCAGACCGGCGCCGAGGCGCTGATCCGCTGCCTCGAGCGCGAGGGGGTCGAGTACGTCTTCGGGCTGTCGGGCGGCGCCGCGATGCCGATCTTCGACGCGCTCGTCGACTCGAAGATCAAGCTGATCCTGGTCCGCCACGAGCAGGGCGCGACCCACATGGCCGACGGCTACGCGCGCGCGACCGGCAAGCCGGGCGTGGTGCTGGTGACGTCCGGCCCGGGCGCGACCAACACCGTGACCGGCATGCTGACGGCGCTGATGGACTCGGTGCCGATGATCGTGCTGACCGGCCAGACCATCTCGCCGATGCTGGGCAAGGACGCCTTCCAGGAGGCCGACGTCACCGGCATCACCTACCCGGTGGTGAAGCACAGCTACCTGGTCAAGAACCCCAACGACATCCCGCGCGTCACGCGCGAGGCGTTCCACCTGGCGAACACCGGGCGGCCGGGGCCGGTGCTCATCGACCTGCCCAAGGACGTGACCAGCGCGCCCTGCAGCGCGACCCCGACCGACGAGGTGGACCTGCCCGGCTACGTGGTGCCGTCGCACCCCGACAAGGACGACGTCAAGAAGGCCGCGGCGCTCATCATGCGCAGCCGCAAGCCGGTGCTCTACGTCGGGCACGGCGCGGTGATCGCCGGCGCCGGTCCGGCCATCATGAAGCTGGCGGAGAAGCTCAAGGCGCCGATCGTCAACACGCTGCTCGGCAAGGGGGCCTGCCCCGAGGACCATCCGCTGCACCAGGGGATGCTGGGCATGCACGGCACCGCCTACGCCAACAAGACGGTCATGAACTGCGACATGATCATGGCCATCGGCGCGCGCTGGGACGACCGCATCACCGGCAAGCTGTCCGAGTTCTGCCCGACGGCGACCAAGATCCACATCGACATCGACGTGGCCGAGTTCAACAAGATCGTGCGCCCGCACGTCTCGCTGGCCGGCGACGCCAAGCTGACGGTCGAGGATCTCCTGCCCCACGTCGACGCGCTCGACACCGCCGACTGGCTCAAGGAGATCGCCGAGTGGCGCAAGCAGTTCCCGCTCAAGTACGCCAAGCGCGGCGGGCTGCGCGCGCAGCACGTGCTCGATCGCCTGGACGCGCTGGGCGGGCGCGACTGCATCCTGACGACCGACGTCGGCCAGCACCAGATGTGGGCGGCGCAGTTCTGCCTGACCACGAAGAACCGCCACTGGCTGTCGTCGGGCGGCGCCGGAACGATGGGCTACGGGTTCCCCGCCGCGATCGGCGCGCAGTTCGCGAACCCGAACAAGAAGGTCTGGTGCATCGTCGGCGACGGCGGCTTCCAGATGACGATGATGGAGCTGGCGACGGCGGCGCTGCACAAGCTGCCCGTCAAGATCCTGATCATCAACAACAGCTACCTGGGGATGGTGCGCCAGTGGCAGGAGCTGTTCTTCGACAACCGCCTGTCGGGCGTCGATCTCGAGGGGAACCCGGACTTCGTCAAGCTGGCGGGCGCCTACGGCATCAAGGGCTGGCACGTCCGGCGGCCGGCGGACGTCGACCGCGTCATCAAGGCGGCCATGGCCTGGAACGAAGGCCCCTGCCTCATCGAAGCCGAGGTGATCAAAGAGGACAACGTGTTCCCGATGATCCCGGCGGGCGCCGCGCTGCGGGACATGCTCATCGAACGCCCCAAGCAGAAGATGGCGAAGCCCGAAGGGAGCACCTAGAGATGTCGGCCGTCGCTCTGAATATCGCGCCGCT
>DASYCK010000011.1:0-33632 GCA_036500205.1 Polyangia bacterium | reverse complement strand
CAGACGATGCCGTCGTGGGAGAACACCGGCGTCCCCATCCACTTCCACTCCTCTTGAATCTCGGGATCGGCGTCATGGAGCAGCTGGCGAACCTCGGCGAGCGTCTCGCCCCTCCAGTCCCCCAGCTCCTCGATCCTCTTGGTGATGTTCTGCGAAGCCTCCGAGCGGTCCGGAGCGCGTCTCGTCGTCATGCCATCACCGTCCCCCGTCGCGAGGGTGGCGCCGCGCTCTGCAAGCGGCGCCAGCCAACGTACGACAGCGCCCAGAGCACGCCGGTGCCGGCCGCCCAGCCCCACGCGGCCACGCCGTCCCCCACCGCGAGGTGGCCGATGAGCGCGGAGGCGAGGTTGATGGCGAAGCCTGCGTAAGCCCACTCCTTGAGGCGCGCCGGCGCCGGCGCCAGCAGCAGCACCACGCCGATGACCTTGGCCCACGAGAGCTCCATGCGGAAATAATAGGCCGGGAAGCCGAGGTGGGCGAACGCCTCCGCCACCTGCGGCAGTCGCAGCTCCGCATAGGCGGTGAAGCTCATCTGCAGGCAGAAGATGGCGGTCACGATCCAGAAGAAGATCGCCTTGGTCCGGGGGGCGTCGGCCGGTTCGCTCACCACTTGGGAAGCTCGATTCCGAACTGCTTGGCGTACGCGGCGTTCAACTGCTGCCAGCCGTCGAACTTCATGAGCTCGGGGCCGACCATGCGGCCCAGCGGCTGACCGGCGAGCAGACGCTCCAGCACGTCGAAGCAGATGTGCCAGCCGGCGGCGCCCATCGAGATGAAGCGACGGTCGATGTTGTGCAACAGGGTGAGCCTCGTACCGCCCCCGCCCAGCGGCTCCAGCTCCCAGCGGAGATCCTGTCCCCCCCAGCTGAACTCGAGCAAGCGGGGCGGGTCGGCGTGCTTCACCTGGGACTCCGAGACGCTCGGCGCCGGCGCACCCACGGTCGAGAGCTTCACGGTGCCGATGGCACCGAGGTCACGATCGGCGTCGAACGGCGCCCATTCGCGGAGCTGCTCTGGATCGGTCAGCGCCGCCCAGACCAGGGCGGGCGCCTGGCGAAGCTCGCGAACGAGCACGAGGGTCCACTTCTCCCCGTCTTTTCGGATGTCGGCGCCGAAGGCGGCGCCCGGCGCGTAGGGCTCACGGCTGCTCATGGCTTTGCTTTCCTTTCTCTTGCTTGCTGGCCCTTGCCTGGGCCCTTCGCGGAGACGACTTTCTCCATCCGCTCCAGATGTTGCTCGAGGGCATCGACGTGCTTCGACCAGAAGCGCCGAAACGGCTCCAGCCAGGCGTCGACCTCCTGGAGCGGCCTGGGATTGAGGCGATAGACCCGCCGTTGCGCCTCCACGCGCGACCCCACGAAGCCCCCTTCGCGCAACACCTTGAGGTGCTTCGAGACGGACGGCTGCGGCAGGTGAAGCTGATGCATCAGCTCGCTCACCGAGCGCTCGGACGAAGAGAGCATGCTCAGGATGGCGCGCCGATTGGGCTCGGCCAGGACCGCGAACGCTGATTCCACGACACGTATATACGTATACGGCCATATTCCCGTCAAGGAATATCGTGCGCGGGACGAGAACGGCTGGCCGTGCGCGCGTCTTCCGTCAGGCGCGCTTGAGGACGAACCCCGCCACGCCAGCGGCGAGGATGACCAATGGCTCCGGCAGCTTCTTGAACCGGCTGAAGATGAACCAGGTCGCCACCGCGATCACCAACGTCGTGACGTCGACGAGGGCCCGCCGGCCGAGGACGAAGGCGGCCCCGGCGATGGCGCCGGTCGCCGCGGCCGATACGCCATCGACGAACGCCCGCACGTGAGGGTTGTCGGCGAAGCGGCGAAAGTACGGCGCCGGGAGGATGACGAACAGATAGCAAGGCAGGAAGACCCCGACCGAAGCGGCCCAGGCGCCAAGCGGCCCCGCCACCAGATAACCGATGAACGCGACCGTGATGACGACCGGCCCCGGCGTGATCATGGCGACCGCGACCGCGTCCAGGAATTGCCGCTCGGTCAACCAGTGGTACTGGTTCACGACGCCGCCGTGGAGAAATGGCACGATGGCGAGGCCGCTGCCGAACACGAAGGAGCCGGCCTCGGCGAAGTAGAGCGCGAGCTTTCCCAGCAGGGGCCAGGTCACGGCGACCCCCGTCGTGGCGGCGCTGGCGAGACCGACGAGCAGACCAGGGGGAAGCAAGGCCACCGCCGCCCCACCCGGCTGACGCCGGGCGCGGACGAGGAGAACCACCACCCCCGAACCCAGGAAGAGCCACACGATCTCGGACTCGGTCCAGGCCGTCGCGACGGTGCTGAGCGCGAACAGCGCCCACAACAGGCGATCCTTGACCAGCGTCATCTTCACCAGTTTGAGCGCGCTGCGCGCGATGATGGCGATGACCGCGGCGCCGATGCCGTAAAACGCGCGCTGCATCCACGGCAAGCCGCCGAAGCGAACGTAGGCCGCGGACAGCGCCATGACCATGAAGAAGGACGGCAGGATGAAGGCGGCCGCCACGGCGGTGGCACCGAACACGCGCCCCTTGGCCCAGCCCAGGTAGATCGCGAGCTGAGCCGCCAGCGGTCCCGGCGCGAGCTGAGCCAAGGCCAGACCATCGACGTAGTCTTTCTTGGCGATCCAGCCCCGCTTCTCCACCAGATCGCGTTGCATGTATCCCGCCAGGGCGATGGGCCCCCCGAAGCCGAACGTCCCCAGGTAGAGGAAGTAGCGCACCACGTCCCGCAAGCTTCCCGGGCCAGTCGGCGCCGGCGCTGACGTCACGGGCTGCACGCCCTCGCTCATGGCGTCGCCGGGGGAAAGTGCTTGGTCTTGTCGAGCGCCGACCGCAGCGTCCGCGCCAGCCCCTCCGTGGGACCGACGCCCCAGAAGTGGAGGAACATGATGCGGGGAGTTTCGTTGGTCATGTGGTTGTGAATGGCCACGATGTCGATCCCGCCCGCGCGCAGCGCCTTCAGCACGGGCTGCAGCTCGGACTCGAGCATCGCAAAGTCGCCGTCAACGACGGCTTCGTCGTCGCTCCCGGCGAAGGCGGCCCAGGTATTCACGCCCATCGCCTTGCCCATCGTATGGCCACCCATCTTGGTGGCCCGGCCGATCACGACCTTGTAGACACCGTCCTTGAGATCGCCCTTGTAGAGAAGCACCGCTTCGATCTTTGCGGGTGATAGCGTGGTCTTCGCCGGGTCGAGGTCGACGTGGAGCACCGCGCCTTTTCCCCCGGCCGTTTCCTTCAAGCGCGCGAAGACCTTGCCGATGGCCCCGGCGAGGACCTTCTCGTCGCCCATGCCCCCCACGTGCATGAACATGACCTTGGGGGCGTCCCAGAAGAAGTGGTTGTGCAGCGCCGTGACCTCGAGCCCACCGTCGAGCGCCGCGCTCATCACCGGGTTGACCTGATCCTCGAGGAGAACGATGTCGCCCATCACCATGGTGTGATTGCCGGCCCTGGTGAAAGCCGCCCACGCCGCGAGCCCGAGCGCCGGGATCATGTGCACGCCGGCGACGGTCGCCTTGATGTCGGGACGGGGTACCGAAACCTTGAAGACCCCCTCCTTCGCGTCGAGCGTCCCCTTCGCGCCCGTCAACTCTTCGATCGCCGTCGTGTCCAAAGCGGCGCCGGACTTTGCCGGTGCCGCGAACGTGAGCCCTGACGAAGCAACCACACCGACCGCCAGGGCGGCGGCCACGATCCGTTGATCTGTCATGTTCGTTTCCTCCTCCAGGTTTCGTAGAGCGCGTCGAAGAGCTGTCCACCGAGCGCGATGCGGGCGTCATCGTCGGGCTGGGTGAGCGCGATACCATTCACGAGCCGCTCGATGCCCGCCGTCTCGGCGCGGCCGAACCGGCCATCGCGCACGTCGATGTCGTGGACCACCTCTCCAATGGCACTCACCGCCGCGTCCGACACCGCGAACTTCCGCGCCAGCACCTCGAAGGTGCAAAGGTTGCCTTCGTGGGTGTACTCGGCCTCGAACATGTCGAACCGCAGCTCACCGGCCCGTGGCAGGTACCCCTTCGAAGTCACGAATTTCAGGTTCGCCTCTCGATCGATGAAGCGCTTGATGAGCCAGGCGCTGGCGATTCTGTCCACGTGCACCCCCTTGCGGGTGACCCAGACGCCACCCTTGACCCGAAGAGGCGCGCCCGGCACGTCGATGCTCGTCTCGCCAGCGGGGCGACGCAGCCTTAGTTCGAGGCCATCGATGAGCGACGCCGTGGTCTCGCCGTCGGGCGTGCCGAAGAAGTCGAGCTCGCCGATCTCGCCCAGCCGGCGCCGCAGACGAACCAGCGTCGCCTCCAGCGTGGAGCGCCGGTCTTCGTCGAGCCTTCGCCCGACACCGAGCCCCTTCTGGGCTTCTCGCGTCTCGGCCGCCAGCTCCCGATAGTCCTTGGCGCGGGCGGCATGGAACATGGCCTCCACGGCTTCGTTCGAGGTCCCCCCGACGAAGCTCGACTCGCACACGGTCGCTTCCCCGCCGCCAGCCGCGATCTCCTTGGCGAGCCAGGCGAAGGTCTCCAGCCCCCGCTCGCCGTTCGGCAGCACATAGACGGAGTTCTTCACGGCCACGGCGCCGATCTTCTGGAGTTGCCGCGCCGTCTTGACCCGCAGATAGGCCGGAGAGGGCGGCAGCTGATGGATCAGCAGCAACCATCGTGGCGACGGCGGGGATGAATCGGCGCGAACCATGGGCCAGCGAGATAGACCAACTGTATCATGACCATGCTTGCAGTAGACACAACTGTATCTTCTGGCGCCGGCAGGCGCCCATTTCTC
Organism: Polyangia bacterium; assembly: GCA_036500205.1. Classification (GTDB taxonomy): domain Bacteria; phylum Myxococcota_A; class Polyangia; order Fen-1088; family Fen-1088; genus DASYCK01. The sequence goes on along the minus strand of DASYCK010000011.1, from coordinate 28,843 downwards.
CTCGGATTTGACAGGTCGGGGGCGCTGGGCCTCGCCGACGTCTACCTGACGTTCCCCGGTTGCAGCTTGATCGTCGGCGAGGTCCTCGCCGGAGTCATCTTCCTGGGGGGCGTCGCCGCCTACGTCGTTCACCGACCCGCAGCGCGACGGATGATCTGGCCGCGCTGAACGCCCAGCTCAGTTCGCGGCCGAGCCCTGGGGCGAATGCGCGGCCAGCAACGCCGCCAGCCGGCCGAGCACCACGCCGGGGATGCCGTGCCCCCCTTCGAAGGGGACCCAGGTCAACTGCTGCTGGGCGGCCTGCAGACGGTCGCGCAGCAGCTCCGCGAATGAAAACGGCAAGACCGGATCGGCGCGACCATGGCTCATGAAGATGGGGAGACCCGGCTTCATCGTCTTCAGCCGTGCCTCCCACTCCGCCTCCGCGATCACCGAGCCCGACATGATCACCAGCCCCCCCACCGAATTCGGCGCCCTCAGCACGACGTCGGTGGAGAGCATGGCCCCCTGCGAGAATCCGCCCAGCCACACGGACGTCGCGGGGACCCGCGCCCGCCTCGTCACTTCGGCGAGCAGCGCCGTCACCTGCGCCCGCGCTTCCGCCAGACCGGCCGGCGTCTCCTGGCGGAGCTCTCGCTCCTGGCCGCGGGCCCGCGCCGCCTGCAGGCGCGCCAGATCCAGCGTCCACCAGGCGCGACCGCCCCCCAGGGTGGTGAGCGGCGCCTCGGGAAACACCAGCAGACGTCCGGGCGCGGCCAGCTCCTCGCCCAGCGGGACGAGATCGTCGCCCGGCGCACCCCACCCGTGCAGCAAGATGACGACCTGGCGCGGCTGCTTCCGTTCACCGACGGTGCGTACCCGCAGCCCGCCCCAGGTCCCCACCGCTTCGATCCCCGCGTCGTCGGGCGCCGCCGAGGCGGCGATGCGCCGGCAAGACGCCGACGTCAAGGTGGCCAGCGCCAGCAGCGCGCGTGAGGGTCGACGGCCCAGGTTGCCCGCGGTGAAAACGACGTTCATGACGTCATCAACGTATCACGCGGCGCCCGCCGTGGCGGAGCCGATCGCGCCGCGCGCCGCTACAGCAGTTGCTTCGCCTTGATCTCCAGGTACTCGTTCACCAGCGCCGGGGTGACCTTCTCGGGGGGCGCGTGGACGACCAGCGCCCCGCTCGCTCTCACGTCGCGCACCAGGCGCTCGCGCCACAGGGCCGTCTCGGCCGCCGCCCCGCCCACGTACAGGTCCAGCTCGTGCGGGGCAGCCCCCACCTCCACCAGCCGATCGATGTCGCTGTCACGGAACAGCACCGCCAGCGCCAGGTGACGGCGCGGCAGCCCGCGCATGAACGTCAACAGGCGGCGCGCCGACACGTCGTCGACGACCTGCGTGAACACCACCACCAGCGCCCGCTTGCGCAGCCGCCGCGACAGCAGATCGAAGGCGACCGAGAAGTCGGTGTCGACCATCGCCGGCTGCAGATCGTAGGCCGCCGTGATGAGGCGCTGGGTGGCGCGCGCCCCCGCCACCGGCGGCAGGTAGGCGCGCACCTGGTGATCGAAGGCGACGAGGCCGATCTGATCCCCGGAGCGCGCGGCGACGTGTCCCATCATCAGCGTGGCGTTCAGCGCGTGGTCGAAGTGGGTCAGCCCGCCCGTCTCGGCGGTCATCAGCCGCCCCGAGTCGAGGACGCACACCACCGTCTGATCGCGCTCCTTCTGGTGCTCGCGCACGATCAGCTTCTGCCGGCGCGCCGTCGCCTTCCAGTCGATGTGGCGGAAGGGATCGTCGCGCAGGTGCTCGCGCAGCCGCTCGAACTCGGTCTCGCCGCCGCGCAGGCGGGCCGCGCGAGCCATCAGCGCCTCGCGATTCTGGCGCGCCAGCAGGTCGTACGTGCGCACGGCGCGCACGTCCGGGTAGACGCGCACGGCGTCCGAGGCCGGCACGCGAAGCTGCCGCCACCACAGCCCCAGCGGCGTCGGGTGGCGCAGGTGATGATCACCCAGGCGAAAGGCGCCCCGCTGCGAGGGGCGCACGTGATAGGTCACCTCGGCGCGCCCGCGCGCGGGCACGACCGTCTCGACCGGCAACCCCGTCGCGGTGAACTCGACCGGCAGGTCGTCCATCAGGCGGACCAGCAGCGCTCGCCGCGACTGCGATTCGAGCTCGACGGTGATGGGGTTGTCGCGCCCCACCGACAGCACCCGCGAGACCTTGCGTCGCGCGGTGACGCTGCGCCCGCTTCCCAGCGCCGCGTCGACGAGCGCGAGCGCCACGATGCCGGCGTCGAGCGCCAGCATCGGCCACAGCAAGGTGGCGTCGAACAGGGCCGCCAGCGCCAGCGCGACAGGGAGGGCGGCCGCGAGGACCAGCCGCCGGGACGGGATCAAGCGAGCCCTTTGGGCACGGGGGTCTCGCGCAGCACGTCGGCGACGCAGTCGTCCGTCGTCACCCCCTCGATCTCGGCGTCGGGGCTCAGCCCCACCCGGTGACGCAGCACCGCCGGCGCCAGCCCCTTCACGTCGTCGGGCACCACGAAGTCGCGCCCCGCCACGGCGGCCTGCACGCGCGACACCTGCAGCAGCGCGATCGACGCGCGCGGCGAGGCGCCGAACGTCAGCGAGCGGTGGGTGCGGGTGCGGGCCACGATCTGCGTGATGTAGTCGATGAGCGGCTCGGCCACCTGCACGCCGCCCAGGCTCTCCGACATGGCGATGAGCTCGGCCGGCCCCACCACTCGGCGCAACGCCGCCCGCTCGAGCGCGACGGCGTCGAAGCCGGCCAGGTAGTTGCGCAGGATCGTCGCCTCCACCTCCACGCTGGGGTGGCGCACGAACAGCTTGAGCAGGAATCGATCGAGCTGGGCCTCGGGCAGCGGGTACGTCCCCTGCGACTCGATGGGGTTCTGCGTGGCGATGACGAAGAACGGCTTGGGCAGGGCGCGCGTGGCGCCATCGATGGAGACGGTCCGCTCCTGCATCGCCTCCAGCAGCGCCGACTGGGTCTTGGCGGGGGCGCGGTTGATCTCGTCGGCCAGCAGCAGCTGCGTGAACACCGGGCCGGCCACGAAGTCGAAGATGCCCGTCTTCTGGTTGAACACGTTGCCCCCCGTGACGTCCGAGGGCATCAGATCGGGCGTGAACTGGATGCGCTTGAACGTGCACCCCAGCACCTGGCCGAGCGCCCGCACCAGCAAGGTCTTGCCCAGGCCGGGCGCCCCCTCGATCAGCACGTGCCCGCCGGCGAGGACGGCGATGAGCGTGTCCGCCACCAGCGCGTCCTGGCCCACCAGCACCCGCGCGATCTCGTTGTGGATGATCTGGAACCGTTCCCGGAATTCGCTGATGTTCAAGAGATCGTCTCCCGTTGGCGTGTGTGACCGGTGGTGGCGCGACCACCGCTGGCGTCGGCCAGCAGCTCGCAGAGCTCGCGGATGGTGGTGAGATGTTCGGCGGCGGCGGCGCGCGTGCGCGGCTCTGCCTCGCTGGCGGCGGCGTCGTCGTGGTGCGCCTGGAACAGCAACCGGGCCACCTCGCCCAGCGGTCGTCCGGTGCGCGCCGCGATCGCCGACGCCAGATCGCCGAGCCCCCGGTCGCCCGGAAGGTGGATCCGCTCGCGCAGCCGCTCGACGGTCCAGGCCGCGTAGGCGCCCGAGGCGTGGCGCGCGGCACGCGCGCGGGCGTACTGCAGCCCCAGCGCCTCGACGTGCTCGCTGAAGCGCCGGCGGCGAACGGTCTGACGATCCATCAGTCGACCGAAGGCGGCGCCCTTCAGCAAATAGAGCAGGATCAGCAGCGCGCAGAGCTGCGCCATGAACGGCGCCAGCCGGCCGCGCGACACCGATTCGAACGGGGTGGTGGCGGTGAGGCCGGTCTCCTGCGTGACGACATCGACAGGGCCCCCGATGATCCCCAGCAACGCGCGCAGCACGGCTGCGTCGTCGGCCACCGGCAGGGAGGCGTTCGTGTAGAGGGCGCTGTCCGCGAGCACGATGACCCGCCCTGCCGCCAGGTCGAGGGCGACCGCGTAAGGCTTCTTTCCCCGCTGGAGCAGCACGTGGTGCGCCGTCGGCTTTCCGACGTTCACCCAGGAATCGCCCGGGACGTTCGCGCGCAGCGCCAGCTCGGCCCGCGTGACGGCCAGGGCGGCGGACGAGCCCGGCGCCTCGTCATCGTGGTCATCGTCCTGCAGCGAGCGACGCCACCGTTGCAGCTCGGCCGTGACGTGCACCGGGCCGCCGGCTCCCGTCTCCACCAGCTCGACCGCGATCCAGGACGGAAGCTTGCGTGGCCCCGCCACGACGATGGTCAGGTCCTGCTTGGTGGCGGCGGCACGCAGAGATTCCCAATCCCGTTCATCCATCTCGGCGTCGGGAAGGATGACGATCTGCCGCGCCGGCAGCACCTTCTTGTCCTTGTCACCCTTGTTGTCACCCTTGCCGGCCGGCCCGGGCCCATTTTCGGGATTGCCCAGCTCGTGCAACGAGCGCGTCCGTTCGCGCGCCTCGATCCCCGCCGCCGTCAGGAACGCCGACACCGCCGCCGACCCCGAGGGGGAGGCCTGCCAGTCGTCGCGCAGCGAGGAGTTGCAAGAAAGCGAGGCCATCGTCAGCAATGCGAGCAGCACGCTGGCCACGATCCCCCGCGACGACAGCTCGAGCAGCGCCGTCACCCGGGCAGCCACCGATTGATAGATGCCGTCGGCAGGGGCCGTGACGCCGAACTGAACCGATTCGACCGCGCTGGCGACGTCCCGGACGGGCGCCTCCAGCGCCGGGGACCGCCCCCGCAACTCGCGCAGGTAGTCGCCGTTGGTGGCCGAGGGGTGGATGCGGATGTGTCCGTCCCCCTCCAGTCGCCGCAGCAGCGCCGCGTGCAGGTCGCCGACGGCCGCCAGGTAGTCCCCGGCCGCGGCGGCCGCCCGCGCGCGCGCCAGCAACCGGGCCACGTCCCGCTCCACCGCGGCGGCGATGCCGGCCTCCGGCGAAGCCGGGCCGAGAGGAGCCGACGGCAGCTCGTCCGTGGGGAGCCGCAACCCCCGTCGTCCCACCAGGCTGCGGGCCAGCAGGTAAACGAGGACGCCCACCGCCCCGAAGATGAGCGTGTAGAAGACGAGCCGACCGAGGCCGCCGAAGTCGGGCAGCTTGAAATCGATCGGCTTCCGCTGCTCGATCCGCTTCGCGGTGGCGCCCGCCTGACATGCCTGGGGGAACGCCGGGCAGCGCCCCGCCCGCGCCTCGGACGCCGGCGGCAGCAGCGCGCACCAGCGGATCTCGTCGGCCGTCAACGCATACTTCGGGTCGTGACAGAACTTGTAGCGTGGGGCCTTCAGCGTCTCACCGAGCGCGTGCTCCACCGGGGGAGGCGCCGCGTGGGCCGCCCCCCCCGCGAGCACGCCGGCGACCAGCAGCGCGCCGCAGGTCCGCGATTTCATCCCGCGCGCTCCTCGGCGCTGGGTGCCTCGGCGCGGGCGATGTCGAGGAAGCGAAGCTGGATGTCCCAGCCCTCCTTGCGCGTGCGCAGATCGATGTACGTCAGGAAGCGCGCGGCCGCGACCAGCGGGACGGTGGCGAAGAAGCCAGCGAGCGCGAACGGTGTGCCGCCGCTCCCCTTGAACAGGCTGCCGAACGGCTCGCCCAGCTGCAGGACCATCGAGACGATCGTCCCGCCGACCAGCTCGCCGGCCAGCACGCCCACCGCCGGCAACAGCACCAGGGCCAGCGCCACGCCGAACGCCGCCAGGGCGCGCCCGCGCACGGCGCGCGCGCTGCGAGCGATGGCGGCGAACGGCCCCGCCCCCTCCAGCAACGACGCCTCGGGCACGACCAGGAAGATGCTGCCGGTGTAGCCGATCAACACGACCAGGCACAGGCTGAACGCGTGGACGAGCGTGGTGAGCAGCCGCGCGAAGGCGAACGATGGGAGGCGCCGCGCGGTCCTGCGCAGGACCGCGCCGCAGCGGACCGCCGACGGATCGACGAACATGAGCTCGCTGTAGGCCACGGTGAACGGCGCCTGGCACAGCGCCCCCAGCGCGATCGCCAGCAGCCACACCAGCCCCCAGCGGGCCCCCAGCTGATGGCGCGCCAGCAGGCAGAGGCCGAACGCCGGAGCGAGCACGAGCCCGCAGAGCGGCAAGGTGATCGCCCGGTTGCGCAGGCAGAACGGCGCCGCCAGATCGAGGACGTCGGCGGCGGTCCGCACCCGCAGCACCACCCGCGCCGCGCCGAGATTCATGACGGACGCCTGTCGCGGCCGGCCAGGGACAGATACGAGATGACGCCCACCCACAGCATCGACGCCACCACCAGCTTCACGGCGCGCGGCGCGTGCGACGGCGACCAGAACCCTTCCAGACAGGCGGCGATCGCCAGCATGACCACCACCCCCAGCACCAGCTGCGCGACGTCGTGCGCGCGGCGGCGCAACGAGCCGAACCGGGTCAGGCCGTCCGTCGCCACCAGCGCGTAGCCCATCACCATGCCGGCGGCACCCGAGATGACGATCGCCGTCAGCTCGAACGCGCCGTGCCCGGCGATGAACGTCAGCAGATTCCGCCCGTAGCCGGCCGACTGCACGAAGCCCCCCACCGCCCCGATGGTGAGGCCGTTGTAGACGAGAAAGAACACGCTCCCCAGGCCGAACAGGATCCCGGTGCCGAAGCAGCGGAAGGCGATGCCGATGTTGTTGTTCACGTAGAAGCCGGCCATGAACGCGTCATCGTCGCCGGTGCGCCCCTCGCCCGGCTCGTGCGAATAGCTCTCTCGCATCTGATCGGCGGTCGCCTCGGGCAAGATCTGCAGCGCGAACGTGTGCGAGCGGACCGAGCCGATGAAGCCGACCATCCCCGGCACCACGAAAAGCAGGGCCGCGAACAGCACGAAGCGGCCGTAGCGCCTCACGGTGCGCGGGAACTCGCGCAGCAGCAGGTCGACGATGGCGCCCAGCCGGTAAGGGGGCGCGCTGTACAGCGCCGCGTGGGCGCGCCCCGCGATCCCGTCGAGGAACGCCACCAGATCGGGCGTGTAGCTGGCCGAGCGCGCGTGCATCAGATCCGCCGACACCGAGCGGTACAGGCTGGCGGCGCGCGCGATGGTGGGGGGGGGCAGCCGGTGCCAGGCCCGGTTCTGACCGAGCAGACCGGCCAGCTCGTTCCACTCGCCGCGCCGGCTCGCCACCCAGTCGTCTTGCCGATCGCTCACGGCGCGCGGGTCCCCGCGACCGGGCCGCGCACGCCGAGCGCGCGCTGGTGCAGCAGCCCCAGGAAACGCACCGGCTCGTTCTCGCGCATGCCCATGCGGGCGGCGAACAGGGGCGCCACCAGCTCGGCGAGCTCCTGGGCGCGCGCGCCCGACAGGCGCGGACGCCGCAGGAACAGCGCGATGGCGTCGAGCTCGGCGGCGGTGACCGGGGGGCGATGGGGAAACGCCGCCAGCTCGGCGGCCGTCGCCGGGGGCACGAGCGCGATGGCGGCGTCGATGCCGCCGGCGGTCTCGATGACGACCATCGTCCCCGCCACGCGATCGCCGATCCGCTTGAACGACCGATCCCCCGCCATCGACAGCAGCCCCAGGATGTACCCCACGGGCAAGAAGTCGGCGGCGCGAAGCAGGTTGCGCAGAAACGCGTCGATGAAGCCGACGGGGTAGCCGCCGTCCTTCACCACGCGCAACCCGAACGCGCGCTTGCCCGGCGTCTGACCGCCCCACAGGCTCTCGAAGAACACGCCGTATCCCCAGTCGAGCAAGAAGAAGATCACCAGCCACAACCCTTGCGAGGCCCGCAGGCCCGCGAGCCCCGTCGTGAGCGCCGCCGTGGCAATCAATATGGCCGCGCGGATGGCGAGATCGATCATGTACGCCAGCGCCCGGCGGACCGGCCCCGCCGCGTGATAGCGAAAGCGGATGCGCTCCGGCGTCTCCACGTCCGCGGTGTTGTCCAGCGGATCGTCGTCGGCGCCCCCCATTCAGGAACGATCCCATCACGCGCGCCCGCGCGACGTCAAGCGTGCCCGCTCGGCAAACGGTCGATCTCGGGCGATTGACGTCCCTGCGCGCCCGTGTTGCGATCCTGCGCGTCGGATCAACCTTCGCAGGAGGCCCATCGTGATTGACCAGATCGCCAGTCCGTACTCACCGCCGAAGGCCAACCTCGAAGGAGGGGTGGCGCTGCCCGGCGAGCTGGCCGCCGCTTCGGCGGGCTCGCGCCTGGGGGCGGTGTTCGTCGACGGGTTGCTGTTCCTGCCCGCCGGCATCGTCGCTGGCATCATCGCCTTCGTCATGCGCCCGCCGACGGGTCAGCCGTCGCCGGCTCCCGGCATGGGGGCCATCGTCGGGGGCGTCCTGGCGGGGCTCTATGTCCTCGCCCTGGCCATCGTGCAGATCGTCATGCTGTCGACGCGCGGGCAGACCATCGGCAAGCGCGCCATGAAGGTTCGCGTCGTCAAGCTGGACGGCTCGGCGCCGGGGTTCGTTCACGCGGTGCTGCTGCGGGTGATCGTCAACGCCCTCCCCTCGGCCATTCCCCTCATCGGGAGCCTGTACGGCCTGATCGACATCCTGTTCATCTTCCGCGCCGATCGCCGCTGCATTCACGACCTCATCGCCGGAACGCGGGTGGTGATCGCGAACGCTTGAGAGAAGGGTTACGGGCGGCCCGGATCGAGCTTGGCCAGGTGGCGGCCGAAGCATTCCGCGATCAGGTGCTCGACGCAGTACCCGGTGGCGCCGATGCGCTTGCGGGTGCAGCCGACCTTGCGGCAGCGGGTGGTCCGCTCTTCCAGCGTACCCAGATGCTCCTCGAGCCGGGACAGACAGAAGCCACGCAAGGTGGCGGCGCGATCGAGGTCGCGCAGCCGGCGCGCCGTCGCGGGGACCGGCCGGCAGAACACCATGCCCCCCTCCACGTCCTCGGGCCAGGTGGCCAGCCAGACCATGCCGCAATCGGGGCACTGGCGAAGCTCTTCCCACTCGGCCAGCTCGAGGGCCGGCCACTGCATCACGGCGTCGTCATCGACCCGGGCCCACGTGGCTCGGGTCTCACAGGAACAACCGGTCCTAGGGCCATCATCCAAGGGGCGCGCAACCTCCGAACAGGCGTCAGTTTGACCCGTTTCGGCCGCGAATTCCAGATCGCGCGGCGGCGCATATACTGGCGCGCTTTCCATGTCTACCTCGTCGACCTCAACGCCGTCCTTTTCCAGCTCCTCCCCCGGAACCGATGACGCGCTGTCACTCCTGCGCGCGCGCGGCTTCGTTCAACAGCTCACCGACGAGGCGGCGCTCGCCGCCCGACTCGCCGCCGGCCCGCTGACGTTCTATGCCGGCTTCGATCCCACGGCCGCCAGCCTGCACGTCGGCCACTACATCCCCCTCATGGCGATGGCGCACCTGGCCCGCGCCGGGCACCAGGCCATCGCCGTGCTGGGGGGCGGGACCGCCATGGTGGGCGATCCCAGCGGCAAGACCGAGATGCGCCAGCTCATCTCGGCCGAGACGATCGCCACCAACCGCGCCAGCATCGAGCCGCAGGTGCGCCGGATCATCGGCGCCAGCGCGCGCATCGTCGACAACGCCGAGTGGTTGCTGCCGCTGAACTACATCGCCTTCCTGCGCGACATCGGCCGCTACTTCAGCGTGAACCGGATGCTGGCCGCTGAGGCGTACAAGGTGCGCCTGGAGAAGGGGCTGTCGTTCATCGAGTTCAACTACCAGCTGCTGCAGGCCTACGACTTTCTGGCGCTGTACGACCGCTTCGGCTGCGGGTTGCAGATCGGCGGCGATGATCAGTGGGGGAACATCCTGGCGGGGACTGACCTGATCCGCCGTTTGCGGCAGCACGACGCGTTCGGCTTGACGTTCCCGCTGCTGACGACGGCGTCGGGCGCGAAGATGGGCAAGACGGCGGCCGGGGCGGTGTGGCTCGATGGCGCGATGACGACCCCGTTCGACTTCTTCCAGTACTTCGTCAACGTCGACGATCAGGACGTCATCCGGTTCCTGAAGCTGCTGACGTTCGTGCCGATGGACGAGATTCACGGCTACCAGGCGCTGGTCGGCGCGGCCATCCGCGAAGCGAAGCAGCGGCTGGCGTACGAGGTGACGAAGATCGTCCACGGCCAGGAGAAGGCCGACGAGGTCGCCGCCTCGGTGCGAGGGGCGCTGGGTGGCGCGGGCGGCGCCAGCGCCGGTCCGTTGACGGGGCTGCCGACGGTGACGATCGACGGCGCGCGGCTGCGCGAAGGCATCAAGATCGTCGACCTGATCGTCGAGCTCGGCTTCGCCCCCTCGAAGAGCGCCGCGCGGCGCCTCGTCGAGCAGGGGGGCGTCAAGGTGGGCGAACGCGACGTCGCGTCGGTGGAAGATCTGCTGCTCCCGGAAGAAGGCGGCGCCTTGCTCCGCGTCGGAAAGAAACGGGTCGGCCAGCTGAAGACGTCGGAGTAGCGACGCGGCCCCTGCGCCCGCCGCGGGGTGCGAAGACGACCTCGGAAAGCGCGGCCCCCTCACCCCGACCCTCTCCCCGCAAGCGGGGCGAGGGTGACGGCTCGACGACGGTTGCCTTTCAATGAAGGTAACGACTCTCCCGGTCGGGAAAACACCCAACGGCGTTTGCTCCCACCGCGCGCGATCCCAAGTCACCCTCGCCCCGCGCAGCGGGGAGAGGGCCGGGGTGAGGGGCCCTCGCCGCAACAACGGCGTTCGCCCGCTCGAACGGCTATTTCCCGAGGCGGCTCTTCACGGTCTGTTCGGCGCGCTTCACGACGTCAGCGACCCGCTGGCAGCGGGCCATCCGGTCGTCCTTGGGGCGCGCGCAGTCGAGGCAGACGGCGAGCGAGATCACCGCCGAGTTCACCATGTCCCACTCGGCGTCGTAGGGGCCGTCCTGGCTCATGCAGGCGGAGACCCGCTCGGGCAACGGCCCCTTCGCCTCGGCGGCGACCAGCGCGGCCTCGGGGGTGGGGCACTGCGTCTCCTGGTGGAGCTTCCCTTTCGCTCGCGGCTTCGTGAAAGGCAGCACCGCGATGTTCTCCATCTCCCCCACGTGGCGCGCCACGGCCATCAGCGCCTCGGGCGAGCAGTCCTGGCGCGGGCGGGCCGGCAGATCGGGCACCAGCGAATGATCGAACAGCGTGCTGGTGGGCCGCCGCAGAACCGGGGCGGCCGCGGGCTTCGGGGCCGGCGGCGGCGCGGGCTTCTGGCAGGCGACGCCCAGCGCGACCACAGCCAGCAGCGCGCAGGTCGGGGCCACTCGGTTCGGGGTGGGTCGTGAATGCCGGCTCATCACATCATCACCTCCGGCGGCACTCTATCTCAGTCGGTCCGCCGCGCGCGATCACTCCTCGCCGTCGACCTCTCCGGCGCGCGAATCGGTCACGTCGCGCGCGATCACGCGCCCCCCCGGCCCCGGACGCAGCCGCAGGAAGCGCAGGCGCGGAAAGTGCGCGATGACCTCGTCCAGGGTGGGATCGTCCCCCTCACGGGCCAGCCCCACGATGCGGCGCTCGCCGAAGTGGTACGCGCCCGAGGGCGGCAGCGGCGGACGCGCCAGCAGGAAATCGACGTCGGGCCCACGCGCCGATCCGGCCGGCAGCGCCACGAACGACGCCGGAACGTCGCCGAGCACGAGCAGCTCGCCCTCGCGCGGCCGCACCCGCGGATCTTCCTTCACCGCCAGATCCAGATCCTTGATTCCGCCGTCGACGTGGAACGTGGTGAAGCCCTCCGCCAGACCCGAGACGATCCCTCGGCGCGCGGCCATCAAGCGGGCCTCGTAAGCGACCACCTCCCCCCGCCGCGCCAGATCCTGCCCCAACCCCAGACCGGCCAGGCCGCACAGCACCCCCACGACGACCGGCACGCCGAAGCGACGCAGCCGCTCGGCGGCCAGCCAGGCGATCCCTACGCACGGCAGGTAGAAGTAGCGCGCGCCCACGATCCACGGCGCCGCCAGCAGCGGCAGCACCGTCAGCGCGATCAGCAGCAGCGGCCCGAGCACGACGAGGCGCGGCTGTCCGCCCCGCGTCGCGCGTGCCGTCCCCGCCAGCAACAGCGCCCAGGCCACGAGCCCGACGACCCAGGCGACCAGCGCGCCGAAGATCTGCGTCCCGGTGAGCGCGTGCACCAGGCCCGCCGCGAGCTGCAGCAGCTTGCCGCCCGCCGACGCCGCCGGGTCGCCCGAGCCCCCCAGACCATGCAGCACCAGGGTGCGTGCCAGCAGATAAGCCACGGCGACGGGCACCAGCGGAGCCGCCCGTGCGACCGGCGCGCGCCAGCCGGCCTCGGGCATGCGCATCGCCAGCACCAGCGCGGCCAGCAGCGGGACGACGATCGCCGTCTCCTTCGACCAGCAGGCGCCGCAGAACAGCGCGACGGCGAGCGCCCGCCGCCCGCGCAGCAACGCCAGCAGCGTGGCCAGCCCGAAGACGGTCGCCAGCAGATCCGTCGACGCCGCATACCAGTACGCCGCCTCGCGGGTCAGCGGCGCCACGAAGAACAGCAACGCCGCCGTCACCGCCAGCCGCCGATCGCCACGCACCGCCAAGACGAGCCCGCCCGTCAGCGCCGCCGCCGTCGCGTGCAGCGCCAGCGCGAACGCGCCGAAGACGGCAGGGGTGAGCGGCGCCAGCCTCCCGAGCACCCACCACAGCAGCATGGGCAGCGGCCGATAAAATTCGCCTCCGTGCTGATCGCGCACGAACGCCACCAGCGGGTTCGGGACATAGCGCGCGAACGCCAGGAACAGATGGTCGTCACCGATGAACGTCGTCGCCGCGAAGAACGGCACCCCGACCAGCAGCCCGAGCAGCAGCGCCAGCGCCACCGACGACGCCACCGACGACGAAAGCGGGGTTGCCCCGGCGCCGCGCTTCGCCTCGCGCATGGCCGCGCCTAGGGCCAGGGGCCGCCGGACGACGCGGCGACGCTCTTCAGCACGCTCATCATCTCGTCGTGCACGAGCCCGTTCGTCGCCAGCACCCGCCCCGTTTCGCCCTCGAACGCCGTGCCGTCGAGCTCGGTGGCGCGCCCCCCCGCCGCCTCGACGATGGCCGCGCCCGCCACCAGATCCCAGGGGTGCAGCATGCGCTCCCAGTAGACGTCGAGCCAACCGCAGGCGACGAAGCAGAGATCGAGCGCCGCCGAGCCGAGCCGCCGGGTCCCTTGCGCCGCCGCGATCAACGCCTCCCACTCGGGCAGGTTCGAGTGCGCGGGGGTTCGATGATACGGAAACCCGGTCACCACCAGCGAGCGCTTCAGCGACGTCACGCGCGACGGCGCGATGGCCTTGCCGTTCAATTGCGCGCCTCCGCCGAACGCCCCCGAGAACGACCACCCCACGGCGGGGGCCTCGACCACGCCGACCGCCGGCGTGCGGTCGATCGTCAAGCCGATCGACACCGAGAACAGCGGGAACCCGTGCGCGAAGTTGGTGGTGCCATCCAGCGGATCGACGTACCAGACGCGCCCCGTCGCTTTCGCGCGCCCACCGCCGATGGTGCTCCCCTCTTCGCCCACGATGGTGTCGTGGGGAAACGCCGCCGCCAGCCGCGACACCACCAGCGCCTCCGAGCGCCTGTCGAACTCGGTGACGAGGTCGATGTCCTCCGACTTGAACTGAATGTCTGGCCGCGTCCCCCACCCCTCCATGAGGATGGCGCCCGCGTCGCGCGCCACCTGCTCGGCCACGGCGCGGGACTGTTCCAGCTCATCGCGCGAGGCGGACGGGGCGCTCACAGCTCTTTACGCATCCAGGTCGCTTCCCGCGAGCGCGCCAGCAGATACTCGGCCGTGGCGGCGATCTTGTGGTCGACGTCCTTGCGATCCATCGGACCGAAGCCCAGCTTCTCGCCGAAGTACCCCTGGGCACCGTCGGTGACCAGATACAGGTGCTTGACGCCGCGGGCCCGCGCCCGCTCGGTGGCCGTCTCCACCAGCAGGTAGCCGAGCCCCTCGCCGCGGCGCTCGGGCGCCACCGCCAGCATGCGCAGCAGCGCCACGTCCTCCATCACCTCGAGCGCCACGCAGCCGACCAGCGGCGCGTCCTGGCCCGGCGACGGGATCACGTAGTAGCTCGTCCAGAACTGATCGAGCACCGGATGGGCGATGCCGATGCGATCGAGCAGCTGCCCGATGCGCGTCTTGTCGTGCGCGCGCGCCGGCACCACCGGATCACCCAGGGCGTCCAGCACCCGCTCGTGCAAGCCGCCGAAGTCGCCCGACGACATGATGACGATGGTGTCGCCCGGCACCGACCGCTCGGCCAGGTGCGTGGCCATCTCGTCGACGGTGGCGATCACGCGAGCGGGAATGTCCTCGCGGCGCAGATCGGCCGCCACCCGGTCGACGTCGAGCCGCTCGTTCACCTCGATCTTCTCGGGCGCGAACAGCGGCGCCAGCACCACCTCGTCGGCGACCGCCAGCGCGTCGGCGAAATCGTGCTGGAAGACGGCGCGCCGGCTGGTGGCCGAGCGGGGCTCGAACGCCGCGATCAGCTTCCCGGGACCCAGGCGCCCCTTCAGGGCCAGCAAGGTCTCGCGAATCGCCGTGGGATGGTGGGCGAAGTCGTCGACCACGGTGACGCCCGAGGCGACGCCGCGGATCTCCTGCCGCCTCCGGATGCCCAGGAAGCGGGGCACGGCGCGCGCGATCTCTTCCAGCGAGACCCCCAGCGACGACGCCGCGGCGATGACGCCCACGAGATTTTCGAAGTTGTAGATCCCGGGCAGGTAGGTCTCGATGAGGCCCACCCGCTCGCCCGCGTGCGCGATCGCCAGCGTGGTGCGGCCGCCGTTCGCGCGCGCCGCCACCTCGAACGTCCACGAGGCCCCCGACCCGGGACGGCCGTACGTCTCGACCCGGCAGCGCGCCACGTCCGTGACGTCCATGGCGCCCGGCGAGGCGGCGCAGACGAGCAGGCGACCGTCGGCGGGGATCAGCGCGATGAACTTCCGGAAGGCGGTCTTCACCGCCGCCTCGTCGGCGAAGATGTCGGCGTGATCGAACTCGACGGAGGTGAGGATCACCGTGCGCGGGCGGTAGTGCAGGAACTTCGACCCCTTGTCGAAGAACGCCGTGTCGTACTCGTCCCCCTCGACCACGAAGTCGCCCCCCTGTCCCAGCCGCCACGACTGGCGAAAGTTCAGCGGCACCCCGCCGATCAGGAACGAGGGATCGCGCCCGGCGTCGGTCAACACGTGCGCCATCAGCGAGGACGTCGTGGTCTTGCCGTGCGTGCCGGCGATGACGAGGGCCCGGTGATCGGCCAGAAACAGCTCGGAGAGCAGCGCCGGGAACGACGTGAGGGCGATGTTCCGCTCGGTCGCCGCGACCACCTCGACGTGGTCCTTTCGACAGACGTTGCCCACCACCACCCGCTCGGGCTGCCAGTCGAGGTTCGCCGGCGCATAGCCGTCGAACACGGCGATCTGCTGATCGGCCAGCTGGGTCGACATGGGTGGATACACGTGCTCGTCCGACCCGCGCACGTCGTGCCCCGCTGCTTTCAACAGCCCGGCCAGCGATCCCATCCCCGTCCCGCAGATGCCGATGAGGTGAATCTTCATCGGCCCATCGCCTCGCCGCCCAGGCCGGTCATTTCGGCACGCACTCCGTCGAGCCGGGCGCGAACTGGGTGGCGAACTTCTTCACTTCCATCGTGAAGCGCACGGTGTAGTCGCGGAACAGGCCACCATCGCGCTCGGACTGGCCGCCCGCCGTGTCCCACACCAGCTTCGTCACCACGCCCGAGCCGCACGGATCCATACGGCCCCGCTTGCGCTCCTTGACGAACGCGCCCCAGGCCTCGGCCGCGTTGCGATCGCATTTCCCGCCCGGGCCGTCGCAGGTCACCAGCAGCATGTCGTACCAGAACGGACCCTTGGGGCCGTACTCGACGATCTTCAACCGGGGCGCGATCCCGCCCTTCACGACGGTCTCCTTCGCCACGTACTCCACGTCGTGTGTGCTGCCGGCCGGCACATCGACGTAGGCACAGGCCTCGTTCTCGCCCGACACCGCGAAGGTTCCCAGCCCGGAGATGTCGACGGCGGCGGCGCCGCCGGCAGCCGACATGCGCAGCTCGAGCCGCTTCATCCCCGCCGGAGGTGGCGAGGTCTCCGGCTCGTTGACCTCCGCGTTGCGACACCGACAGGTCCCGCCCGAGCAGCGCGCGCCCGCGAACGGCAACGTCGTCTGCGTGGCCACCGTTCGCTCGGCCCCGGGGACCAGCGCGTGGCGGCTGGGCTCGTCCGGCACGTGGGGCGGGCCGGCGCAGGCGCCCAGGAGCGCCACCAGGCCGAGCCACCCGACGGAACCGCGCCCCCTCCCGGAGGAGCGGAAGCAACCAAAGGTCGCCGTGAAGGGTCTGGTGGACGTCAGAGTGTCGCTTACGTACCATATTTTCCGCATGTTCCCATCTCGTTCTGGCTTGGTGTTGTTTCTGGTCGCGGCCGCGATCCCCCTGGGGGCCGCGGGCCTGACCAGCTGTGCTTCATCCGATGAGGCCACGAAACCCGTCACCTACTCCCTGACCGCCAAGCAAAACTACGAAAAGGGGCTCGACGAGCTGAAGGACGAGAACTATCCCGAGGCCCAGAAATATTTCCAGTTCGTACGCTCTAAATTTCCATTTTCGAAGTACGCGGCGCTGGCCGAGCTGGCCATCGCCGACACCAGCTTCCAGCGCGGCAACTACACCGAGGCCATCGACAGCTACAAGCAGTTCATGCGCCTGCACCCGACGCACGAGAAGACCACCGACGGGTACGCGGCGTTCAAGATCGGCGAGTGCTACTTCAAGGACATGCCCGACGACGTCTGGCTTCTGCCGCCGTCGTACGAGAAAGATCAGGCCGCCGTCTCCGACGCGCTCCGCGAGATCGACGACTTCGCCAAGAAGTACCCCGACTCGCCCTACGTGAAGGAGTCCCAGCCGTTCCGCAAGGAGGCGCTGAAGCGCCTCGTCGATCACGAGGTGTACGTGGCCCGGTTTTACCTCGACCGCGATCATCCCAAGGCGGCCGCCATGCGCATCGAAGGCGCCATCCGCCGCTATCCCGGCTCGGGCCGCGAGCCCGAGCTGCTGGTGACGCTGGGCCAGACCTACCTGCACATGGGCGATCCGGCGCGCGCGCGCGACACGTTCGAGCGGGTGGTGCACGAGTACCAGGGCGCCCCCCAGGCGCGGCAGTCCGAGCTGTACCTGGACTTCATCAAGCAGCGCTACGGAGATCGGCTCCCGGAGGCGTCCGGGGCCGTTCATGGATGAGGGGACGCGCGACCGGCTGAACCGCGGTCGCGACCACTACCAGGCCGGCGAATACGATCTGGCCCTCCCCTACCTGACCGAGATCGCCGACGGCGAAGGGGAGTTCGCCGACGTCTTCGACATGCTGGGGGTCATCTACCACCAGCAGGGAAAAGTGACCGAGGCCGAGAAGATGTTCGAGCGGGCGCTCGCCATCAACGCCAACTACACCGACGCCGCGCTGAACCTGGCCGTCACCTACAACGACCTCGGCAAGTACAAGGAAGCGAACGCCATCTACGCGCGGGTCATCGACACCTCGAAGAACGCGCCCCGCCAGCTCGACCCCTACGCCAAGGGGAAGCTGGCGAACATGCACGCCGATCTGGGCGCCGCCTACCGCGACCTGGGCCAGTTCGTCGACGCCGTCCGCGAATACGAGAAGGCGCTGGCGCTGTGCCCGACCTTCCACGACATCCGCACGCACCTCGGCGCGATGTTGCGCGAGGCGGGGAACCTCCCCGCCGCGGCGCGCGAGTTCGAGCGGGTGCGCGAGGACAAGCCCCGCTATATTCCGGCCCGCCTGCACCTGGGGCTGGTCTACTACACGCAGGGGCGGCGCCCCGAGGCGCTGGCCGAGTGGCAAGACATCTTGAGCATCGAGCCGACGAACAAGTCGGCGACGATGTACATCGCCATGGTCACCGGGGTGTCGCCGCCCGTCCCCGATATCTCCAGGCGCCCCTGAACGCCGTGGCGCGCTTCGAGCCATCGCCCGAGACGTTTCTCGTCGAGGAGCTCCCCGTATACCTGCCCTCGGGCACTGGCGAGCACACGTACCTGTGGATCGAGAAGCGGTCGCTGACGACCTGGGAGGCCATCGCCACCCTGGCGCGGCGGCTGCGGGTCGACGAGCGCGCGATCGGTTGCGCGGGGCTGAAGGACAAGCACGCGCTCACCCGCCAGTGGCTCAGCGTGCCGGGCGTTCCGCCCGCGCTCGCGCTCGAGGCGGGCGACGACCAGCTGCGCGTGCTGTGGGCCATTCCCCACGGCAACAAGCTGCGCACGGGCCACCTGCAAGGGAACCGCTTCGAGGTGACGCTCACCGACCTCGCGCCCGGCGAAGGGCCCCGGATTCTCGAGCGGCTGGCCGCGCTGGCGCGCGAGGGGATGCCGAACCGCTTCGGCGATCAGCGCTTCGGTCGCGACGGCGACAACGTCGCCCGCGGGCTCGAGCTGCTGCGCGGACAGCGACGCGAAAGGGACGCCCGACGACGAAAAATGTGGCAGTCGGCGGCGCAATCGGCCGTGTTCAACGAGGTGCTGCGCGTCCGCGGCCAGGCGGGCGCGCTCCGACGCGTGCTCACCGGCGACGTGCTCCAGAAGGCGGTCAGCGGCGGCGTCTTCATCTCCGAGGACGTCGCGGTCGATCAAGCGCGCCTCGACGCGGGCGAGCTGGCGACGACCGGGCCCCTGCCGGGCGGCTGGGCGCGCGAGCCGCCCCCCGACAGCGAAGCGCGCGCCCTCGAGGATCAGGCGATCACCGCCGTGGGCGCCACGCGCGAGGACTTCGCGGCGGCGGGACGCGACCTGCCGGGCACGCGACGGCCGCTCGTCATCGCCGTGACCGCGCCCGCGCCCGCGGCGAACGCGCCATCCGGCGACACCTCGGCGCTGAAAATCGCCTTCGAATTGACCGCCGGGACCTACGCCACGGTACTGGTAGAAGCACTCGGTGTGGTCGTCGGGCAACCCGGCGACCCCCTCGGGCAATCTATGCTAACAAGGTGACCCATGCGTTTGGCGGAGCGACTTCTCGGCCTGACTCTCGTCGGTGCCAACTGGGTTTTCTGGTTGTTGATAGGGCTGTCGGTGCTGTCGGTGGCCGTGATGGTCGAGCGCGCCATTCGTCTCTCGGGCCGGACGGTCGACATCGATGCCTTCGGCAAGGAGCTGCTCGAGCGACTGTCGCGCGGCGACGTCAGCGGCACCCGTAAGTTCCTGGCCGGGCAGAAGGCGCCGGAGGCCGACGTCGTGTCGTCCGGGATCGATCAGTTCGATCGCGGGGCGGCGGCCGTCTCGGCGGCGATGGCGGGCGCGAAGTCCAAGCTGCGCATCGATCTCGAGCGCAACCTGGGCGTGCTGGGGACGCTCGGCAACAACGCCCCCTTCATCGGGTTGTTCGGCACCGTCCTGGGGATCATCCGTTCCTTCGCCGATCTCTCGCACAACCAGGGCGCGGGGATCAGCGTCGTCATCGGCGGCATCGCCGAGGCGCTGGTGGCGACGGCGCTGGGCCTGCTGGTGGCGATCCCGGCGGTCATCGCCTTCAACTATTTCCAGGGCAAGATCCGCCGCATCCTGGGCCGGGTCGACATCGCCGCGCAGATGGTGCTGGTGGCGCTGCCGCTCGGTCCGGTGGGCGCCGCCCCCGCCGCCGTGGAGAATCGGAAGGCCTGATGGCTGGCGGCGCCGACAACTTCAACGGGGACGACGGCGGCCCGCAGATGATCTCGGGCATCAACGTCACGCCGCTCGTCGACATCACGCTGGTGCTGTTGATCATCTTCATGGTCACGGCCACGTACATCGCCAGCGGCGGCATCAAGATCGACCTGCCCAAGGCCGCCTCGGGCTCGGAGCAGACCAAGAGCACCCTGGCGCTGACGCTGACGAAAGAAGGGGCGCTGTACCTGAACGGCGAGAAGTCGACCGACGCCGCCGTGGTCAAGTTCATCGGCGAGACCTTGCCCGGAACGCCCGATCTGCAGGCGATCATCGCCGCCGACCGCGTGGTCTCGCACGGCGACGTCGTCCATGTCATCGATCTGGTGAAACGCGCTGGCGTGCACCGTTTCGCGATCAACGTCGATCCCGCCGCCGCCGCTGGCACCCCGGCCGCGCCCGCGGCTGGCAAGTGAGGCGCATTTGGCCACCGGGGCTGCGGACGCGCGGAGCTCGGCGCTGGCGCTCGCCGTCGCGCTAGGGTTGCACGCGGTCGCCGTCGGGGCGCTGTCCCGCCTGGAGAGCCCCTCGGCCCCCCCGCGCCCCGAGCCGGTCGAGTTCGAGCTGCGCGACCCGCCCCCGCCGCCCCCGGAGGTCCTGGCCCCGCCGCCGCCCCCGCCCCCCGAGGTCGCTCCCCTCCCCAAGCCCAAGCTGGTGGTGCGGCGCGAGCCCACACCGCCGCCCCCGCCCGCCGAACCGCCCCCGCCGAATCGCGAGCCGCCGCCGGAAACGCCCCCTTCGAACGCGCCGCCCGTGTTCGGCGTGACGATGGACTCGGTGGTCTCGGGCGAATCGGGGATGGCGGTTCCGGTCGGAAACACCCTGATGACGAAGCCGACGGGCCCCCGCAAGCAGGAGGCGCCGCAGCCCTACGCGGGCGGCGCCGCGCAGGCCGTTCAGGCGGTCCCCGAGGTCAACGTCGCGACCTTGCCACGCGTGCTCTTCGAGGTGAACGGCGACGACAACTATCCCCCCGACGCCAAGGCCCTGGGGATCGAGGGGAACGTCAAGGCCAGCATCACCATCAACGAAAAGGGCCTGGTCGTCGCGGTCCGCATCCTCGAGCGCGCCGGGCACGGCTTCGACGAGATGGCGACCCAGGCACTGCGCCGGTTCCGTTTCTCCCCTGCCCTCACCAGCGACGGCCGGCCGGTCCCCTACCGCTTCACCTACGACTACCGCTTCGCCATTGGCGACTGATCCTCTGTTTGTAAGTGGCGTAATGGACTTGGCCGCACGTCGAGAGCTATTCTGCTGTGCCCGCGCCTATCGAACACGGACACAAAACGGATGAGAACCACGCATCGCCTATCTTCGCCTTCTCCGCAGTCCCACCTCATGTCTGGCCTCGCAGTTGGCAGACAGCACCCCGCGCGCGCCGTCCGGTCAGCCCGCTCCGCCCGGGCCGCTGTCGCGCTGCTGGTCGGGCTCAGCGCGGGCGCGGGGACATCCGCCTGGGCCCCGGGGGCCGCGCACGCGCAGACGGCGACGGCGCCCGCGCGCTCGTTCGACGGTGATCTGTTTCAGCCGGCGATCGGACCGCGCAATTTCCTGACCCTCGACGGGACGGACGTCCCGAACCACAAGCAGTTTTCGCTGGGCCTGTTCTTCGATCTGCAGCGATTCCCCTACAAGATCGCCACCGGTCGGCCCGACATGCCGGCGCAGACGCAGTATCCCCTCAGCACCGAGCTGAAGAGCGAGCTGCACCTGTCCCTGGGGCTCTTCGATCGCTTCCAGGTCGGCGTCGCGATCCCGGTGGTGCTCGCCATGCGCGGTGACGGCATCGACGGCGACAGCGGGCTGACCAGCACCAACAGCCTGTCCACGGCCGGGCTCGGCGACATCCGGGTCGAGGTCAAGGGTCAGATCGCCGCCGCGGGTGATGACGATCAGTTCGTGGTGGCCGGCATCCTCGGCGGAACGGCCCCGACGGGGAAGAAGGATTCCTACATCGGCGAGCGCTCCGCGACCGGCCGCGCCAAGGCGGTCGCCATGCTGTCGCTCGGGCGGGTGCGCCTGGGTGCCGAGGCGGGCGTGCTGCTGCGCGAGAAGACCATCACGTTCGATGCCCCGGTGGGCAATCAGGTGCTGTACGGCGCCGCCGCGTCGCTACGGCTGTTGCGCGGCTTCGACGTGCTCGGCGAGCTGGCCGGGCGCAGCGGCTTCTCCGACTTCTCGAAGCGCTACTGGGACGAGAACCCTCTCGAGGCCGACATCGCGGCGCGCGCCTCGCCCCGCGGCATGGTGTCGATCACCGGTGGGTTGGGCTTCGGCCTCGGCAAGGGGCTGGGCGCGCCTCAGACCCGGCTGTTCCTGGGCGCCGTGTTCACGCCCGACTTCCGCGATTCGGACAACGATGGCGTGTATGACTCCGAAGATCGTTGCCCCGATCAGCCCGAGGATCGCGACGGCTTCAAGGACAGCGATGGCTGCCCCGACTTCGACAACGACGCCGACGGCATCCCCGACGCCACCGACAAGTGCCCCAACGACGCCGAGGACTTCGATCAGTTCGAGGACGAGGACGGCTGCCCCGAGCTCGACAACGACAAGGACGGCATCCCCGACCTGAACGACGCCTGCCCGAACGCCGCTGAAGACGGCCGCGGCAAGCGCCCCCACGACGGCTGCCCGTCGACGGCCGAGGACGCGGATGGCGACGGCATCCCCGACGCCACCGACAAGTGCCCCGACGAGCCCGAGGACAAGGACGGCTTCCAGGACGAGGACGGCTGCCCCGATCCCGATAACGACAACGATGGCATCCCCGATGGCTTCGACAACTGTCCCAACGAGCCCGAGGACATGGACGGCTTCGAGGACGAGGACGGCTGCCCCGATCCGGACAACGACAAGGACGGCTTCCCGGACGCGGAAGACAAGTGCCCGAACAAGCCGGAGACCCTCAATGGCGTGAAGGACGACGACGGCTGCCCCGACGCCGGGGACGAGATCGTTCGCCTCCAGAGCGACCGCATCGAGGTGCTCGAGAAGATCGCGTTCAGCACGCACCACGGCCAGAGCGATCTGAAGGACAGCGCGCTGACCTCGCTGAAGCTGGTGGCGCTGGTGCTGAAGGGACACCCCGAGATCGCGCAGCTGCGCATCGACGTCCAGTCCGAGAAGCTGTCGGCGGCCGAAGCGAAGCACCGCGCCGAGCTGATTCGCGACGCCCTGGTCGCGGTAGGCATCAACGCCAAGCGCCTGGTCCCGAACGGCAAGGGCGAAGGCGGCGGCGGCCTCCACGTCGACTTCATCATCGTGGAGAAGACGGCTCCCAAGGAGCTGACCCCCAGCGCGCCGCCACCGGCGGGGCCGCCCACCATCCCCTGAACGTGCCCTGAACGTGCCCTGAACGTGCCCTGAGCATGAGAATTCGCGGCTGGGGCGCCACCGACGTCGGCCGGCGGCGTGACCACAACGAAGACCGCTTTCTCTGCAATGACCGGCTCGGCCTGTACGCCGTGGCCGACGGCATGGGGGGCCATCTGGGCGGCGAACGGGCCAGCCGGATGGCCACCGAGATCATCGAGGCGAGCCTGATGGCGACCCTGTCCACCAGGGAGGCGGGCACGTCCGACGCCACGCCCCTGGCGGCGGAGGACGCCCTGCGCGCCGCCATCGTCGAGGCCGATCGCCGGATCTACGAGACCTCGGCGATGGATCCCGCGGTGGCCGGCATGGGGACGACCCTGACGGCCCTGCTGTTCTTCGACCGGCGCGCCTATCTGGGCCACGTCGGTGATTCACGCGCCTATCTGTACCGCGACGGGCGAATTCGTCAGCTCACCGACGATCACTCCTGGATCCAGGATCAGGTGCGGGCCGGCCTGCTGTCGCCGACGGAGGCCAGGGAGTCGCGCTACCGGAACATCATCACGCGATCGGTGGGGTTCGAGCCGACCGTGAGCCCCGACCTGCAGGACCTCCACCCTCAGGCCGGCGACTGCTTCGTGCTGTGCTCGGACGGCCTTTCGAACGACATAAACGTCGAGGAGATCGGCCAGGTCCTGACCACCGACTTCTATCGGGACGCCCCCCGCGCCCTGATCGCCATGGCCAACGAACGGGGCGGTGACGACAACATCACCTGCGTCTGCGTCCACGTCGCGAACGACTGAGACGCGCGGGGGGATGAAGCATCCCCCCGCGGGCACCCCGCGGGACGAGCCGGTGGTTTGGTGCCCGGAGCGATGCGGCGGCGTTTCGGTCGTACTTCCCAACTTGAGCCTTTAGACCGTCTCCCTAGCGCGGGAATCGGGGCTGGCCGCTCGGTGCGTCAAAATAGTTGCGGGACGGAATGAGGTTGCCACGGGACGCTTTTTTGGTTGGGGGCATGAAAAAGTCGTGCGAAAAAGTACAATCGGACGTCTTCGGACGCACCAACGGAAAAATCTGACCTGAAGTCCCCCACGGGTGCGCCCGCACCCGTCGTCCCCCAGGAGAGTCCATGTTCAAATCGAGCCTGCTCCGCGTCACCACCGGCCTCGCGAGTCTGTTCCTGCTTGGCAGCTGCGCTCCCGCCAGTCCGTCCGGTGGTGGATCAGGGTCGGGCGGATCGAGCTCCTCCTCCGGGGGCTCGACGTCGTCCTCTTCGGGCGGCTCGACCGGGTCGGGCGGTTCGTCCTCCTCCTCGGGCGGTTCGACCTCCTCGTCCTCGGGCGGCTCCAGCGGCTCGGGCGGCAAGACGGCCACGGGCGGTTCGACCGCGTCGTCCTCGGGCGGCTCGACGTCATCTTCGGGGGGCTCGACGTCGACCTCCTCGGGCGGATCGACCGCGTCCTCGTCGGGGGGCTCGACCTCATCGTCCTCGGGCGGTGCGACCTCGTCCTCGGGCGGCGCGACCGGCTCGGGCGGCAGCACGGTCGACATGGGCGGTATCCCGCTGGCCAAGCCCGGCGACATGAACAACATGTCCCGCGGGTACCTGAACCTCGGTGACATGCGCCTCATCAACAACCGCTGGGGCTCGGACGCCCTCAACTGCACCGGGACGATGCAGAAGGTCTACATCAACTCGGACTCGACCTTCGGCTACGACTTCAACCGCCCCACCTGCGGAGGCAAGAAGGGGGATCCCGATTACCCCGAGGTCGAGTTCGGCGTTGCCCCCTTCGGTGCCACCAGCTCGAACCTGACCACCCCGGCGTTCTCGTCGACGACGCTGTTGCCCATCCAGATCAAGAACCTGACGAGCGCGACCCTGAACGTCAACACGTTCGCCAGCACGTTCCAGAACCCGAGCTACTGGGACAGCAACTTCGAGTTCTGGATCAGCCAGCGCAACCCCCTCACCGATCCGAACCCGGGCGTGTACGCCGAGATCATCTCCTTCTGGGGCTACGAGAACGGCCGGACCAACTCGTCCTCGGGCGGGTGGACCTGCGACAAGAGCGGCAGCGTGACCGCGGGCGATTACACCTACCAGCTCTGTCATCAGAGCGACACCTGGTCCAACGGCCAGTGGCGCTTCTGGAACTTCAACGTCAACAACGCCCCCATGAGCACCTTCAACGGCAAGGTCGATGTCAAGGCGCTCCTCACCTGGGTCATGAACAACTACAGCGGCTTCACCACGGACATGTGGCTGACCCGCATCGAAGTGGGCACCGAGACCGACGACAACACCAGTGGCTCGGGCAAGTTCAACAACCTGACCTTCGAGATCAACGGCACCTCGAAGTCCGCTCAGTTCGCGAAGTAGTTCGGGCGACCCCGCACGAGCTGGGTCGCGGGCTACCGCCGGTATTCCGGGTACGACCGGTACTCCCAGTTGTTGCGATGCTCGTAACGATGGCGGTCGTAACGATCGTAGTGCGCGACCGGTCGTCCACGCACGCCCACCCAGCATCCGGCGGTCGAGAAGAGCGACAGGGACAACGCGACAACGGCAACGAATCGACGCATGGGGAACCTCCGACGCTCCTTTCACGCATCAACCGTACCAACGGGCCGGCGGGTGCCAGTGCCCCTGTAACTCGCTGAATCCGAGGGGAGCCGTCCCCGGGTGAACTGGCCGAAGGGGTACCGCGACGAGCGTCGTCGTCTCACGTGGTGGAAAACGTAACGCTCGGGTAGCGCGCGGCGGGCCTAGGCGGGCTTCCATCCAGACGCGTCGAGGTGTGGAAACGAAACCTTGCAGCTCCCAGGATCCAAACCCTCGATCCGAACGATGCCGTTCTTGTCGGGCGTCCCTTCCGTCTTGCGACCGTCTGGCAGCTCGACACAGCAGTTTCCATCAAACGGGGTTCCGTCGTCGTACGTGACGTGAATCTCGACCCAGGTCTTCTCCGCCACCGGCACCACCTTCGACGGCGTGACGGCGGGTGCGCCGCCGCCGGCCGGCTGCGGGGCCACCCCGCCCGATGGCCGGTCCCGCAGCAGCAGCACGGCGTCAGCGTCGGGGCGATCGGACAGGAGCTCGGCGAGCTCATTCCAGGGGATCTTGTCCGACGGGTTGGGCGCCCGCCGGTGCGCCATGCGCTCGACGACGGCGCGCGCCTCGACGAGCGGCACGATGCCGTACGGGGCCTGGCGCGACAGCTCCGGCCAGCGGCGCGCGAGAATGAAGCGGTAGCGGCGGCCCTCGAAATCGAGCCGCGAGAGGCCGCCCATGACCTCTCTGATCAGCTCTTCCTCGACTGTCTCCTCGAGCTCGGGCGTGCCCTCCCCCCCCAGCGCGGCGCCATCCAGTTGCCACCCCGCGAACAGCAGCAGCCGGCCCTCTCGGGCCGCCGCCCCCACCGTGGCGACCATCGACGCCCCCGACGCGTTCCCCTGAGGATGAAATTCGCTCCCGGTCGCGGCTTCGTAAAGCGCGGCCACGATGCGCAGATTGTCCGAGACGGGGCGGTCGAGGTCGGAGACGATCGTCGCGGCCCGGAACGGCGACAGGGCCTGTTTGCCCTGCTCGGCGGGCAGTCGCCATGACGCCACGGCGGTGACCGGCCCCTCCCACTTCGCGAAGAATCGAAACCTGTCGCTGAACAAGGTGTCGCCTCCCGGCAATCGTATCACGCGTCAATGAAGGGGCACGAGCTGCGGAAGGCCCTGCTTGTCGACGGCCAGCACGTAGGTGGTCCGCGACATCCCGACCAGCTCCAGGGGAAGCGAGGGGGCGGCCACCAGCTGGCGAGGCTCGCCAGGGGAGCCGCTGAAGACGGCCGTTCCGTCGGTCAGCAACACCAACCAGTCGCGCCGTCCCGGTGACGGAGGGGCGACGGAGTAGGTGACGGCGGCGGCGCGCAAAGGCGCGGCGAGCGTGACGACGCGCTGACGCGCGCTCAGCCGTCCTTCCGTCGCGCCGGGGGGCCAGGTCGCGTCCACCAGCAGCAGGCCGCGATGTTGCGCGTCCGCACCGTCGATGAAGAGCGCGGAACCCCGCGCGGTGCCATCTGCCTCGAAGCGCAACGCCGGCTCGGCTCCCGGCGCCGCGATCGCTCCGGGGACGGTCAAGGAGCGAACCGAGGGGCGAGCCGCGTCCGGTGTCCACTGGACCAGCGTCAACTGGGCGGCCGGCGACGATGACGACGGCTGTGACGGCGGGCCCACCAGCAGCACCGCGCGCGTCTCTTGGGCGGTACGCGGCGCGATCGCGGCCCGGGCCGCGGAGGGCGCCGCGGCCAGCGGCAGCGTCCAGGCGAGCTTCGGCTCCCCACCGGCTCCGGCCGGCGAAGCCACGGGAAACCGGCCGAGGAACAACATCGTGCCACCCACCCCTCCCAGCGCCGGGACGTCCAGCGCGCCCGACTCCGCGAGCAGCGCCGGCCGCACCAGCGTCATCGTGGCGTCGGGAAGCGCAAGGCGCGGATGGCTTCCCGCATCGCCGATCGATTCGATCCCCAGCATCGCGCCGCTGCGCCAGCCGAACCGATCGTGCATGAGATCGAGTCGGTCGTGGTTGGCCCACGCCGCCACCGCGGCCGTCGCGCGCGGCTCCGCGGCTCCGACCCGCACCAGGGCCTCGAGCGTGACGACGCCGCTGTCGCGATCCTGCTCGGCGAACACGGCGTTGTAGAGGTTTCGTTGCCCGTTGCCGACGAGGCAGACCACCCGGATCGGTCGCGACGTCTGCTGGCCGTCGTCGGCGGCGATGCTCATCGCCTTGAACAGCGCCGGTTCGACGGTGAAGGAAACGGGGGGCGACGTCACCGTCCGCCCCGCGATGGCGAGCGACGCCGTCAGCGTGTGCGCACCGGCACGAGAGAACTTCACGAGCTCGGCGAGCGGCAGCGTCGCCTCGTGTGTCTCGCCCGCGCCGAGCGTGAGCTTCGCGCCCCCGGTCGCCGGGATGGGCGCGCCCTCCTCCTGCGCGGCGGCGTGGAAATGGAAAGCGTGCCCCTTCGGGTACGACGGGCCGGTCACGGTGTAGACCGGTTGGGTGTTCCGATTGTCCTCGGGATCGGGCACCTCGATCGCGATGGCGCCGTCATTACGTAGGAGGATTCGTGCCGTCATCGCCTCCCGAAACACGTAGTGCGCGCTGTCCATTTCGAGCTTGATCTCCACGGGAGCCCTCCCTTGTTGCGGCGGTCGCCGCGGCTGCCCCGCCGACGCGGCCTGCGCCCGGACGCCGCTCGAGCAGGCCGCCGCCACGAGCACCGCCACGACGGCCGCCTTCGACCTCGCGCGCCTGGGCATCAGAACAGGAGCTCCAGCTGAGGCAGACCGTCGTCGTCCAGGGTCAGCAGGTACGTCATCTGCGCCATGGCGAGCAGCGCGAGGGGCAGCGATGGCGCGCCGCGGATCGGCCGGGCTTCGTCGGGTGAGCCGCTGAAGATCACCTTGCCGTCCTCGAGCAGCACCAGCCACTCGCGCCGCCCCGCCGACCTGCGACTGACGGCGTAGGTGGCCACGCCGGCACGCGGCGCCACCGGCAACCACCCGCCGTGCTGGCGCGCGATCGCCGCCTCGCCGTCTCCGGCTGGCCAGATGACGTCGGCGACGATCAGCTCGTGCGAGCGCTGGGCGTCCCTGAACAGCGCCGACGCGAAGATGGCGCCCGTGCCGTCGATTCGCAACGCCGGCTCGCTGGCCGGCAGCGGCAACGCGTCGGGAATGGTGGCCAGGCGCGTGCGCGTCCCGCCGTCGGCGCTCGCTTC
>DASYCK010000010.1:0-4337 GCA_036500205.1 Polyangia bacterium | reverse complement strand
TGACCTCTTCCCCCTCGGGAAGCGCCTTCGCCACCTCGATGCCGACGCCACCCTCCGACATATCGCGGGTCGTCCCGGTGAAGGTGTTCCCGGCCAGATGAATCTCGGCGGACATGCGGATCTGAATCCGCTGGAATTGCCGGCGCCGATCGTAGACCGGTGAACCTGAGGTCGTCGTCATCGGGCAGCCTCCTTACGGGCGGAACGGATCGTCCTTGTCCTCGGGACGCTCTGGCGGTGAGGGCTCGGGGCCGGGATCGTATCCCGCGGGCCTCACATCGCCGTCGATGAAGCGCATGAACAGATCCAGAAAGCGGAGCTGCTCGTCATCCAGATCGGCGAACATGACGCCCACCTGAAATCTCCCGAACAGGGCCGTGCACCAGACCGAGCGTCCGCCCACCAGCAACGGCTCGGACATGTTCTGGTCACCCAGCGACAGCACCAGGCGCAGCTCGAGGTCGGTGTCGCGCGCGATGGCCGTGTCGCTCACCAGGCAGATTCCCGAACGGGAAATGTCGCGCGTGTGGACCCGGACGACATCCCCCCCCACCGACACGGTGACGTTGATGTCGATCGCCTTCCGCTGGTCGCGGCGAGAATCCTTGCGCGGACGTTCGGTCAAGGGGTCGCCTCTTCCCACTGTTTGGTTTTACCGTGGCCTTGGTGAAAAAACGGAACGCCAGACAGCGCCTCGAGCTGAGCTTCGATCTCGAGGACGCGAAGTCGCCGGCGCTCGCCGGCCTGGCCCTCCGCCGGCGCCGCGTCCGTCGCATCGTTCTGTCTGGCGCTGCTCCGGACGTCGTTCGCGGACTCCGCCGTGGCCGAGGCGGATCTCGTGGCGTCCGCCCGGCTCGGCTCCCGCGTGGGCTCCTTGACGGGGGTCAACAGGCGCCGCCGCTCGAAGTAGAGCCTGATGACCAACGACTGGATGTCGCGTCTCACGTCTGACATGCGAAGGGCCTCGGCGTGCGCCTGTAGCTCGTCGGGGTTGAATACCATCCTAGACAGGTCCCACGTCGCCCGCCACTCGTATCTGACGTCGTCGACGCCGCTGACGTCGACCGGCGTCGTGGTGGCGGTGTCGTCCAAGGTAAGCCCTTCCGTGCGGGCGAACCGGCGAAAAACGCGGAAGCGAAACTCCGGGAGCCATCCGGCCGCGCGGGCGCGGTTGATGTAGCCGCGCGCCCGCTCCGGCTCGGCGAGCGCCAGCGCGGCGGCGGCGCGACAGATGGTCTCGACCGGCGGGTCCGCCGCCGCGGTCGTTGCATCGGTTGCGCCGCCGTCGTCCATGTTTTGGGCGAGCGTCGGCGACGGCGCCACGCTCGTCAGGAGGAGCCAGAACAGGGCTGGCCGACTGTACGCGGGCCACGTTCCGAACGGAGCAGCCATGGTCATTCCTCCAGCACCTGCGCGAGCGCGCGTCTTTCGTCGTCGTCGAGCGATCCGAACGTTCCCCCGTTGCCCATCAGCACGCGCTCGCTCTCGTCCCTCTGGGCGTGGCGCGCATATTCGGCATCGAAGCGCCGCCGGTCGGCCAGCAGCGCCCGATGGCCATCGAAGGAGAACGTCACCAGCAGGAACGCCCGCACATCGTGGCGCGTGCTCGATTGCGCGGAGGCGAAGCCGAGGTCGACGCGCGGAAGCGCCGGCAGCCACCAGTGCCAGCTCGGCGGCCGGACCCGACTGACGGGGAGAAGCTCCCGCGACGCGCCCGCGAGCGGCGGGGGCTGAATCACCGGCACGCGCGGGAGCACCACCAGCCCGGAAGGCCCCGCCAACCACAGCGATCTTTTCGTCACCGACACATCCGCGACAGGGGCGGGGGGAAGATCGTCTCTCGCCACCCACGACCTTCCCTGATCGATGCTGGTCCACAGGCCGGGTCGGTAGCCGACCCACAGCGCGCCGTCCGGGGAGCAGGTGATCCGCTGGGCGTCGGGAGGGCCTGTCCCATCGAGCGCGGTCGGCTCGCCTGCTCCGCCATCGGCGATCGCGAACAGCCGTCCACCTGAAAGCACGAGGGCGACGTCGCCACAGGCGCTCACGTCGTTCGCGTCCAGGAGGGGCACCGGCTGCGCGACCGTCTGGTCCGCGCCGATGCGGCGCAATCCCCTCCCGTCGAGCACGAGCGCGACGCCGGATGCGGTGACCGCCAACCGCGCCACCGCGCCGTCCAGGGACGCCACGCGCTGGAAGGTCTCACCTTCATCGCGTGAGCGAAACAGCCCTTGGTCGCTGGCCGCCACCACCGTTCTTCCATCAACGCCCACCGCCACCGCGTGAATCGGGCCGCTCACCTCCGGCAGCACGCGGGTGGTGCGCTCGCCCTCGAGCTCCGCTCGCCAAAGACCGTCCGCGCGCCCCATCCAGGCGAGCTTCCCCGCCACCGCCAGCGCGACGACCGTCGATGGTGTCCGACGGTCGGGACGTGCCCTCTTCGTCGCGGCGTCGTCCTCGACGAGGATGTTCTCCGGATCCTCGACGTCGGAGTCGGGATCGTACGCATCGTTGAAGTCGCCGTCCGACAGCACGCCGGCGGCGGCCGCGAAGCCGTCGCGCTCGCCGCCCCGCCTCGCCCGCGCTCGGGGGGGCGGCTGGCCGAGCGCGAAACCGCGCAGGGGAAAGCCCTCCCCGTCCAATAGGCGGACCTCGTCCGCGGTGAGCGCCAGGGCGCCCCGGTCGTTGGCGGCGATGGCGGTCACCGGCTGGCGCACGGTCACCACCGCCGAGATCAGCGACAGAACATGCCCCACCAAGAACGTCCCCCCCAGCGCGAAAAATTGTCCGTGCACGAGTGCCCATCGGCCGCACCGATGTTCCGTTGCGTGATATATCGAAAAGCGAAATGGCGGCTCAGATCATCGATGGCAAGGCCCTGGCCGCGCGCGTGCGCGCGCAGCTCGCGGCGGAGACGGCGCCCCTGGTCGCGCGCGGTATCCAGCCTGGCCTGGCGGTGGTGCTGGCGGGGGACGATCCCGCTTCCCACGTCTACGTTCGCAACAAGACCATCGCCTGCGCCGAGGTGGGATTTCGCACCTTCGATCATCGCCTCCCCGGCACCGTGTCTCAGACCGAGGTGCTGGCGCTGGTCGAACGGCTGAACCACGATCCCGAGGTCGATGGCATTCTGGTGCAGCTGCCGCTGCCCGCCGGGATCGACGCGCGCCAGGTGCTGTTGACGATCAGCCCGCTGAAGGATGTCGACGGCTTCCATCCCGACAACCTGGGGCGGCTGTTGATGGGAGAGCCCCGCTTCGTCGCCTGCACGCCGCTCGGCGTGATGCGCCTGCTCGCGGAGGCGCAGACGCCGCTGGCGGGGGCCGACGCGGTGATCATCGGACGGTCCAACATCGTCGGCAAGCCGATGACCGCGCTGCTGATCTCGGCTGACTGCACCGTGACCGTCTGTCATTCGAAGACCCGCGATCTTGCCGACCGCGTGCGGCGCGCGGACGTCGTCATCGCGGCGCTGGGGCGCGCCGAGACCGTCCAGGGCGACTGGATCAAACCGGGCGCGACGGTCATCGATGTCGGCACGAACCGGCGCGCCGACGGCAAGCTGGTGGGGGACGTCGCCTTCGCGGCGGCGGCCGAGCGGGCCCGCGCCATCACGCCCGTGCCGGGCGGGGTCGGTCCGATGACGATCGCGATGCTGCTGTCGAACACGCTGCAATCGGCCAAGCGCCGCGCCGCGTAGTCGGGCCTCGCCGAAAGAGATCGCCTTCGACTGAATAGATCGCGCGGGCCTTCGTCCAAGCGCCCGGATCGGTTGCGGTCGAAGGAGTAGCCATGACGAACAATCGAACGGGGACGCGCGGGGGACGGTGGTTCTTTCTGGCTGGTGCCTTGGCGCTGGTGGCCGGCCTGCGGTTCGCTCCTGATGCGGCGGCGGGGACGTCGGGCTTTCTGTGCCCCTCGTCCGACCGGCTCATCTCGGTCGGTCAGCACACCGAGGAGGTCCGCAGGAAGTGCCGCGAGCCCGACGACGTTCAAAAGCGGGTCGAGCTGCGCACGGTGCGCGAGAGCCGGCGGCAGCTCGTCAATGGCGTGTGGGAGGACGTCACGGTCGAGAACAGCGTCGAGGTTCCCATCGAGGAATGGTTCTACGACTTCGGCCCGTCGCGCTTCACCAAGACCCTTCGCTTCGAGCTCGACCGGCTCGTCTACGTGGTCGAGGGGGCGAAGGGCTCGGTGGGCGGCAGCTGACGTCAGCGGGCCGGGGCGAGCAG
This sequence comes from Polyangia bacterium, assembly GCA_036500205.1. Taxonomy (GTDB): domain Bacteria; phylum Myxococcota_A; class Polyangia; order Fen-1088; family Fen-1088; genus DASYCK01. The sequence continues at coordinate 105 of DASYCK010000010.1, read as the reverse complement.
GGCGCGCGACAGCAGGTGAACGACGGCGCTGTGGACGTCGGCGAACGACGGTGGGTTGGGCAGCACCTCGTCGGCCCCCATCTCGGCGCCGCGCGCCCGGTCGGT
>DASYCK010000009.1:0-68416 GCA_036500205.1 Polyangia bacterium | reverse complement strand
CAGGTCGGCCGCTTCCTTGGCCACGTCCACCGCGGTGTCGACGGAGATCCCGACGTCGGCGCTGTGCAGGGCCGAGGCGTCGTTGATGCCGTCGCCCATGAAGCCGACCGTGTGCTTCCGCCGCTTCAACGACAGGATGATCCGATCCTTCTGCGCCGGCGTGACCCGGCAATAGACCGTGTTCCGCTCCACCACGGCGTCGAGCGCGGCGTCGTCGAGGAGCTGAAGCTCGGCGCCCGTCGTCACGCCCTCGACGGCGAGGCCGATCTCGCGGCAGACGTGGCGGGCCACCCGGGTGTCGTCGCCAGTGAGAACCTTGATGGCCACGCCGCGCTCGTCCAGCGCGCGCAGCGCGGCGCGGGCGCTCTGCTTGGGAGGATCCTGGAAGACGAGCAGGCCGGCCAGGATCAGGTCGCGCTCGTCGCCCTTCTCGGCGCTGGTCCGCTCGCTGGCCAGCTCCTTCCAGGCGATCCCCAGGACGCGCAGCCCATCCTCGCCCAGGGCCTCGCAGCGCGCCTGCACGGCGGCTCGCCGGGCCTCGTCCAAGGGCTGGATGTTCGCCGGGCCTCCGTCCTCGACCCGTCCCACCGCGGCGAGGATGCTCTCGAACGCCCCCTTGACGATAAGCAGGGGGGCGGCCGTGCCGCGCGTCACCAGCGTGGAGACGCGCCGGCGCTCGAAGTCGAACGGCACCTCGTCGAGCTTGCGCCAGTCGCCCGACAGCATCGGATCGGGCGCCTCCGCCGCCACGGCGCCCTCGATGGCCTCGTCCATGGGGCTCTTCAACCCGGACTGGAAGCGGCTATTCAAGTGCGCCATCGCCAGCACGCGGGGGCTGCCGAGGCCTCCCACGTCGACGTGCTGCTGCAGGCGGATGCGCGCTTCGGTCAGCGTGCCGGTCTTGTCCGTGCACAGCACGTCCATGCTGCCCAGGTCGTGGATGGCGGCCAGGCGCTTCACCAGCACCTTCTTTCGAGACAGCCGCATCGCGCCCCGCGACAGCGTCACCGAGACGACCATGGGCAACAGCTCGGGGGTCAGACCGACGGCCAGCGCCACGGAAAACAGGAACGACTCGAGCCAGGGTCGCCCGCGCCAGGCGTCGACCAGGATGACGAACAGCACCATGATCAGCGCCAGCCTCAAAATCAACATGCCGAAGGCGCGCGTCCCTTGCTCGAAGGCCGACGGCGACGGGTCACGCTGCAGCGACGCGCCGATCTGGCCAAGGACCGTGCGGGCGCCGGTGTTCACGATCATCAGGTGCCCCTGCCCGCTGGTGATGGAACACCCCATGAGCAGGACCTCGCGTCGGTCCGCCGATAGCGGGCCCTGCGTGCCTCCGGGGCCTTCCCCCGCCGCGAGCGGCCCCTTCTCGACGGGGTAGGGCTCGCCGGTGAGCAGCGCTTGATTCGCGAACAGGTCGCGCGCCTCGATCAAGAGACCATCGGCAGGAACCAGATCGCCCGCGCACAGCATGACGAGGTCGCCCGGCACGATGTCGGGTGCGCCGATCTCGCACAGGCGACCGTCCCTCATCACGCTGGCCCTGGTGACCGCCGACCGTCGTAGCCGTTCGGCCGCCTGACCGGCCCGGTGCTCCTGCGTGAAGTCGAGCCCCACGCTCAGCAGCACCATCACGAACGTCACCACGAAGCTGCGGAGGTCCCCGGTCAGTCCCGCGACCGCGCTGGCCGCCAGCAAGAGGAGGATGAGGGGATTGCGAAAGCGCAGCAGGATCTGCACGGCCACGGGACGGCTTCGCTTCTCCGCGATCAGGTTGTGTCCCACGACGGCGAGACGGGCCGCCGCCTCTTCCGAAGTCAGTCCCTCGGCGCAAAGAGGAGGCGGGGCGACGGGTGGTGGCGTCGCTGGTGAAGTCGCATCGATCGTTGAGCTCACGCCGACGGATGCTGCCAACACCGGGCCACCGCGCGACCTGGTCCAGATGGGGCGGACGCGCAATCCGTTCGCCTGGCGTCGGCGGCGCGCGCAATCCCTTCGCCGATCTCGTTCCGACGTGAGCGCGGAGCCGGGGAGAGGGCTTGGCTTCAACCTTGCTGTCTCTCCACGGTGAGAAGGAGGAGAGATCATGCTGCTACCCGCCCTTGGAGCTTCCACCGCAATCTGGTTGTTGTTGGCCCCCGTCCTGGAGCTCGAGACCGGAGTGCGCTCCGGAATCGCGGTCGCCGTCGGCGTCCTGGCCCTCGTGCTGTCGCCGCTGGGACTCTGGAGCAAGACAGCGCGCGGATCGCTGGCGGTGCTGGGACTGTTCCTCGCGCTGGTGTGCTTTGCCCTCCCGGGCACCATCGGGGCGACAGCCGACCTGGCCACCTGCTCGGTCGCGTTGATCATGGCCGGGGTAGCCCCGTGGCCGGTGGTCGTGCTGGCCCCGGCGGCGGTGCCGCGAGCAACGGCCGCTCCGTCGCGCAACGAAATGGCGGTCGCCGTTTCGGCGATGCGGCTGGCCGCCTGAAGCCAGGGCCTACGAACGCGTCTCCGGGGGCGCGACAGGGGGCCGGGCGTTCCCATCGAGCTGAAATCGCGTATCTTCGAGGCCTTGTTCACGACGAAGCCGACGGGAACCGGCCTTGGCCTGGCGCTCTACCGCCGAATCGCCGAGGCGCACGGAGGTACCGTGGCCCTCGCGCCCTCGCCAGCGGGCGGGGCATCTCACGTGAGCGTGGAAGCGGTGAAAGCTTGGAACGCCAGGACGTTCTGATCGTCGACGACGACGACGCGCTGGCGGAAAACGTCGCGGAGATCCTGGGCGGCGACCTCCCGGTGAACGTCGAGGTCGTGGGGAGCGCGGGCGAAGCGAGGGCCCTCATCGCACGGAAGCGTTTCGATCTCGTGTTCAGTGACGTGCGGCTTCCCGATGGCGACGGCACCACGCTGGTCGAGCCGATCCGGGCTCGCTGGCCTAACACCGAGGTCGTCCTGATCACCGGCGACGCGTCGGTGGCCAGTGCCATGGCCGCCGTTCAAGGGGGGGCATTCGCCTACGTGCTGAAGCCCCTGGCTCCCCGGGAGATGCTGGAGATCGCCCGCCGCGCGCTGGCGCAGGCCGCCGCGGCCAGCGAACGAGAGCGTCTGCAAAACGAGCTGCGCCGTTCGGAGCTTCGCCACCGCACCGTCGTCGAGGCGGTGCCAGCCCTGGTGTTGGCGCTGGACGCGGCGGGGCGGATCGCGCTGTGGAACCGGAGGCTGGAGGAGGCCACCGGCTATTGCCGCGACGAGATGATCGGCCAGCCGGGCGAAGGACTGATCGGCGAGGGCGGTGTTCACGCACTGGCCACGAAGGGTGGCTCCGAGCGGATGGTGCGCTGGGAGCGCGCGCGGGTCTCCATCGTCACGGGAGGGGAGCCACCGGTCTCCTCCCCTGGGATCGCGGCCGCCGCGGACAACGATGGCTGGACCTACGCCGTGGGGACCGACGTCACGGCCGAACAGGAGATGCTGCGCCGGACCCTGCGTGCCGAACGACTGGCGGCGGTGGGGACGCTGGCGGCGGGGCTGGCGCACGAGGTGAGGAACCCGCTCAATTCGGCGCTCTTGCAACTCCAGGTGTTGCGCCGGCGCCTCGGCAAGGGGGACGCCCGGCCCGAGACGATCGATCCCGTCGCCGTGCTCATCGAGGACGAGATCCGACGGCTGGAGCGCCTGGTGGATGATTTCCTCTCTTTCGCAAGGCCGCGGCCGCTCGACCTGCAACCGACCGGTCTGGCGGAGCTATGTCGGGCCGTTCTGGCGTTCGCGGCCCCCGAGGCCGAGGGGGCGGGGATCGCGGTGGAGCTGGACGTGGCGCCCGACCTCCCGTCCATCCAGGCGGATCCGACCCGCTTGCGTCAGGTGCTGCAGAACCTGGTGCGCAACGCGCTCGAGGCGATGCCGCACGGCGGTCGGCTGACCCTGCGGCTGCGCCGCGCCGAACGGTCCGTCGAGATCGACGTCGCCGATACCGGCGAGGGGTTCGCCGACGAGGCGCCGGTGTTCGACGCATTCTTCACCACGAAATCGAAAGGGACGGGCCTGGGGCTGAGCATCGTCCACGGCATCGTGACCGATCACGGGGGAACGATGCGCGTACGCTCGCATCGCGGTGACACCTGCTTCACGGTCGTTCTTCCGGCCTGAGCTCGGGCCCGGTCAACCGGCGCCGTCTTCGCGCTCGTCATCGACGGCGGCGGCGCCGCTCTTGGGGGCGCTCTGGTACTCGTGGAGCTTGTACTGAATCTTGCGCACGCTGATCCCGAGAATCTCGGCGGCCTTGCTGGTCGACCCTCCCGTCGCTTCCAGGGTCTTGCGAATCGCGTGGTGCTCGATCTCGTCGAGCGTCGAGCCGGGGATGCGGATCCCTCCGTTCTCGGAGGCGGGCACCAGGTGGGGCGGCAGCTCGCCGCTCGCCACCCGGTTGTCGTTGCACAGCACGACCGCGCGCTCGACGACGTTCTCCAGCTCGCGGACGTTGCCGGGCCAGTCATAGGTGCTGAGCAGCGCCAGCGCCTCGTCCGAGAACCCTTCGATGGTCTTGCCGTTCTCGCGCGCGTACTTGTTCAGGAAGAATGCGGCCAGCATGGGGACGTCGGACCGCCGGTCGCGCAGGGAGGGCATCTGCAGGGCGATGACGTTCAGCCGGTAATAGAGATCCTCGCGAAACCGCCCGCTGGTCACCTCGGCCTTGAGATCGCGGTTGGTGGCCGCCACCACCCGCACGTCGACGCGGACGGTCTCGTTGCCGCCTACCCGCTCGAACTCGTGCTCTTGCAGGAAGCGCAGCAGCTTCACCTGCACGGATGGTGAAATCTCTCCGATCTCGTCCAGGAACAGGGTTCCGCCGTTCGCTTGCTGGAAGCGTCCCTCGCGACGCCCCGCCGCCCCGGTGAACGAACCGCGCTCGTGTCCGAACAGCTCGCTCTCCAGCAGCGTCTCCGCGAGCGCCGCGCAGTGCAGCTTGACGAACGGGCCCTTTGCCCGCGGGCTGTGCTGGTGAATGGCGGCCGCGATCAGCTCCTTGCCGGTGCCCGACTCGCCCATGATGAGGACGCTGGCGCGCGCTGGCGCCACCTGGGCGACCGTCTTGAACACCGCCTGCATGGCGGGGGCGCTTCCGATGATGTTCGCGAAGCTGTACCGCTCGGCCAGTCGCGCCCGCAGCTGTCCGGCCTCGCGTCGCAGCCGCCGCCGCTCCATCTCCCGCTCGAGCACCAGGAACAGCTCGGTGGTGTTCAGCGGCTTCGTCAGGTAGTCGGCGGCCCCCTTCTTCATCGCCTCGACGGCGGTCTCGACCGCGCCGAAGGCGGTCATGACGATGACGACGATCTCCGGGTCGGCGATGCACACCTTCTCGAGCAGCTCGACGCCCCCCATGCCGGGCATCTTCAGGTCGGTCAGGACGAGGTCGGGGTTCAGGTCATCCATCTTGCCGAGCGCCTTGAATCCGTCCGCGGCGGTCTCGACCCGGTAGCCCTCGTCTCTCAGCAACTCGGCCAGCGCCGTGCGCGCGTTGGCCTCGTCGTCGACGACCAAGATCGTCCCCCTGTCGGTCAGTGTCATTTCAGCGGCCTTTACGCAATGAATGTGCCGGCCCCGAGGCCGGGGGCCCCGGGGAAATCGAAGAGCACGGGCCGCTATTCTTGCGTCAAAACTGGCCCGCGACGCAATTCCTGCGCACGGAAGAGCCCGGGACGTATGACCGATGCGAGCGCGGCCGCCACCGGCTCGCGAGGCGCTGTTCGCTCGATCTCGGCGAGGGTTCGGTCGCCACATAGCCAGGACATGGCGAGCCAGGCCTGTTCGGGGTGGTGTCGTTCGGCCAGCTCCCACAGAGCGCGGACGGCCTTGTCCCCACCCGCGCGCGCCCGGGCCAACCCGAGCATCAAGCGCATGGCCGGACCGAACGAGAGCGACGACATCCCCGGAACCGGCTGTGCCTTCGGCATCTCCAAGTCCCCCGTCACTCAATGGCTCGCTCGGTAGATCGCGTGGCACTTCACGCAGGTCTCGGAGAGCCGGCCGTAAGCATCGGCGACGTGAAACGCGCTCCCCTCGCGGGCCGTCGCCTCGAGGCGCCGCGCTCGTTCCTTCAGCTCGTCCTGGTAGTCGAAGAACGACCCGGGGATGGACGAGTTCAGCTCCGTCGCGTCGTTCGTCAGCGGGCGGGCCAGATTCACGTCGGCGGCGATCGCGGCGGCCCGCTCGGCGATCCGTGGATATTCGAGGATCATGATCGCGGAGACCAGGTCGGCCATGTCATTCGTGTGAGACGCCATGCGGGAACGCAGCAGCTCGCGCGTGGCATTCGACAGGACCTGGGGGGGCTGCTTTCGATCCGGGGCGGCGATCGCCTTCGCGAGCTGATCCTGCTGGACGGGCTGCGGAGGGGCGCTGGCGCAGGCTCCGATGGCGAGCGCCGCGACGAGGGAGGTCCGGAGAATCAGCCTGGTCATGGCCGCGGGAAAAGCAATTTGGCGGCCAACCCTCGTCGAGACACGAGCGTGGGCTCGTGGCACGGCCAGTGCTTTGGCCGCTCTGCGACGTTTCAACGGTGACGATGCCGTCAGGCGAACGAGCGCTGCCGGTGAACCACCGCGACAAAGAAAAGGGAGTCGACAGATGAAGACCATGCGAGCGGCGGTATTTCAGAGCAAAGGAAAGATCGGCATCCGTGAGGTCCCCATGCCCGAGCCGGGGGTGGGGCAGGCCTCGATCCGCGTGACCACCACGACCATCTGCGGGACGGACGTACACATCCTGAAGGGGGAGTATCCGGTGCGTGAGGGACTGGTGGTGGGGCACGAGCCGGTCGGCGTCATCGCGGCCGTGGGCCCTGGCGTCGAGGGCTACGCGATCGGCGAGCGGGTCATCGTCGGCGCCATCACCCCCTGCGGTCAGTGCCGCGCCTGCCTGTCCGGCGCGCCTTCGCAGTGCGGGCACGGCGGAGACGGCTCGGAGGCCATCGGCGGCTGGCGCTTCGGCAACACCATCGACGGCTGTCAGTCCGAGTATGTGCTGGTCCCGAACGCGCAGGCCAACCTGGCCCGGGTGCCGCCCGAGCTGACGGACGAAGAGGTCCTGATGTGTCCGGATATCATGTCGACAGGCTTCTCGGCGGCCGAGCGGGGCCACGTGCGCATCGGAGACGCGGTGGCCGTCTTCGCGCAGGGCCCGATCGGGCTGTGCGCCACCGCGGGGGCGCGCCTGGCGGGCGCGTCGCTGGTCATCGGCATCGACAGCGTTCCCAGTCGGCTGGAAGTGGCGCGCCGCATGGGCGCCGACGTGGTGCTGAACTACAAGGAGCAGGACGTGGTCGCCGAGATCAAGCGCCTGACCGGGGGGGGCGTCGACGTCGCCATCGAAGCGCTCGGGCAATCGTCCACCTTCGAGGGGGCCCTGCGCAGCATCCGCCCGGGCGGGGTGCTCTCCAGCCTGGGCGTCTACTCGGGACACCTGACGATTCCCCTCGACGCTTACGCGGCCGGTCTCGGCGATCACACGATCGTCAGCTCGCTGTGCCCGGGCGGCAAGGAAAGGATGCGCCGCCTGATGAGCGTCGTCGCGGCCAAGCGATTCCCGTTTCACGAGCTCGTCACGCATCGCTTTCGGCTGGCCGACATCGAGGCCGCCTATGACCTGTTCGGCCACCAACGCGACGGCGTCATGAAGGTCGCGATCACGCCTTAGTTGGGTGCGTCCGGCATGCAGAAGGAGCGGGAGATGGCGCAAATGTTTCGCGGAGCGGGGCCAGCCGCGAAGGAGATGCGCCAGGGCAGGTTCCGTGGATGCGCAGAACCTGCGTTCTCGCGCGTACGAAGCGAAGCGACCCGCTGGCATCGCGGCTGCAATCGGGTCGGCCCATGAAAACAACATCCTGGCTCCGCACGGGTTCGCTCCTCGTCCTCTCCGTTCTTCCGGTCGCGCGCTCAGGTGCTGCGGGCGACCAGGCAGGTTCCCCACCGACGAAGAAGGCGCAGTTCCGCGTCGACGCCAGGAAGAGTCGCTTCATCGTCGAGACCGAGACGAGCGGGCTGTCCACGATGTTCGGGCATGATCACAAGATCGAGATCGGCGACTTCGGAGGGATGGCCAGGTTCGCGCCCGGAGCCCTCGCCACCGGCGCGCTCGAGATGACCGTTCGCGCCGATTCTTTGCGGTTGCTCGAGGAGAAGAACGTCGGGGAACGTCAGGCGATCGAGTCGGCGCTGCGCGAGGACGTGCTGGAGACCAGCAAGTATCCGGAGATCACCTTCAAGACGCGCGCGACGTCGTCGGGACGGCGAGGCGACGGCACGTACGACGTCCGGCTCATCGGCGAGCTACGGCTCCACGGGGTCCGCAAGCAGGTGACCGTGCCCGCGCGCGTGTCGTTCGAGGGGGGCGCGTTGCACGCCATCGGCACCTTCGAGATCAAGCAGACCGACTTCAACATCACGCCCTTCTCGTTCGTCAGCGGCACGGTGACGATCAAGGACACCGTGGTGCTGTCCTTCGACATCATCGCGGACCCCCTCTAGCGACGGCGACGGCGACCGAGACAGAGCTAGGCCAGGCCGATCGGGCCCGGCCACTCGCGCCCAGGGGGCGCCGAGATCCCGACCTTCGCCAGCTCGGTCAAGGCCCGCTCACGGATCGCCGGCGCGGCCTGGCGGGTGTCGATGACGATGTGAGGCGTCTCGCTCCCCAGGGAGGGAGCTTTGCCGGCGGCAACGTATCGATCCAGCAGCGTCTCCCCGGCGTCGGACTCGGACGGGCGTTCGTCGCGGCTGCGGACGCGGGCCCGCAGGGCCTCCCAGTCGGGGCATGAAGCCTCGACGAAGGCGAAGGTGGCGCCGAACGCACGCGCCACGTCGCCGGCCAGCTCTCGCCACCGCGAGCGATCGAACGTTGCGTCCAGGATGGCGGTCCGTCCACTCTGCAAGACCACTTCGGCCCGCCGGACCAGCTCGACGTACGTGGCCTCCGTGCGCTCGGGCGTGTAGAGCGCCTCGTCGCCGCGCTCGGTGGTCCGCATGCCAGCCAGGGACTTCCGGGTCCGATCCGACCCGATGACCGGGGCCCCCAGCGCGCGCCCCAGCGCCGAGGCGAGCGTGCTCTTGCCCGAGCCGATGACGCCGCCCACGGCGATCAGCGCGGGCGTGCCGGCCGACCGTCCGGCGCAGGCGCGCGCCAGGGCGAACCGACGTTGGGCCTCGGTGCGCTTTTGCATCCGCAGGGCGGCCGGAGACAGCGGATCCACGGCCACCATGGCCGCCACCTTGGCTCGAATGTTTGCCCGGTAACACAGGTAGAAGTCGAGAACGCCATAGAGATCGTAGTCGTCCAGCGCTTCGGCGCAGCGCGCGATGAATCCCCCCGCGAGGTCGGCCCGCTCCGCCGACTCCAGCTCCATGGCGAGGAAGGCTATCTCGCTCGCCACATCCCCGGCCCGGAAGGCCTCGGAGAACTCGACGCAGTCGATCACGACGGGGGACTCCACGCCGGTGCCGGAGGGGACGAAGTACACGTGCTCGAGCCGCAGGTCGCCATGGCCGTCGCGGATCCGGCCGTTCTTGATGCGGTCCGCGAAGCGATCGACGCGGAGGCGAAGCTCCTGGTCCTGGAAACGCCGGATGTCTTCCAGGGTCCTCAGGTCGATGAATCCCGGTGCCACGGCGACGTGGAAGCTCTGGGCCATGTTCTGCGCGACATTCGCGCGCAGGATCGCCTGGGTCCCGTACCGTGGGGCAGAGGGGGCGGCATCGAGGAAGCGAGCCATCGTGACGGCCAGAGCCTCCAGGTGGCCACTGGTGAGCCGCCCCGCCGCGAGGAGCGCTTCCGCGCTGGCCGCGTCGGGGAGCCGGCGCATGTGGACGGCCCAGTCGACGATGTCTCCCCGCCCCCCCAGATGGTGTCCCGCCGGTTCGAGGCGCACCGGTTCGACCCCGAGATAGACCTCGGGAGCCAGGCGTCGGTTGAGGCGCACCTCCTCCTCGCACGCCTCTCGTCGCGCCTCGAGCGTCCTGTAGTCGAGGAACCCCAGATCGACGGGGCGCTTGAGCTTGAAAACGTCATCGTCCGTCAAGAAGACCCATGAGGCGTGGGTCTGGCGCAGCTCGACTCCGCTCGACGACCACCCGGGGTAAGCGTCGGCGCGCAGCAGGTCGGCGACGATACGAGGCTGGGGCGTGGCCGTCGCTGTGGCCACGTCGGCGGGGAAGCGGCGATGCGGGGTCGTCATGGCTTCTTTCGCGCGAGACCCGTGTCGCGCCCTTCAGGTCCGTTCGAGCAGGGCGTGCAGCGCCCGCATGGCATCGACCGTCGTGAAGACGCCGATGACGTGGTCCCCTTCGCCGACCAGCGCCGACCCGAGCTTCCTGTCGATCATCGTCTCGACGACCTCGCCCACGGGCGTCTCGGGCGACACGACGAACAGATCCTGGACCATGGCCTCCTCGACCCTCACGCGATGAGCGTCGACGCCGGGAAGAGACGTCATCAACATCAGATCGCGCTCGGAGACCAGACCCACGATCCGGCCGCCGTCCAGGACCGGAAGGTGCCGGATGCGATGCGCGCGCATCGTCTGCTGCGCATCGGCGATGGGTCGACTGCGGCCGATGGTGTGAGGGACGGACGTCATGAACTGAGCGACGGCCGGATACTGCCGAACGGCGACGGGCTCTCCACGGGGCATGAACGGGGACGCTGCAAGAGCGTCGCCAGCACGACGCGACCGGGGAACGGCGAGAACCGGGCGGAGAGTGAATCGTCCTCGAAGACAGCGCGCAAAGTCTGCGTCGTCGGGGGAAGCGAGAAGCAGCAACTGCGCGATTTGGCGGGGCACCCGTCTCCCCGCGATTGGTCTCACGCTTGCACGACCGGATCGCCATGGAAATACCGGCGCGGCAGACGATCCTGGTGGCGACTGACTTCTCCGTGAGAAGTGATCTGGCGCTCGAACGGGCCATCGGGGTGGCGAAGCAGATGGACGCGACGCTCGCCATCGTTCACGTCGTCGACCCCACCGCGAAGTTTTCGCTGGGCACCGGGTACCTCGACATCGGTCGCACCGCCCTGTCGCACATGCTGCCGGGGAGCGTGGCCGAGAAGGTCGTCAGGCACGCCCCGTGCCCGGTGTTGACCGTTCCCTTCACCAACCGGGCCGCCTGAGGTGCGGGGGAACGGACCCGCGGGGTGGGAGGTCGCGAGGCGATGAAGATACTCTGTGCCACTGATTTCAGCGCGGGAGGGGAGACGGCGGCGCGCATGGCGATCGACCTGGCCGATCGCACCGACGGAACCCTCGAGCTGATGCACGTCGTGCCACCTCCCGCATTCGTGTTGCCGATCCAGGGCGAAGCGGAGGCGACAATCGAAGGGGAGGAACAGGCGCGCGGACAGGCCGAGGTGGCCCTGTCCGCCGCCGTCCGGGCGCTGCGCATGGCGAGCCTCGTTCCGGTGGCCGCCCATCTGGAAGCGGGAGTGGTCGAGGACTGCCTGCTCGAGCGCGCCACCCGCACCGCGGCCGACCTGCTGGTGATGGGCACGCACGGTCGCACCGGCGTCGACCGCTGGCTGATGGGCAGCGCCTCGGAGCGGGTCGTGCGCCGCAGCGCTGGGCCGGTCCTGATCGTCCCGCCTGGCGCGTCGCCCCTCACGGGTGGTGGCCACGGCGGCCTCAAGGTGCTGGTGGCGTTCGACGGACGCGCCAGCAGCGAAGCGACGCTGGCGTTCGTGCGGCGGCTTCGTCTCCACGGTCCGTGTGACGTGGTGGTGCTGCAGCTCTACTGGCCGCCCGAGGAGTACCGGCGGCTGGGCCTCACCGGCGCCCGTGAGCTCTACCGGACCGATCCCGAGGTGGCGCGAGATCTGGAAGCGAGCGCGCGTCGTCGCATCGGCGAGCTGCCGGGACCCGGCGGCGTGGAGCTCGTCATCGAGGCGTCGTGGGGTTCGCCCGCCACCGCCATCCTGGCCGCGGCGCGCGCTCATGGGTGTGGTCTGGTGGTCATGGGCGCGGAGAGCCGTCACGGGCTGGCGCGCGTGGCGCACGTCCCCGTGGCGGAAGGGACGCTTCGCCAGTCGCCCGATCTGCCCATCCTCTTCGTACCGCCCGCTCCGCCGACGACGCCGGCGATCATCCCCCGCATGGACACGGTGCTGGCGGCAACGGATCTTTCCCCCGCCGGTGACGAGGCCGCGCGGGCGGCCTACGCGCTCCTGGCGGAGCGGGGTGGGGTGGTCGAGCTGTGCCACGTCCACGAGCGTCCGCTCGCCACGCCCGCCTATGCCTACGATGAACCGGCCGGGCGTCTGAGTGAGGCCGCGCGCCATTCCATCGAGGCGAGGCTGCGCGCCTTGATCCCCGCGGATGCGCCGTACCTCGGTATCACCACGCACGTCGTCGTCGTCGACGGAGGCGAGGCGGCGACCGCGCTGGTGCAGGCGGCCGAGCGGCTACGCGTCGACGCCCTCGTGCTCGGCGCGGGAAAGCACGGCGGGGCGCGCCGGGGCCTGCTCGGCTCGGTGTCGCAGGCGGTGGCTCGGGCCAGCCAACGTCCGGTGCTGCTGATCCCCACCCCGCGGTCCGACCGATGACGCCGCCGTCCGGATCGCGCGGGGACCATCCGTCCGGGGAAGCCGGCCACGCTCGGCCCCTGGACCCGGCGCTGTCGGTTCCGACCGCGCACGACGTGTTCCATCTGGGACGACACCCGCTGGAGTCGTTCTTCGCCCCACGCAGCGTCGCCGTCATCGGCGCCACCGAGAAGCCGGGGAGCGTGGGACGGACCCTGCTTCACAACCTGATCTCCTCGGCGTTCGGTGGGGCCATCTATCCCGTCAACCCGAAGCACGATCGGGTGCTGGGCCTGAAGTCGTACGCGACGGTGGACGCCATTGCCGGCCCCATCGATCTCGCGGTGATCGTGACGCCGGCTGGCTCGGTCCCCTCGATCATCGCGGCCTGCGTGGCGCGTCAGGTGGCGACCGCGGTGATCATCTCGGCGGGGTTTCGGGAGACTGGCGCGGCGGGAGCCGCGCTGGAGCGCCAGATCGTGGAAGAGGCAAGCCGGGGCGCGATGCGGATCATCGGGCCCAACTGCCTGGGCGTCATGAGCCCGGTCAGCGGATTGAACGCGACCTTCGCGGCGGGAATGGCCCGCCCCGGCAACGTGGCGTTCCTCAGTCAGAGCGGCGCGCTGTTGACGGCGATCCTCGACTGGAGCCTGCGCGAGCAGGTCGGCTTCAGCCGGTTCGTCTCGCTCGGCTCGATGCTGGACGTGGGCTGGGGCGATCTGATCGACTATCTGGGCGACGATCCCAGGACGCGCGCCATCGTGATGTATATGGAATCGATCGGCGATGCGCGCGCGTTTCTCTCCGCGGCGCGAGAGGTGGCGCTCATGAAGCCGATCATCGTCATCAAGGCAGGCCGTACCCAGGCGGCCAGCCGTGCCGCCGCCTCGCACACCGGGGCGCTGACCGGTTCGGACGAGGTGCTGGACGCGGCCTTTCGGCGCGCCGGGGTCCTGCGGGTCACCGACATCGGCGAGGTCTTTCACCTGGCCGACGTGCTGGGCAAGCAACCGCGTCCGGCCGGGCCGCGCCTCTCCATCGTGACGAACGCGGGCGGCCCCGCGGTCCTGGCGACGGACGCCGTCGTCGCGGGCGGGGGGCAGCTCGCTGAGCTGGACGCGGAGACCTTGGCGCGGCTGAACGCCGTGTTGCCCTCGGCCTGGAGTCACGCCAACCCCGTCGACATCCTGGGAGACGCGGATCCCGAGCGCTTCGCCACCGCGCTCGACTTGACCGCGGCCGCCCCGACCAGCGACGGCCTGCTGGCCATTCTCACGCCCCAGGACATGACCGATCCGACGCTCACCGCCGAGGCGCTGCGCAAGCACGCGCACATCATGGGGAAGCCTGTGCTGGCGAGCTGGATGGGGGGGGCGGGGGTGGCGGCGGGCGTCGAGATCCTGACCCGGGCCGGCATCCCGACGTTCGCGTTCCCCGACGAGGCGGCCCGAACCTTCTGCCAGATGTGGCGCTACGCCGAGAACCTGCGCGGCCTCTATGAAACGCCGGTCCGCAGGCTCGGGGGTGAGACGCAACCCGAGCTGGCCGGTGTCGTGATCAACGCCGCGCGGGCCGCCGGGCGAACGCTGCTCGACGAGCAGGAGTCGAAATCATTGCTGGCGAGCTACGGCGTTCCCTGCGTGCCGACCCGCACGGCCACCAGCGAAAGCCAGGCGGTCGCGGTCGCGCGCGAGCTCGGCTTTCCCGTGGTCCTCAAGCTGTGGTCGCGGACCATCACGCACAAGAGCGACGTCGGGGGCGTGAAGCTGGGGCTGACGGGGCCCGAAGCGGTGGCCGTGGCCTACCGCGAGATCGAGCAGGCGGTGACCGGCGTGGCGGGCCCTGGCGCGTTCGAAGGGGTGACGGTCCAACCCTTCATCGATCGCCGGTCGGGCTTCGAGCTGATCCTGGGCAGCGCCCCCGATCCGCAGTTCGGCCCGGTGCTGCTGTTCGGGGCCGGGGGAGAGCTGGTGGAGATCTTCCGCGACCAGGCCATCGCCTTGCCGCCCCTCAACACGACCTTGGCGCGGCGGCTCATCGAGCGCACCCGCATTCATCGCGCCCTCGGCGGGACGCGCGGCCGGCCGCCCGTCGACCTCGAGGCGCTGGCCGGCCTGCTGGTGCGGTTCAGCGAGCTGGTGACCGAGAACCCCTGGATCCGGGAGATCGACGTCAATCCATTGCTGGCGTCGGGCAGCGGCCTCGTCGCCCTCGACGCGCGCGTCATCCTTCACGGTTCGGAGATGTCGCCCAGCGCACTGCCCCGCCCCGCGATCCGGCCCTATCCGAGCGAGCACGTGTCACGCGGCGAGCTGACGGACGGGACGCCGATCGTCATTCGTCCCATCCGGCCCGAGGACGAGCCGTCGATGGTCGCGTTTCACGAGACGCTCAGCGAGCAGAGCGTGCGCTTTCGGTACCTGCGGGGGGTCTCGCTCGACGAGCGCACGGCCCACGAGCGCCTCACGCGGGTCTGCTTCGTCGACTACGATCGTGAGATGGCGCTGGTCGTCGAGCGCCTCGATGGGGACGGGCAGCGACGAATCGTGGCGCTGGGACGGCTCAGCCGCGAGCGGGTCAAGGGGGCCACGGGCGCGGAGTTCGCCCTGGTGGTCGGCGATCCATGGCAGGGCCTGGGCGTCGGCCGGCAGTTGCTGACACGTCTCATCGAGGTGGCGGGACGGGAGCGCATCGCGAGGATCTATGCGGAGATCGCCGCTCAAAACCTGGGAATGCAGCGGCTGTGCGCGGGGCTGGGGTTCAGCCTGGACGAGGCGCGGGACGGCGTGGTCGTCGCCGAGCGACCGATCTGAGGTCGGGGGCGAGCTGTTGGCACGGGCCTGGCACTGCCAGGCTGGATGCGAAACAAGCTCCTGTTCGCCTCGTCGACCGTCGCCATCGCCATCGCGCTCGCGCTGCTTCTGCGCCCAGCGCGGTCGATCCGTCAGGAGCCTCAGCTGGCCACGCCCGAGCGAATTCCACCGGCGGCGCGCGCGGTGATCGCCAGCAAGATGCGTCACCACGCGGAGCAGTTACCGACGCTGGTCTCGCGCACCGTCGTGCTCGACTATGACGGCGTGGCCCGGGTGGCGGGAGAGATCTTCGACGAACCTCGCCTGGCGCGCCCGCTGACCGGCGACGAGCTGAACGGGCTGCTGCCCGAGCGCTTCTTCGCGCTGCAGGACGAGCTGCATGCCGGGGCCCGCCGGGTGGTGGAGGCCGCCGCGCGGCACGACAGCCAGCGCATGGCCGTGGCCTTCGGCGCGCTGACGCAGACCTGCATCGCGTGTCACGACGTCTACCTGCGCGGCGTGGATTGAGGGAGCGGCCGCTCGACCGGCCGCTCCCCGTTCTGGTGGTCGCGGGTCGGTCAGTGATCCGCGGTCATCGCTTCGTGCATCAGCCGCATGCCCTCCGCCATCTTCTGCAGGCGGCCGGCCATGGCCGCATCGTCGGTGGTGAAGGTGATGGTCACGCCCTTGTCGACGTTCTTGACCGCCATCCGGGTGGCCGCGCCGCCCATCATCATCGGCCGCATGCCTTCGCCCATCATCATCGGTCCCATGCCGTTGCCCATCATCTTCCCGCACATCATGCCGTCAGAGGCCGGCTTGGCACCCCCGGCGGCGCCGTGGTCGTGATCGTGAGGGGCCGCCGTCGCCGGGACTCCGCCCTTGGGGGCGGGGGACGCGGTCTCGGCGATGACCCAGCCGCTGCCAGCGACCAGGGTCAACAGGGTCGTTCCGAACAGAATTCGTTTCATCTCGATTCTCCTCTCGTTGTGGTGACGTTGCAGCGGTCGCTGACCGAAGCACGACGCGTGCCGCGAGCGTGCTTCCGATGAGGCATCAGACATGCAAGGCGGATGTTGATGACGTCGGTCCTCAGGATGACTGTTTCGGCGCGGCATCCCGGAAATCCTTGGACGCTGCCGCTGGCGCGCGGTGGCCTGGCGGTGGTCGCCCAGTCGGTGGTATCGCTGGGCTTCGCTCACGCCGGCTTCCCTCAGCCGTGGCGGCAGGCCGCCGGGTGGTGGGTCGCCTGGCTGGTACCGCTCAACCTGGCGACGATCGCGCTGCTGGGCTACGCGACGGGACGCGACGGGATGCGCTTGGGTAACCTCTTCGAGCCGCTGAGCGTGCGGCCACGCCAGGATCTGCCCTGGTATCTGTTCGCCCTGATCGTCAGCCTCCCGCTGGGGCTGCTTCCGAACCTGGTGCTCGCCCGCGTGCTGTGGGGACCGCTCATGTCGGGCGCGGCGCCGATCTTCCACGCCATGCCGATGGCTCTGGTGTGGGTCCTGCTGGTGCTCGTCCCTGTCACGCAAAGCCTGGCCGAACCACCCCTCTACCTCGGCCTCAGCTTGCCGCGGCTGTTGGCGAGCGGTCGCTCCCGTCCTCGCGCCATTCTCCTGTGCGCCGCGGCGATGTCGCTTCAGAACGTCTTCCTGCCGTTGCTTTTCAACTGGAGATTCGCCCTGTGGCGAGGGGCGATGTTCTTTCCGCTGACGCTGTGGTTGACCGCGATGGTGGCCCGTCGGCCCACGCTGCTTCCCTACCTGGGGATCGCGCACGGGGCCATGAACGTCTCGCTGGTCCTGCTCGTCATGCGCGTGTCGATGCCGATCGGCTGAGCGATGGCCGAGGTCCGCCAGTGTCAGAGGCGATGCTAATGTCCGATGTCGTGCTGAAATTTCGCCAAAACGTGACCAGGTACGTCGGCTTCGACGCCGCCGCCAGCGCCAGCCTGTGCGAGGCGCTTCCCTTCGTGGCGCCGTACTTTCACTCCATCATCGACGACTTCTACGCCACCATCGAAGCGCATCCGGACGCGCGGGCCGCCATCACGGGTGGGGCCGCGCAAATCTCGCGCCTCAAGCAGTCGTTGGTGCGCTGGATCGAGGAGCTGTTCACGGGGCCCCACGACGACGCGTACTTTCAACGGCGCGCCCGCATCGGGCGCGTTCATGTGCAGATCAACCTTCCTCAGGTCTACATGTTGACGGCGATGGACCGGATTCGGCTGCGTTCGGCGGACGCCTTGCGGGATGCGCCTGACGTTCCCCAGGAGGCGCTCCGCAGGATGCTGGCTGCGCTCCACCAGATCCTCGACATCGAGCTCGCCATCATGCTCGAGACCTACCGCGACGACCTCATGGCCAAGAACCGGACCGCCGAGCGACTGGCGACCATCGGACAGTTCGCCGCCGGGATTGGCCACGAGCTGCGAAATCCGCTGGGGGTCGTGGAGAGCTCGGCGTTCCTGGTCCTGCGTCGCCTGGAGCAGCTCCAGGTGGAGGATCCCGGGATCAGCCGTCACCT
This sequence comes from Polyangia bacterium, assembly GCA_036500205.1. Classification (GTDB taxonomy): domain Bacteria; phylum Myxococcota_A; class Polyangia; order Fen-1088; family Fen-1088; genus DASYCK01. Next base: position 50,543 of record DASYCK010000009.1, on the reverse strand, counting down.
CGCGAAGATCACCTCGGAGGTCCAGCGGTCCAACAAGACCATCAACGATCTCCTCGAGCTGGCGCGCAACCGCTCCCCCCAGCGTCGGGTCGTCGATTGTCGGGACTTCGTTCAGGAGAGTGTCGCGCTGGCGCATCTTCCCCCCACGATGACCGTCGACGTGGAGGTGCCCGCCGGCCTGCCGCTGGACGGGGATCCCGATCAGCTGGGGCGCATCGTGACCAACTTGCTCATCAACGCCAGCCAGGCCACGGGACCGCTGGGCCATGTCTGGATCGACGCGCGCCGCGAGGGGGAGGCGACGATCCTGCGCGTCCGGGACGATGGCCCGGGCGTCCCAGCCGCGCTGCGGGAGCAAGTGTTCCAGGCGCTGTTCACCACCAAGGCGAAGGGAAGCGGCCTCGGGCTGGCCCTCAGCCGGCGCATCGCGGAGGCGCACGGCGGCGCGGTGACCCTGGACTCGTCCAACGGTGGCGCAACCTTCCGCATCACGATTCCCGACGCGAACGGCTCCTGAAGGGCCGATTGATTCCCGTCGCCGTTGGATTTGCCCTCCGCGGGGAGCAGGGCCACGGAGATTTAGCTTGCCGATGGCCACCTTGGGGCGTCTAGTGTACGTCACGCGTACGTAACGCCGGGGGATGGGCCAATGATGCGGGTCTTGATCGTCGACGACAACTTGGATCTGGCGGAGAACATCGCCGAAATCCTGCAGTTCGACGGCCACATCACGGAGGTGGCCACCAGCGGCGAAGAGGCGCTGCCGCTGGCAGACCGCGTTCACCCCGAGGTGGTGATCACCGACTATCGTCTGCCCGGGATCAATGGCGCCGCTCTGCTGCGGCTGTTCAGACAGCGCACGTCGCCGTTCATTCGAACGGTCGTCATCAGCGCCTACACGGACGAAGGCACCATGAACGAAGCGAAGGAGGCGGGGGCGACCTTCTTGCCCAAACCGATCGACTTCGGGCGCCTGTGCCGGCTGGTCGCGGACTGCCAGGCGTGACGGGCTGGCGGTGTCGGTTCAGCCGACCCCGTCGCGCCCGCCGGTGACGGCTCGGGAATCGGGCGCGCGGATCCTGCGCCACGCCGACGTCCACCGGTAAGGTGTGCGCGATGTCGCGACGGAGGGCATGCAAGGGACTGGCGCGCGGCTTGCGTTGTCGATGCCCGCGGCGTGGACCGAGGAGCGAGCGAATCGAACGAAAGGGGACGCGGATGTGCCAGCGAACGACGTGCGGTGACTGCGGAAGACCCAGTTACGTGGGATGCGGACGTCACATCGAGAGCGTCCTCTGGGACGTACCTTCCGCGGCACGCTGCCAGTGCCGGCCTTCGATTGCCAGGCCGCGTACGGCCGTCTCGGTGTTGAACGGACTGCGGCAGGCGAGGTTGTAGGCGATGTCGCGCGCGTCATCATCGAGGGCCAGCAGCGCCGCTTCGTCGGCCAGCTCCAGCCGCCCAAGCGTCAGCGTGCCCGTCTCGTCGAACACCAGCTTTCGCACGCCCCCCAGGCGATCGAGGAGATCGGAGGAGCGAACGAAGAAGCCGGCGCAGCGGAGCTGCGCTTGCACCAGCTCGTACCCGAGCGGCAGCGCGATGCCGATGGCGCGACGTTCTCGAGTGGGATGGCCATGAGGTCGAGGGGAGGGGGGAGCACGAAAACGCTCGCATCGAGGACGTGGACCAGCTCGATACGGCCCCCTCTCTCGGTCGCCAACTCGATGGCCGCGTCGAGGGCACGATCGGCGCCAGAAGAAGAGTCCGTCGCCACCAGGATGTGTTTCAGTTTCACGATCAGCACTTAGTCAACGTTCAGCGTCGGCGCGGTCTCGACGACGATGCGATTCAGGACGCGGCGGATGCCAAACAGGTGCATCACGGCCTTTTCGGCGGCTGCGCGCTGGCCCCAGAGAGACACGGTCCCGTCGAGCATCACGGTTCCTTCCGCAACGGTCGACTGAATCCGCGGATCCGGCACCGTGACGTCCCACTCGAGAGCATGCCGGACCGCCCGCGCGATCTCGGTGTCAGTGCGGTAGGCGTCGTCTGGAAGCTTTACCGCCAGGTCGTTTGCGACGTCAAGCACGCCCGCCACGCGGTGAGCGGCCTCCTCGGCCGCGCGTGCCTTGACCCAGCTGTCCACCGTTCCGACCAGCGTGACGATGCCTTCGTTGACGAGCACGCCGACCTCCATCTGCGACAGGTGCTTGTCCCAGGCGAGCTCACAGAGGACGTCACGCTGGACATCGAGATCGACCTTTCGGGTTTGGGGGGGCATTCGGACCCCCGGTGCAAGCAGCAGGCCCGCGGATCGTCGAGAGGTTCGAGCTGGCGCTCGCGACCATCCGGCGCTGGTCGAGACCGGTCCCCGCGCGCTTCCTGCGTGCGCGGAGAACGGAGGCGCACCGGTTTCGCGATCGCGTTGGAGGGCAACGTCACACGCCGCAATCGGCGCCCCTGCGTCGTCAAGAGACGCCTGGCGCAGCCAACCCACGTGGGCGACGGAGCTTTCCATCCCCCGCGCGATGACCAAGTTGCTGGTTCATGACGACCTTGGTCCTGGGGCTGGGGCTGTTGGTGCTCACGCGGTCGACGCAGGCAGCGGCGGACGCGGTCGCGACCCGGGCCCGCCCCCAGCCATCCGGAAGGAGAGCCAGATCATGTCCGACAAACGCAAGGTCCACGCCGTGGGGCAGACCACCGTCAAGACGTACGAGCCGCGAACGTTCGACGAGGTGGCGGGTGCGCCGGCCCTGAACGACATTCGTATGACGGAGACCTTCACCGGCGACATCGAGGGCGACGGTATCGCGCGCATCGTCCAGGCGACGAGCCAGGAGGGAGAGGCCACCTTCGTGGCAATCGAGCGGGTCCGGGGCTCCCTCGGCTCCCGCGAGGGGACCTTCTTGCTACAGGTTCAAGGGACAGTGATCGGCAAGGACATGAAGGCGGAGTGGTTTGTCGTGTCCCGATCCGGCACCGGAGGGCTGAAGGGGTTGCGCGGTGATGGCGGGTTCAGGGCCAAGCTCGGTCAGCATGGCTCCATCTGGCTCGACTACGACTTCGAGCCCGAATGAGTCGAGGACGCGGGCCCACCCGAACGCCATCAAGAAAGGGTTTCACCACGGCGATGGTTCGGCCGTACCCGCGCCGGCAGTCCGTCGACACGCTCGATCGCAATGGAGATTGCAGCTCGACGTTCGAGAAGTCGCAGGCGGTCAGCCCCGAAAGTGCCAGGAGGGTCAGCAAGGCACCGCTGCGTGGGCCAGGACCGCGACGGGAATTTTTCGAGGACATGGCGCGGCACTCCAGCGAAGGGCCAGCCGTCCCAGGGTTGGTCGAAAATCGGCCAGAGGTGACCCATGTTTTGGGAGTGGGACAGCCAACGCGCGAGTACGTGAGAAGCCCGGCGATCAACTGCTGCATCCTTCCATCTGTACCTTTGACCGCCCGGCGACGGTCGGTTTAGGCCCGCGCGTGCCGCGACATGCCCACGGAACCTGCACCCCGACAGAGGTGAGTGCGCGCGGATCTTTCCCAGGGCCCGCGCCTCGTCGACGGCGCACGGCCCATTTTCGGGGTGGGCCGGTATGTCCTCAGGAACCTTTTCGCTTCTCGGGTGTCGGAACGAAGATGCGGCGGGTGGCCTGGGTCTGTCTGTGTGCGGCGATCATCACGGGCAGCGGTCACGCAGCGGAGCCAGCGCCCGAGCTCGACAAAGAGATCGCGTGGGCCCGCGCGGCGTGGCCCGACGCTCTGAGGGGAATGCACTTCCATTCGCCTTTGCGCAAGCTGCTGGCGTGGGCGCCGCGGGGTGGGGCGGTGACGGCGTATCTGTACACGAATGATTTCGCGTGCCGGCGTGCCACGCTCTCTCGAGGCCCGTGGCGCAACGATGCCGATGAGGGCGACGCTGACGAGACGCTCGCACCCACGGCCTTGATCGCGAAGATCATCGACCGGCCGCAGATGGACAGCGGCGAACGCCTTCGTAACGTCACCTTCGTCGAGGTGGGCGCTCTCTTGTCGGGCGATGACGGCTTCACCACCGAAGCCCAAGGCCCCGACGGGCGCTGGCAGGAAGAGGGTGGCGGCTCGGGCTACGGACCGAACGTGTATGGCGCGCTCTCCTACGCGGACGATCACGTCGCGCGGTGGGATGGCGAGCCGATGGAGATCCATCCCTACTGCGCTGGCCCGACCGAGTGGCTCGCCTGTCCCACGGGAGGCGAGCGTCCGTGCGAGCGCTGCGAGGAGGCTGATGTGATGATGATGCAGCTCAACGCGCTAGGCGGTCACAGCAAGTCCCACGGCAACCGCCCTGTCACCTGCCACGACGCCTGTCCAACGTATCCAGAGGGCGCCGGCATGAAGCGCGTCTCCGCGTTCGCAAGCCGCGTCCAGCCCTGGCAGCCCCGCAACGCGCGCCCCGCGCAGGTCCCCAGTCTGTACAAGTCGCGCGATGAGTGCTTGCGGGACCACCCGGCCGGACGCTGAGGCGCCGCTCCTTCTTCCGGACTTTGTCGGCCCGCCGCTGTCACCCGACTACATCATGGGGCAGGTTCCGGGCGTGTTGCCGATGCCGCTGAACATGCGCATGCCCAGCTTGTCGTCGTAGCTGAGGCCGAAGTGGCAGACCTCGCTGACCTTGGTGGCAGCCGCCTCGTCGGCGGTCAGGCCGTCCAGGTTGGCCGAGGACCAGGGCACGGAGCCTGTCTGAACGGTCGAAGGAATGGTGAGGCCAATGTGCTGGCTGCCGTTGTCGTAGTCCTTCAACACGCTGACGTAACCGCCCTGGGCCGCCACGATCAGGTTCAGCTCCTCCAGCGTGGCGGGGATCCACCCTGACGCCGATCGCCGCATCCACTTGAAGTCGACGGTGGAGATGGGGCAGTCCCCCGTGCAACCGTCGACCGTCACGAGATGGACGAACGGCATGATGAAGTCGGCGGCCGCGGTCAGCTCGGCGTCGCTGTGGGTGCGGACGTTCGTGAACGTCAACGTATGGCCTGCCATCCCGAACTGATACTTCCCTTGAGGCAGGTCATGGCCCGCGACGGCTGAGAGTCCCTGCGAGTGGGACTGCGCGCCCGCCAGGCCCATGTAGGTCAGGTCGGCGCCGGTGATGTGCGTCCCGGCGCTGGCGGTGACCGGACCACCAGGACCGCCGCCGCCCGGGGCGTAAGTGGCGGCGCTGTCGAACGCCACCCAGGCCGCCGCCGGATCGTAACCGGCGAACGCGTCGGAGAAGGTGGCGTAGATGCCGACGCCTCCGTACAGGATGGCGGTGTCGTCCGGCAGGAATCCCGCGGCGATGTCGGCGATGGTGGCCCCGGCGGACGAGCTAGGGTCGGCGGAGCGCATGGCGAACTGGACGTGGAAGTCGAGCAAGAAATTGTGGTCGCTCTGCTCGAGATCGATCATGCCGTCACCGTCGATGTCCGGGTTGACGTAGCGCAGACAGACGTCGTCGCTGGCGCCCAGCAGGTCGGCGGCATCGCTGCTGAGGTGCAGCGCCGTCAGCAGATCGGCGTAAGCGATCCCGGCGGTCGCGTGTCCGTCCGTCATGGTGACCATGCCCAGATCGGTGGACCCTGGGTCCGCCGGGGCTAGCGTGTCGAGCTCCGAGGCGCGGAAGATCCCGCAGATCATGTCGCTGCCCACCTGCGAGCTGTCGAGGAAGACCAGCACCCAGGGATGACCAGGCTCGAGATCGACGGCGAACGAACCGTCGGTGCCCACCGGGGCGAGGGTGCGGTGCAGATCCTGGCTGGAGGGGTTCACGGCCATCACGTGACTCACCGTGCACGAGGACGGAGCGAGCGCCGCGTAGCCTTCGTTCAGCGAGAGGGGCGCCATCAGCGTGGGGGCCACGGTGCCCGAGAGGTGGAACGCCGCGGGACTTGGACCGCCAGCGCCTCCCGGACCGTGAGAGCCACCGCCACCTGCAGCGCCACCACTGCCCGAGATGGGAGCGCCACCCGTGGAGGAGGGTCCGCCGCCCGCGTTTCCCGTGCCGGTTCCGGCGTGGCCTGCCGCCCCGGTCCCAGGGCTCGCGCCCCCACCGCCGCAGCCGACCGTACCCACCAGACCGACGAGGGCCAGAGTCCTGAGAACGTCACGCATCGCGAACCTCCGGCGATCGTTTCGGAAGGATCACGGTCGAACTGAAGACCGTCGGTGACCGCGCCGCGAACCGCCGAAGCTCGATTCACGCGGCTGCGCGGCCTGGTCCCATCACGCCCTTCTCGATCGCGCGGGCGTTGGATATCGCTCGAGCGACCTCTTCTCCGTCGATGGTCTCGCGCTCCACCAGCTTCGCCGTCAGCTCCAGCAGGGCGCCACGGAGCGCCCTCAGCGTCGCCAGACACCGTTCGTTCTGGGCCGTGAGGATGGCCTCCGCCTCGGCGACGGCCGCGTTGGGGTCGGGCTTGATGTTGAGCGCGGTGAGCGCGTCGAGGCTGAACAACGTGCCCGCGTCGCTCAGCCCCAGGGTCGCGACCATGGACAGCGCCAGCCGCGACGCCTCCTTCAGGTCGCTCGCCGCCCCGCTCGAGGCATCGTCGTACGTGATCAGCTCGGCGGCACGACCCGCCAGCAGCATCTGAATGCGGCCCTGGATCTCCGATTTCAGGTGCAACTTCTTGTCCTCGGACTGCGTGACCAGGGTGACCCCGAGCGCCCCCCCGCGCGACAGGATGGTGACCTTCTCGACGCGGCCCACGTTCATGACCTGGGCGACGATCGCGTGCCCGGCTTCGTGCACGGCTATGCGCTCTCGCTCGCCCTCGGTCATGGCCGAGGATGAACCGTTGACCTCACCCATGCGGCAGACCTCGATCGCCTCGATGAAGTTGGCCATGGGGACATCTTGCTGCCCGTGGCGCGCGGAGAGCAGCGCGGCCTGGTTGACGACCGAGGCGATCGCCGCCGGCGTCAACCCGGTGGTGAGACGCGCCAGCTGGGCGTAGTCCGGCGCGCCGCCGGTCTTGACGTCCTTCGCGAAGAGGCGAAACAGCGCCTGTCGATCGCTCACGTCGGGCAGCGCCAGCTCGATCTTGCGGTCGAAGCGCCCTTCGCGGACCAGCGCCGCATCCACGGCATCGGGGAAGTTGGTCGCGCCGATCACGATCACGCCGCTCGAGGAGTTGAAACCGTCGAGCTCCGTCAGGATCTGGTTGATGATGCGGTTCCCTTCCGCTTCCGACGTACCACCCGTCTCGGTGTTGGTCCGTCGACCGATGCCGTCCATCTCGTCGATGAAGATGATGCACGGTGCATTCTTGCGCGCCTTCCGGAACAGGGACTTCACGCGCATGGCGCCCATTCCCACGAACATCGCCGTGAAGTCACCGCCGGTCGCCGGAATGAAGTGCACGTTGCACTCGCCGGCCAGGGCCTTGGCGAGCCGCGTCTTCCCCGTCCCGGGAGGGCCCGACAGCAGCACGCCCTTGGGCGGTCGCGCCCCCAGCGCGGTGAAGCCCTTGGGGTCCTTGAGGTAGGACTTGATGTCCATGAGCGCCGACTTGGCCTCGGCGGCACCGATGACATCGTCGAAGGTGACGACCGAATCGTTCTTCGAGAACTGGAAGCCGTTGCCACGAGAGACGCGCGCGGCCTGTATTCCGACGACCGACAGCAGGGCGATCGTCATCACCAGGCCGAGATCCAGGTGCGAGCCGCTGGCGTTCCGGACGTCTTCTCCCACGACCGCCAGGGGAAACGGTGCCGGCTGTGTCTTTTCGTAGGAGGCCAGGACCAGGCCAGCGAGCCTTCCCGCGCTGTCGCCGACGAAGTATCGCGTACCGACTCGTGTGGATACGAACATGCCCGCCGGAGCCAGCGCCAGGCCGGCGACGTCGTGGGTTTGCATGTCCAGTAGCAAAACCGAAACGTCACGCTCGGTGGACGTCCACAGGCCCGGCTCGCTGCGCACCTGTTGCAGCATCGCGCTCGGCGCCATCGGTGGGGTGGGGGACGAGCGTCTGCTCACGATGACGGCGCCCGCGGCCGTCAGGAGCAACGTACCGACAACCACGTATCGCCACTGCTTCTTCGGTCTCAAGTTGTTCATCGAGAAGGACTAGACATCGGCAAGGTCCCGGTGGACCTGAGGTGTCATCCGCGATGGCGCTGTCCGCGCCCGCGTTGCCCGCGGGCGGCGCTGCTATCCTGCGCGCGATGACTCTCGTGAGACGAGCCGCGGCGGTTGGATTGTTCCTGGCGCTGGGATGTGCCGGGGCGCAGCGGCGTGACGGGCTCGGCTCTGGCACCGGACCGGCCACTGACGCCGCGGACGGGACGGGGCCCGTGTTCGTCTACGTCGGGATGGCCGGGGGCGAGATCGCGCTGTTCTATCTGGACGCCGTGTCCGGGACCCTCGCCCGTCGCGGAACGGTGTCGGCCGGGCGCGCGCCCTCCTCGCTCGTCCGCTCGGTCGAGCGAGAGTCGCTGATCGCCGTCGACGGAGCGACGGGACAGGCGGCCTCGTTTTCCATCGACCCGAAGACGGGTGGGCTGAGGTCCTTGGGGCGCGCGGCGACGGGCGGCGCGAACCCTTCCGGGGCGGCGCTGGACGACACGGGCAAGTACGTCATCGCGGCGCATCCGGCCGCCGGGCGGGTCTCGGTCCTGGCCGTCACCCAGGCGGGAGGACTGAAGGCCATCGGAACCTTCGCGGCGGGCGCTGGCGCGCACGCCGTCGCCATCCACCCGGCCCAGATCGTCTTCGTCGCCAACTTTCGCGCCGACAGCGTGTCGCAGTACACCTTCAACACGGGCACCGGCATGCTGGTGAGCTGGTCGGGGCCGGCGATCGCGCTGCCGCCCGGCTCGGGACCAACGCGGCTCGTCTGTCATCCCAGCGGGCGCTGGGTGTACCTGCTCGAGGAGGGAACCGATTCGGTCGCCGTCTACGGCTTCGACGGCGATCTCAAGGCACTGTCGCCGATCTCGTCGCAGGTCATCTCGACCTTGGCCGACGGCTCGGCGCCCAGCCGCAGTCGCCCCGCCGATCTGGCGGTCTCACCGACCGGTCGGTTCCTCTTCGAGACGAACCGCGGCGCCGACGACGTCGCCACCTTCGCGATCGAGGGGGCCGGGACCCTGAAGCTGATCGGTCACGTGCCGAGCGGTGGACGCGCCCCCGGCGCGCTCGCGGTCGACCCGAGCGGGCGAGCCCTGATCGTCGCCAACGAGGCCGGCAAGAGCCTCAGCGTCTATGCGATCGATCCAGCCACGGGAGCGCTCGGGCAGCGACACTCCATTGCCCTTGCGGCGTCCCCCCTCGCGGTGCTCGCCGTGCGACCTTGATTCCAGAAACCATGAGGTTCTGATTTCGGGTAACCTCACGCGCTGGGGTCCGGACCGATGTCGAAAGGAGTTTGCCGATGACAGCAGGTAAGGTGGATCTCGCGGGTGATGGCTTCTTTGTCCTGGTGGATCTGCTGGAGGCCGCGAAAGCAGGCCTGCCGCCCCAGGTTCCGTCGCCTCTGGACGATGGATTCAGCGCGATTGCGCGGGCGTATCGCCACGCCGAGCCGGCGTTGCGACAGCAGGTCCGCGAGCAGATTCCCGAGGAGTACTGGTTGCCGCTGCTGCAGCTGGGTGACCGGTGCGCCGAATGGGCGTTGGTCGACAAGGATCCGAAGCACCTCGAGGATGGATTGACGGCGTATTGCCTCGAGGACTTTCGGGGCGATGCCCACGAGAACCTCGTTCACCTGAGCCGCCTCTGGTACGCGGGCAAGACGATGCACGCCGATACCACGGGGATCTTCAACCAGATCGGACGGTGCGCCTCGCCGCAGGGACTTCAGCAGTTGAGCAATTTTTCTGCACGGCCCGAGGACGCGAAGTCTCCCTGGAGCATGGGCCTCGAGAAATACGAGGAAGGGGGCCACACGCGCTTTCGCCCGCGCCGTCCCAAAGGAACGGAGTCGCCCGTCACCTGACCGGGGTCGGCCGGGGCGTGTATTTCGAGGTCCCGGGGCGTTCAACCGGGCGGTCGCCACGCGTGTCGGCGGGCGATACCATGGGGGGATGTCGGTGCCGCTGTTCCGTGCCCTCACGGCCCTCACGGCCTTCACGCTGTTTGGGCACAGCCATCCGCAGCCGATCATCTACGCTTGCGGTGTGCGCGGCGGTGAAGGTCCGGCGATCGCCCGCGTGGAGGTGCGTGCCCTCGCGAAGCGGGGGTACGAGCTGGAGGTGATGCACGTCGACGGCCCCGTGCATGAGACCCAAGGGATGTGTTCTCTCCCCGCCTACGCCATCGCCGAGGAGGCGACGTTGATCGAGGTCCCGCCCGGCACCTACGCGTTGCTCGCCAAGGCCCAGGACACCGCGAGCCCTTACGCCTTTCCGCTGCGAGGTCAGGTCACGGTCGAGGGGGGCCATTGCTACGTCCCCCGGATGACCTGCAGCGGCGTTGCTCCGCCCGACGGCGTGGTCTGCAAGCTCGAGCTCGAGCTTCGGGCCTGCGCGCGCCTCGAGTCCCCGCGCCGGATCAGCTTGCCAGGCAGGGTGAACTGCTAGAACACCGGGCCGCGATCGCCGGTCACCCGCCACGCACCATCGACTCTGCGCAGCCTCAATTTGTGCTCGATGCGGTGGTTGCGTTGGTTCTGTGAGGGCCAGGACGCGGTGGCTTCCGCCTCGTCGCCGTGCACGGCGATCCCCTCGATCGCCAGCAGCGCCTCGCATTGCCGCGGGCCCTTGGTGTCCGCGCGATCGGCGCCCTGGCAGAACTCGAAGGGGCTGCAGGTGGCGTCGATCGGCGCCAGCGGTCTGTGCAGGACGATCCCGGCGTTGGCTGTTCCGCCCCCACCGCCCCACGAGCCCCGATCGGCGTACACCGTCACGGGACCGCCGCTCCGGAACGTGGTCCAGAAGCGCACCACCTCGTCGTGCACGCGCGCGGCATCGGTGACCGAGGGCCGTGCCAGAGGCGCCGGATCGCGACCGTCCGGCACGCCGTCGCCGTCGGTGTCCGCCTTGTCCGGGTCGGTTCCGAAGGCGGCCTCCGTCAGATCGGTCAGACCGTCGTGGTCGCGATCCGCGAAGACGACCGGTGGCTCCAGCGTCGAGCTCCAGCTCTCCATCTTCTGGTGCATCCTGGCGAGCGCCGCGACCTCGATCCGATCGCCGGGAACTAGGCGCACCTCCGTCGGCGTCCGCCGGTCCAGGTCGCCGCCGCCGCCCGGATCGAGGGCCCAGGCGGGCGGACCGAGCGCGCCATTCGGAAGCCGCCGTCTCAACCAGAGCGCCTCGGCCTGGCTCAGCCGGTACCTGCCGGCGTCCCACCCCGCGCACAGGCCCAAACCGAACGAGCGTCCCGTGCGATCGCTGTAGGGCTCCGTGGTCGCATCGTCGCGATCGCAGACCCGCGACCAGCCCGCGGCGACGCCGTTGTCCGCGTCGAAGCGCCGCAGCGCCGCCAGGTCGCGCGGGCGGCCCAGGCGCGCCAGCAGCCGGTAGATCGCCGCGTGCGCCTCCGGCCGTCCCGCGGGCGTCTGCAAGCAGTCGGAAAATGCGCTTTCCTGGCCGTGGGGACTGTGGGCCCAGCGCTTCTTGCCATAGCCGCTCTCCACCCAGGGTCCCCAGATTTCCCAGTCGCGGCGGCCCAGGCCGGTGGGGGACTCGGCATCGAACAGCAACGGCGTCAGCGCGTCGGCCACCTTGGGGTCATCCAGGTCGGCCAGCGCGGTGACGAGAGCCTCGCGGCGGAGCACGGCATTGCCGTCGTAGCCTCGCTCTCGACTGTGGTCCCCGGTGCCGACCTTCGGCAGCGTCGGAAACTGGAGCGGTCGCAGGACCTCGGCCAGCAGGATCGAGGAGGCACCCGGGATGCGCGTGAGCGCCACGGCGTCGACGGACGCGGCATGGAGGGGCGAGGTGACGTCGCTGGCGATGGCCCCGAGCGTGGCCTCGTAACCGGAGACCGATCTGAGCTCGGCCAGCGCAGCCTTCTGCTGGTCCGTTCGAGCGAAGGGCCAGTCAAAGTGCGGACCGTGGCGCGCCAGAACGGCCCGCACGCGCGCGGGCACATCCAGCCCTTTCTCTTCGGACGCGACGGTGTCGAAGATCGAGAACGCCTCGATGCCGCCGGACTGTCTGACGATGGCGACCCCCGCCTCGACCGCCAGCAGGTTTTCGTAGCGGGCGGGCAACACGGCCACCGTCGGTGTGGCCGTCGGTTTCGCGAAGGACAGCGCGCGCGCGAGGTCCTGTTCGCGATCCGTGATCACCAGCAGGCCACCCGCTGGGGCGGCAACAACGGTTTGCCGTCCAGACGGAGGGGCGTCGGGGGGCATTCTGAAGGCCGAGAGCTCGCCGCCCGACTGAAGGTCGAGCTCCAGCACCTCGTCCGCGCGGTGGACGAACAACCGTCCGCCGTCCAAGTCTGGCCGGGGAATCGCCTGATACGGCGGCGCCGGGCGAGGGGAGGTGGCCCGCTGCCAGAGCAGGTGCCCGTCGACGAGACGAACGGCCACGATGTCCTCCCCCACGAACAGCGCCCGCGTGGGATCGGCGGGGAACACCTGGATGCGCCGAGGAACAGACGGGAGCGGAAAGCTGCGCAAGGTCTTTCCCGAGGGAGGGTCGATCACGGAGACGGTCACCGATTTCTGGCGGAGCTCGTTGGTGTCGGTGGCCAGATACAGGGCGTTGCCCACGGCGGCGATCGCATCGCTGGGCCAGCCCGTCGGAAGCCGCCACTGCTCGCGGCCGGTGCGAAGATCGATGGCGACCGCCATGTTCTTCGTCCAGATGAGCCGCGCGCCGCCCGTCTGGATCGGGGGTGGATCGGGCGCCCGGCACATGCCGATCGCGATCCGCGCATCGGCGACCACGTGAAGGTCAGCCTGAAAGCCGCACAAACGCCTGGTCCAGCGCTGCTGCCCGGTGGCGAGATCGATGGCCGTCACCCCGATCGAACGCCCCAGGAGAGCGACGTCGCCTGCCAGGACGACCGTCGGCGCGTATTCATTGGGCATTGGCATCCGCCAGCGCTGGTGCCCGGTGCGGAGATCGAGCCCGACCAGGGCGGTCGGCGTATCGTAGGCCCAGGCGAGGACCGTCCCGCCGCGCACCACCGTTCGCGCGTTCGGCGAGGAAACTTGCGCCAGCCCCGGCCCGGACCACAGCGGGCGCAACCGAGGCAGACTGACGACCGTCGGGGAGCCGCCGTCGGTCGGCCCGGACGGTGTGAGCACTACCGGATCGAGCGCGAGGAGCGCCATCGCGAGGGGAAGGACCGGCGGCGCCAGCGACCACATACGCGGGCAAGGATACCGCCAAGGTGATTCGTCCGTATCGACGCGTCGAAAGGCACTTCATGTCGCGGGCGATTTCTGTACGCTCCGTGGGGCAGCGCGGCGACGAAGAGACTTTTACGGCTGCTCGGCGTCGATCTGCCACGGCGCAGCGGTCGCGCCGGACCTGACCGGCTCGGGCTCCGGCGTGGCAAGCATGCTCAAAGGGATGAAGGCCGAGCAGCAACATCGTAAAAGGCGTCAGCGGCACCACCTGCGAGGGCACCCAGATGCCCCTCAGGGCGGCGTGATCTGGATGTCGTCGAGGTACATGGTGCCCGAGAAGCCCTCGCTGTTCGGATCGGCGAGGGGGAACTCGACGTAGACCTCACCCAGCGAGTTCGCCGTGCTGGCCTGGTTGATGGCCCCTCCGAAGATCTTCCAGGCAGGAACGAGGTTGCTGTTGCCGATGGCGATCGGGTTGGTCGCGGTACCCCGTGTGCTGGTGTCGGTGGAAGCGGTGAACTCCTGGATGAGATTCGCGGCGTTCGACGGAAAGGAGCCACCCGTCAACGAGAAGGACACCCACGCGGTGAATGAGTACCCGGCGAGGTTGATGGTGCCGCTGGAGGCGCACAGCGGAACGACGACCGTTATCCCTCGAGCCTGGCTGGTCGAGAAGGAGCCGATGGACAGCGATATGGCCAGGGAGCGGCTTCCGGTATGCGCTTGGCTCGAGCTCACGGTGATGTTGGTGATGCCGGCGCTACCCGCCGGGTCCCCCTTCCAGCCCTCCGTCGTCCCCGATTCGAAGCCCCAGTTCAGGCAGCTGGGGCCCGATGTGCAAGCGACCGCGGCCACGCCCTGGTAGCACTTGCAGCCTGTGCTCTGACATAGGCCGTACAGGCTGCTGGTGCAGACGCTGTTCGTGGCCTTGGCCGTCCCAACGCACGTTCCGCTGCTGTTGCAGGTGTCCGGATTGGTGCATTCATTCATGTCGTCGCACGACGTGCTGGGTGTGCAGTTGCCGGCGCACGCGCCGTTGACGCAGGCCATCCCCGAGCACGCCTTGCACGCGCCGTTGGCGCCGCCCCCGCACATGGTCGCGGTCTCGCTGGCAGCGGCGACACAGCTGTTGCCGTTGCAGCACCCGCCGGAGCACGAGGTCGCGGAGCACACGCACGTGCCGCCGCTGCACGTGGTGCCGGCCGCGCAGGTCTTCGCGACGGCAGCGGGGCATCCCGAGGCTGCCACGCAGGCGCCCACGGTGTGGCACGAGTCGGGCGCGGAACACGTCACCGTCGTGCCGCCGCCACAGACGCCCGCCGAGCAGGTCTCCCCGGTCTTGCACATGCTGCCGGTGCTGCACGATCCGGAGGTCTTCGCGACCGGCGCCGGACATCCCGTGGCGGCCACGCACGCGCCGACCGTATGGCACTGATCCGTCCCTGGGCAGGTGGCGGCCACGCCGCCGCCGCAGACGCCCGCGGTGCAGGTCTCCCCCGTCGTGCAGGCGTTGCCGTCGTCGCACGTGCCGCCGCTGGTGGGCGAACAGGTGCCCGTCGCCATCGTGCACGTGTTACAGGCGCCGCACGCGGAACCGGCGTTCTGCCACGCTCCGCTGGAATCGCACAGCTGGGGCTGGGTGCCGCTGCACTTCTTGGCTCCTGGCATGCAACTCCCCGTGCACGTTCCGCTGGCGTTGTCACAAACGTTCGCGCAGGCCGAGCCGCTGCTCTGCCAGACACCGTTCGTGTCGCAGGTCTGCGGTTGAAGGCCGTTGCACTTCTTCGCGCCCGGCGTGCAGGCGCCGGTGCACGCGCCGGTGGCCGCGGCGCAGACGAACATGCAGGCCGAGCCGGAGTCCTTCCACGACCCGGTGCCGTCGCAGGTCTGGGGTTGAAGGCCATTGCATTTCTTCGCGTCCGGCTTGCAGACGCCGCTGCAGCTGCCGCCGCTGCACACGTTGGGGCAGGCGGCACCGCTGTCTTTCCAGTTGCCGGTGGCGTCGCAGGTCTGGGGTTGAAGGCCGTTGCATTGCGTCGACGTGGACTTGCACGTGCCTGTGCAAGCGCCATCGCTGCACACATTCACGCACGCCCCACCGCTGTTGTCTTGCCAGACTCCCGAGGCATCGCAGGTCTGGGGCCGGGGACCGTTGCACTGCTTGGCCAGGGGCGAGCAGGCAGCGCAGCTTCCGCTGTTGCAGACGCTCGGGCAGGCGGCACCCATGTTTTGCCACTGTCCCGTGGCATCGCAGAGCTGCGGTTGCAAGGCGTTGCATCGGGTCGCGGTCGGCGAGCAGACGCCGCCGCAGACGCCGCCCGCGCAAACATTCGGGCACGCGGTGCCGACTTCCTGCCACAAGCCGTCCGTTCCGCAGAGCTGCGGTTGCAGACCGTTACATCCCATGGCTCCGGATGTGCACGTCCCGGTACAGGTTCCGCCGCTACAGGCGTTGGGGCACGTGTTGCCCATGTCCGTCCAGGTCCCGGTGGCGTCACAGATTTGCGGCTGCAGGCCAGAGCATTTCGTCGCATTTGGCGTACAGGCACCGGTGCACGTTCCCGTGGCCGCGCCGCAGACGTTCGCGCAGACCTCTCCCGTGTTCTGCCATTGACCAGTGGCGTCGCAGGTCTGAGGCTGCAGGCCGTTGCATTGCTTGGCGCCCGGCGTGCACGAACCGCTGCAGGCCCCGCCCGAGCAAGCGTTGGGACAGGCCGTTCCCGTGTCGCGCCAGCTGCCGTTCGCGTCGCAGGTTTGCGGTTGCAATCCGCGGCACTGTTGGGCGCCGGCGCTGCAAGCACCGCCGCCGCTGCTCCCGCCCGTCGCCGTCGCGCCGCCATCGGCCCCGCCCGTCGCCGTCGCGCGGCCGCCGGTTCCTCCGGTCCCCGTGGTCCCCGCGTCGACGCGCCCGCCGCCCCCCGTGCCGGACTGACTGCCCGGCGCGAAGCCTTTACATGCCGGCGCGATCACAGCGGCGGTGGAGACCAAGACCAGAACACGAACGAATTGAGCGCTTGAATTCACCACTTCCCCCCGATACGCAAGAGCCTTGTTTCGAGCAATTGGTTCTTGGAACCTGATCGCGAACGAGGGGCACTATCTCACGGGCGTTTGACACCGTTAAAGGGCACGCCAAGCACTTCATCGGTGACGTGACGTCACGAATGGCGGGTGGCCCTTCCGGTCAGGGAGCCAGCTGGCAGGGAGCACAGGCGTAATCCCGTGCCGCTCCGCCGGTGTTCACGCCATCGTCAAAAAGCGAACGCGCAGCCCACGCCGGTGGTCATCCAATCCGGCGCACAGGCGACCCGGGGAGGTTCGGAGTCCCTGCTCGGGTCGGTAAGATGCAGCACGATGGCCGTGGCGGCGAACGCCGCGGCCAGCCCATAGCCGACGAACGCCCGGATCTTGGCGTGCTGACCGTCGTCGTAGAGCGCCTGGCACCCCGGCACTCCCTTGTCCGGAAGTGTGGTGCCACACCCGTCGGTCGAGCCAAACGAGGTCACCTTGTTCTGCCACGATAGGTGCTCGACGATCCCGAACGCGAGCGACGCCACCGACAATCCCCCGGCGGCCAGCACCAGCGGCAGCCTCGTCGAGCCGGCGCCGGATGGCTGGGTCGCGGCGGGGGGAGTTGCCACGCCGCCTGCGTCGTCCTTGGAACGTGGCACACCAACCGCAACGGCGTCGGTCGAACCCGACGAAGAGGGGGACTGAGGCACGGTCCCCGGGTCCGCCACCGGAGCCATCGATTGCAAGTTGAAGATTTCGCGGGTCAGAGTGTGTGCGCTGATGGTCGCCGACCTGACGATGGGCAGATACCCGCGAGCGCTGACCTCGATCGCCACGCCGCCCGCGGTCACCGTGATCGAGTGTGGCAGCGGCAGGGCTCCCACCAGCTCCCCGTCGACGCGCACTTCCGCACCGGCTGGCTTTCCACTCAGGTCGAGCTGGCCCACGTGGGTGGCGATGATGTCGAGCGACCTGTCGATCACGAGCCGATTCTTCTTGATCCAAGGATCGGCGCCCGACTCCAGCGCCTGGCGCAGGTGCTTGTCCGCGGCGCTCCAACGACCGAGAGCCTGTTCGGCCAAGGCGATCTGGGTGAGCGCCTTTGGCGTCTTGTTCAGCCCGTAAGCTTCCTGGAACAGCCTCAACGCTGCCGCATCGTCACCCGCGCGACGTTGCCCGATGGCGTCGCTCATCAACGAATCGTAGTCCGCCGCATCGGCGAACGCGCCCGTCCCAGCCAGCTCCGAAACAAGACCGCTCGCCGACAGAAGCGAAATTCCGAGAGCCAGACGTCCAACGCCACCGCGCCACATGATCGAGCGGAAGACTCTATCATGCGTGGCACCATGATGATCCACCGGCCGCACGCGTGCGAAATGCGGCTCGGTGCCAATTCACGATCCTTCCCCTCGGTCAGCCAGCCGTTGGCGGGCGCTCCTGCTCCTCGGCTCCCCTCGCCGCGAGCCTGGAGAGGTGGCGCTCGATCTCGAGCTGGCAGAGCGCCTGCTGAGCGGCCAGCCTGTATCTCGCGGCGGCGCCGGCGCCTAGGAACGCCCCGGCAATTCCGCAGGCGAGGCCGCCGGCGGTGCCCCACACGAGCGCCATTCCGTTTGCGGCATCGGTGGCCTGCTCGGTGTTGAGGCCGAGCGACAGCCCCTCGAGAACGGGGCGCACCGACGTGACGAACCGGAAGGCGAACCCACTGGCAGCCGCGATGCCGCCACCGAGCACGCCACCACCAATGAATCCGTAGAGCGTGACGAGCCGGGCGCGCGCGAGCAGCTTCTGCGCGTATCGCTCGATCGTAAGGCGGTCGTAGATCGGTGGCTTCGCCATGTCTTCAGTCTATCCCGACGCGAACGCGACATCGATGTCTCGGCTCCCCGGAGCGGTGACGTTTTTTCGAGCATTTCGAGGCCGCAGCCACGGCGATGGCGGGCCTGCCGAGGCATGGACATTGCTGTCTGTTGCATGGTGAACTCTTCAATCAAGATGCGGATGTTCGTTGTCATCTCCTTCGTTTTCGCCGCGGGCCTGACGGGATGCGGTTCCTCCGACGCCTCGCCCGATGGTTTCCACACCAAGGCCGGGAGCAGCATCGTCTTCCCGTCGCTCACGAAAGTGACCTTCGTGTCGACGGGGGGCGGATTCCGCGGTGTTCCTCCGCAGGGGGCGCCCTGCGATCCGGCGGTCTGGTCGTACACGATCTCGGTCACCGACCAGAGCCTGTCGTCATCCACCTGCAGCATGCTGGGGACGACGGACGTGCCCGAGAGCTACGTCCCCTCCGCCGAGACCGTCACCTTGACGGCATCGCAATGGGCGACCGTCGACGCCGCCATCACCGCCGTGACGGTGTCGGACCGAACGAGCTGCGGCGCCGACGCCGACGATCGCCACCTGACGGTCGAGAGCGCGACCGGCGCGCTCACGTACGGCGACGACTTCTATGCGTGCCAGACGACGTACCCGTACTTCGTCACGTTCGAAAGCCTCAACGGCCTGGAGACGGCGCTGAGGGCCATCCCGTGATCAGACGATGTAACGCTTCTTGACCCGGATGTCCTGGCCCGAGATGGGGCTGTCGCCGAACGGGAAGAACTTCAAGGTCGGGCGCCCGTCGGGCGGCACCATCCGGATCGACTCGCGAAAGTCCTGATTCACGGCCGCCAGCTCGGACAGCACGCCGTCGCGCAGCGCTTCATCGTCGGCGGGCGGCACCGCCAGGCCCGGGCTCAGCTCGAACCACAGCTCGAGGCGCTTGTTGGCGCGTGCGTCCTCGAAGGGATGGAGGGCGAAGTTCGCCACCTGCCGTCCCAGCGCCGGCACGCGCATCACCACGTTCTGCAGATCCTCCGGGGTGAGCTTGCAGCCGTAGAACGCCACGGCGTTCTCCTGCCGCCCCCAGTGAAACAGCAGCGGCAACGGCAAGGCGGCCGCCGCGGCCGGCCCCAGGTCGACGCCATGATCACGCAGCACGTTCCGCACGAACGAGAACGGATGCGACAGGCCGCGATCGTGCAGGTTGTAACGAATACGCGGCGAGACGTTCTCCAGCCGATTCAACGTGAACAGCAGGTTGCGCTCGCCGTCGCTCTCGACGAAGCAGTTCAGCGGGTCGTACTGAAAGATCATCGGCAGCGCCTCGTGGGCGCCGTACAGATCGCGCGCCAGGGCGGGATTCGCCGCCAGCGCCTGGCGCAGCGCGATGCTGAAGTCGCTCTCCACCGCCAGATTGATCTCGAGATCGGACGCGCCGAAGCTGGAGATCGTCTTGCGAAAGCAGCGGTTCAGCGCCGCCCGCAGCGGCTCGGACATCCCTTCGCCGCCCACCACCGCGCAGATGTCGTAGCGAGACCAGTCGAGGGTGGCCGTCTCGACCAGCGCCTTCAGGAACGGCGGGTAGCCGGTGATGACGTAGCGGTACCTGGGCCCCAGCAGCTCGAGCGTGGCCAGGACCTTCTTGGCGTCCGGACCGATCGACTTCAACACGGCGCGATCGACGAGCGACATCGACACGTTCATCCCGGTCGCCCACGGGCCGAGGGCGAACGCGTTCAGCAGCACGAAGCTGTCGTCGCCGAACGTGGCGCGGGCCGCGTACTGGATCAGCCGGCGCGTGGCCGAGCGCTCCGCTTCGCCGCGCACCCAGTTGCTGGCCGTCCCGCTCGAGCCGGATGATTCGTCGATGACGGCACCCCGCAGCGGCAGCGCGCCCCCCTGGCACAGCGCCTCGAGCGGCCAGCGCTTCACGTAGCTCTCCTTGTCCATGGGCGGGATGTCCTCGAAGCGCGCTGGCTCCAGCGCCTGTCGCTCGCCCAGGAACGCGCGGTACGCAGGCACGGTCCGGCGCGCTCGATAGAAGGCGGCGGCCGCGCGCTTGCGGCTCACCCACTGCCGCGCCTCCTCCGTGACGACCGGCGCGTGGAGCAGCCGGTAGCTGTTCCATGACGACAGGGCCACCCCGCCCACGGTGTTGAGGGCCCAGCCCAGCCAGGGATCGATCCGGCTATTCATCGGACAGCACGATGTTTTGCAAACGGGGGGCGCGGGGTGGCACCGCGGAGTGGCCGAGCCGCAGCACCAGCCAGCAGTCGTCGCAGGCGAAGCGACGGGCGATCTCGGCGACGTAGCGCGGGTTCGTCAACATCGAGCCCATCGGCTGCATGTACACGTCGTGGCGTGCCATCTCCAGCCACAGCTCCATCAACATGCGGCCGGCCGCGTACAGCTCGGGCCAGCGGCGAAACGCGCCACAGAGCAGCGCCACCTGGCGCGTGCCGCGTTGAGTGGTCAGATAGCGCCGCGCCGCGAACTGGCGAAAGCCGGGCAGGCGGAACAGCCACGGCATCGCGAACGCCGACCACAGCTCCCAGGCTGGCTGATTCATCGGCTCCTGCCACAACCCGTCGCCGAACGCCGGCGTCTTGCCCAGGCGATGCCAGCCGCGGATCTCCTTTCGTTCGTCCGATAGCTGCAGGTTGTCGATGATGGCGGAGGCGTTGAGACGCAGCAGCGGGCCGACGACCTCGGGCGCGTCGTGGACGAGCAGGCGATGCCCGCTCCGCTCGACGACGGTGACGAGCGCCGCGCGCACCTCGGGGGCGAGCAGGCGATCCTGGTAGGGGAGGCGCGAGGTGCGCCGGGCGTCGAGCGCCTGCGCGGCCGGCTCGGCGGGGACGCTCCCGCGCACCCGCGCCTCGCCCAGCACGACCCGCGGCCCCAGCTCGGGCAGCGTCTCGAGCGCGAGGTCCGCCACCGGGGTGATCTCCAGGTCGATGCCGAAGTGGCGCCCGGCTCGCTCCAGCGCCACGGCGAAGGTGCCGAAGGAGCTCGCCACGTACAGGTTCCCGTGATCTTCCTCGGGGAGCAGGCGCTCGGTCAGCAGCACGAGGTCGGCGCGGTCGTCGCCGCGAGGGCGGATGCGGAACGGCTGCGTGTTGTGCGGCGTGGGCGCGAGGCGCGCCAGCGAGGCGATCTGTTCCCACGGCGACATCGGCGAGGGACGGAGCTTAGTCGTAACCGTCGGTCGAATGCACTCGGAGGTGCGGGGACGGGGTCAGGGAAGTTGATCGCCGTCGGGGACGGCGTGGGGCATCCGGGTCAGCAGGTCGGCCGTCCGCGAGCGGTCGGCGAGATCGCGAAGCTCGCCCAGCGCGAGGCGCAGCTCTTTCTGCGCGCCGTCGTAGTCATTGCGAGACAGCGCGTAGCGCCCCAGGGTCAGGTGGACCTTGTCCGAACGCCCGCGCATGTCGTTGTCCACGAAGGTCGGGTTGAAGAACAGCGGCCGCCGCAGGTTCTGCCCGAGCTGCCCGGCGCCCTCGGCCACGCCGATGATCACCAGCGCCAGGATGGCCTGGCGGATCCAGGGGCGGCGCGAGGCCGCCCGTTCATCACCGCGCGCCGGTGAGGGCGCGCGGCCCCAGGCCGAGCGGTACACCACCACGTACACCGAAGATGCCACCACGACGCCCATGAAGATGTCGATGAGGTAGTGCTCGCCCATGTAGGCGATCGCGAAGTACATGAGCAGCGTGTAGAACGGCAGCGCCAGCGCGCGCCGACCGAAGTGATGCAACGCGATCAGCGAACAGAGCGTGGGGAACGCCGTGTGCAGCGACGGCATGGCGGCGACCGGGTTGGTGTCGAACGTCGACTGCAGGGTGGGGACGGTGAGGTTGTAGATCTCGGCGGTGATGTGGCGGATGGGCGGGATGATGTGCATCTTGGCGGCCATCCAGGGGGGAACGGTCGGAACAATCAGGTACGCCGCCAGCCCCACCAGCATCAGCAGCATGAAGGCCCGCCGGAAGCGCCAGAACTGATCGCGCCGGAACAGCCACACGGCCATTCCCACGAACAGGAAGAACAGGAAGTGCGAGCCGTGGATGATGGTGAGGACCTTCTCGAAGGGCCCGATCACCTGCGAAGCGAAGAACCGCCGTTGCAGCAGCACCGACAGCGGCTGGCCGCCCAGCAGACGCTCGTCCCAGCGCACGACGTAGGCGGCGTGGATGGGCAGATCGAAGCGCAGGGTCACCGAATAGACCAGGCCGCGGAAGCAATCGAACAGCAGCACCGACGACAGGAACACCGCCCAGTCGTTGACGAACACGGACACCCGGCCGGTGAGCAGCGCCACGATGATGAGCGCCGGGATGATGGACGTCTTGGCGATGAACGTGAACTTGCCGACCAGGGCCAGCGCCACGATGAGCTCGACGTAGAAGGCGATCAGCGCGACGAGCACCGCCGTCTCGCGCGTGGTCAGCTCGCGCCGCGGGGCGCGCGCGGCCGGAGGAACCTCGGTGCGGGGGGCGCCGACCGCATTATCCGTGGGGGGAACACACTCGCTGTAGGCGGTGGACATCGGGCGGGGCCTTGCACACTTTTCGGCACCCCGCCGCGCGGACTTGAGGCGCTGGCCGTCCCGCCGGTATGGGCGTCCTACCAGTACGGGTGGACGTGGGGGCGGATGCGCTGGTCGTAGATCTCGCGCACCCGGGCCATCGTCGCCTCCGGCAGGGGCGCGAGCGCCGCGGCCGAACAGTTGTCTTCGACCTGCGCCGGGCGCTTGCCGCCCGGGATGACGCAGGTCACCGCCTCGTTCATCAGGATCCAGCGCAGCGCCAGCGCGGCCAGGCTTGCCCCCGCTGGAATCAGGGCGCGCAGCTCCTCGACGGCCTCCAGGCCGCTTTCATAGGGAACTCCGGAGAAGGTCTCGCCGCGATCGAAGGCGGCGCCGTCCCGGTTGAAGTTGCGATGATCGTCGGCGGCGAACTGGCTGTCCCGGGTCATCTTGCCGGTCAACATCCCCGAGGCCAGCGGCACCCGCGCCAGGACGCCGACCTGACGCCGCCGCGCCTCGGGCAGGAACAGCTCGGCCGGGCGCTGGCGGAACATGTTGAAGATGATCTGCACCGACTGGACGCCCGGGAACTCGATGGCCTTCAGCGCCTCCTCGACCCGCTCGACGCTGACGCCGTAGTGGCGCAGCTTTCCCGCCTTCACCAGCTCATCGAGGATGCCGAACGCCTCGGGGTGGTAGTACAGGTCGGTCGGCGGGCAGTGCAGCTGCAGCAGATCGATCGTCTCCACCTGCAGGTTCGTCAGGCTGCGCTCGACGAAAGAGGTCAGGTTCTGGCGGTTGTAACCCTCGACGGTCTGCTTGGGCAGCCGGCGCCCCGCCTTGGTGGTGATGAAGAATGGCTCCTTGCGCTCTTTTCGCAGCCGCGCGATCAGGCGCTCGCTCAGGCCGTCACCGTAGACGTCGGCGGTGTCGAAGAAGTTCACGCCGCAGTCGAGGGCGCGGTGCAGCGCCGCCAGCGACTCGTCCTCCTTGACGGCGCCCCAGGTGCCGCCGATGGCCCACGCGCCGAAGCTGACAGACGAAATTTTCCAACCGGTCCGACCGAGCGTTCGATATTCCATCACGCGGGCGAAGCTAGCACGGCGCGCGGCGTCCGTGCCGCCCTGTCGTCTCGGAGCGTCTGGCGGACGATCTGGCGAACGATGTGCCCGAGATAGGCCCGGGCCAGCCGGGGATCGTCGGGGGGGATCGAGCGCCAGCGGTCGTCGCTGTCGGTGAGCCAGCTCGCCAGCGCGCGCCAATCGCGCTGCAGGACCGACCGGATCACGTCGACCGGATAGATCGGAACCCGGGCATCGACGTCGACGGCGAGGTGACGCACCGGTTCCGGCGGGCGACGTTCGAGGAGGGCGCGCAGCGACGGTGTGAGGTCGACCCCCAGCACGGCTCCCAGGTGAAACAGGGCGTTGGGACGGAGGTCGAGCTCGATCAGCAGAGTCCGCCCGGTGGATGGATCGCGCAGCATCGTCAGGTTGGCGAAGCCATGAATGCCCACCGTTCGCCCGAGGTCCTCGGTCAGCGCCAGCGCGGTGGCGTCGTGCGAGAAGCGGCGCAGCGCCGAGACGCCGAACGGCGGTGGCCAGGTTCGTTCGATGGTGGACGTCAGCGCGAAACGGAGCTGGCCCCGGTCGTACAGGGCCTCGACGGCGATGGTCGGCCCCTGCACCAACGCCTGCACCACCACGGCCTCCGCGCGCAAGCGCGCCGGGACCGCCCCGGTGCGGGTGAGCGCGTGACAACCTTCGCCGCCGCTCGGTCCGTCTTCCTTGATGAGGGCCGGCCCGTCGAAGGTGTCGAGCGCCTCGCGGATCTCTTGCTCGCCCCGACAGACGAGCGACCGGGGAATGGGGAGACCGAGGGCGGCGGCGGCGGTCACGAAACCGAGCTTCGAGCCGAGAAGACCCCGGCGCACGTCGTCGGGCTCGAGGGGGAGCGCCGCCCGCGTCCAGGGCTCGTCGCGGCGCGCGCCCACCGCCGCCAGCAGCGAATCGTCCCCCAGGATGATCCAGTCGTAAGGGCGCGCGTCGGTCAGGTGAGCGCCCAGGACGCGAGCGACCGCTTCCGCCTTGCCCTCGGCGCGAACCCAGCGATCGACGAAGCTGCCGCGCAGCGGCCAGGCGCCCGCGGGGCCCAGAAAGGTCACGTGCGCTCCGGCGCGGTGAAGCATCCGCGGGACCTGCGCGAGCGACAGCCACTGCTCGCTGGCAGCGCAGAGCACGCGGAAGTCGTGGGGCATCGCCGCTCCTTTTTAACCCGGCCCGCTCCGGTGCTTCAACGACATCACCGCGCCGACTTTGCGCGCTCGCCGTCCTGTTTTACTGTTGCGTTCGATGTGTCTCGTCCCCGGCCGCCGTTCGCGCGTGGGCCTCGCCGCCGCGAGGGAGGGGACCGTTGGCTGACGTGTTCGTGGCGGGCGCGACCGGGGTCATTGGACGGGCGCTCGTTCCGCTGCTGCTGCGCGCCGGACATGTCGTCACGGGTACCACGCGCTCGCCCGAGCGCGCGGCGGGATTGGCGCGGCTGGGGGCGCGTCCCGTCGTCGTCGACGTCTACGATCTCGCGGCGCTCTGCCAGGCGGTCGAGGCGGCGCGTCCGGCCGTCGTCGTCCACCAGCTGACGGATCTCCCCGACAGCGACGCGCCCGCGGCGCTCGAGGCGGGGCGCGCCGCCAACGCCCGCCTTCGCATCGAGGGGACACACAACCTCGTGGTGGCGGCGCTGGCGGCGGGCGCCCGGCGGATCGTCGCGCAGAGCGTCGCGTTCCTCTACGCATCCGGCCCGGGGCCGCACGGCGAGGACGCTCCGCTGGAGCCGCCGCTCGGCGCGTCGGCGAGGGGCGTGCACGCGCTGGAGAGCGCCGTGCTGGGCACGGATGGGCTCGAAGGCGTCGTGCTGCGGTACGGGCGGCTGTACGGCCCGGGGACCTGGACGGCTGTCTCGTCGCACCCGCCGGCCTTGCACGTCGACGCCGCCGCGCAAGCGGCCCTGCTCGCTGTCACGAAGGGGGCGCCGGGCATCTACAACATCGCCGAGGACGACGGCGCCGTTTCCATCGAAAAGGCGCGCCGCGCGCTCGGCTTCGATCCCGCGTTCCGCGCGCCCACCTGGCGCGCCGCCGCCCAATTGGCGTGACTTGGGGAGAACGCCGTGCAAAAAGGAGATCCGGAAGGAGCCCATGGCCGCACGAAGCTCGTTCGCCGCCCCGCCGATCCTCCAGGCGGCTCGTCGTCTCTCCTGGTGGACGTGCGTCCTGGCGTTCGCCGCTTGCGGTCAGTTGAAATACGAGAATGTCGGCGGCGCCGGGCAGGGCGTGGGTGGCGCGGCGGTGGGCGGCGCGGCTGGGGGAATGGACGGCGCCGCTCCTTCGTTGTCCGGGTCCCCGCTCCTCTTCGCGCCCACCAGCCACGGCATCGGCATCAGCGCGGCGCTGGCAACCGGCGATCCTTCCACGTTGCGGGCGCGCCTGCGCAAGACGGGAGCGACCGCCTGGGGCACGGCCCTCGTGCCCGAGTCGCGCGCCGTCGATCTGGCGCAGTGGGACCTGGAGGGGCTGGCCGGTGGGACGACCTACGAGTACCAGATCAGCGCGCTGGGGGGCGGTGAGAGCGCGCTCTATCAGGGGAGGTTCGTCACGGCCCGCGCGCCGGGCGCCGCATTCAGCTTCGCGCTGGTCAGCGACACGCACATCGGCGCGGATCTCAGCTACGGAAACCAGGGCGACCCGACGACGCTGTCGACGGTGAGCACCGCCATCGGGACGGCCGCGCCGGACTTCGTGGTGAACCTGGGCGACATGCTCGATTTCCACGAGTACGGCTTCAATGTGCCTCCGCCGGACGGCTCGGTGACACGGATGGCCTATCTGAACTATCGCAGGACCTTCGGAGACGCGGTGGCGAACGCGGCGCACTTCCCCGTGATCGGCGGCTGGGACAGCGAGAGTGGCTGCAATACGCTCGACGAGATCAACCGCTCTCGCGATCAGCGCCTGCTGTATCTACCGGGGCCGAGCCCCCAGACGTATCCGGAGGGGGGCAGCCCGTTCCAGGACTACTACGCGTTCACCTGGGGCGACGCGCTGTTCGTGGTGCTGAACGTCTACACCTATACGCCGACCTGCCACCTGCTGTCGGGGGATCCCGGCCTGGCGGACGATTGGACCCTGGGGGACGCGCAGCTCGCCTGGCTGCAGAACACGCTGGCGAACGCCACGGCGAAGTGGCGGTTCTTGTTGATCCATCACCCCGTGGGCGGCAACGCCGGCGACGACGACGACTCCGCTTACGGACGGGGCGGCGGAAGGGCGGCGCAAGTGGGTCAGCAGGCGCTCGTGCACCAGCTGATGCAGGACCACGGCGTACAGATCCTCTTCTACGGACACGATCATGTTTTCACGGACATGACGGTCGACAAGACACACTACTCGTTGCCGGGCAGCGCGGGGGCCATCTGGTTCTTCCCGACCAGCCAGACCGGATACACCGAGGACTGGGAGGTCCCTGGCTGGGGAAAGGTCGATGTGACGCCCGGCGGCGTTCACGTCCAGTACCTCGATCTGACCGGCCAGATTCTCTACGAATACAGCCTCGACTGAGGCGGCGCGCCGGCCCTATTTGGCCGACATCATGAAGTTCGTCTTGCTGTCCTCGACGCGCGGGACGACCGCGGTGTCGAGGGGCAAGCTCTGGTCCTTGCCGGCGCTGGAGCGGGGCACGGCCGCTTCACCAGATGCCCGGGCCGCGAACGACCGCCGCAGCTCCGGCAGGTTCAGCCCGAAGGCCACCACCGCGATCGCCAGCGCCGCGAACGGCAGCACGCCGTTGGAGATCCCCAGCAGCTTCAGCGACGACGCCGAGAGAGCGACGACCAGCACGGGACGGAGCAGGCCGTCGGGCGCCCGCGAGGAGAGCCGGGCGCCCAGATACACGCCTGGAACGGCGCCGATCAGGATCGATCCGGTCAACGCCAGCTTGAAGTCGCCGAGCAGCAGGTGGCCCAGGGCGGCGGAGAAGACCAGCGGAATGGCCTGAACGAGATCGGTGCCAATCAGGTCCGACAGGCGAAACCGCGGATACAGGAGGAACAGCAACACGATCATCAACGAGCCGGAGCCGACGGAGGTCATGCCCACGACCAGGCCACCGAACGCGCCGATCAAGATCGTCGGGATGATCCGGACGGGCACCTTCTCGTCGGTGGACACGTCGCGGTGGCGCCGGGCCAGCAGCGGCCGCACCAGGATGCCCGACGCCGCTGCCAGCAGCGCATAGCCGAGGCCCGTCTTGATGTGCGACTGCAGCGCGGGGCCCGAGCCGGCCATCTTCAGCAAGACGACGCCCAGGAAGGCGCACGGCAGCGAACCGACCATCAGCCACTTCACCAGATCCAGCTTCACGGTGCCGCGGCGCAGGTGCACGCCGCCCCCGATCGGCTTCATGATCACGGCGGCGACCAGATCGCTGGAAACGGCGGTCAAGGGCTCGACGCCGAAGATGAGGACCAGCATCGGCGTCATGAGCGCGCCGCCGCCGACGCCGGTCATTCCCACGAGGAATCCGACGATCAGGCCACCGAGGATGATGGGGGGATCAATCATGACTATCCGTTTCTTGCCGAGGAGAGGCGCTCGACAGTGAGCAGTTCAGCCAGTGCCCGGAGGGAGCGATCGGTCCGAAAACAAAATCCCCGAGCAGCGCGTTGCGGATCGGCTCGGGTCTAGACACATTTCCATTAGAACAGAACTGGGGCGGGAGTGAGAACGCTTTATTCCACTATTTCGATCCAGCTCGCTACTTTGCAAGACGTGACCGGGCGTTTCCCAGATCGAGGGCCATGTGAATCCCGGACGGCGGCTGTTTTTTGGCGATTTTTTCAACCAAATCGATGAGATTGGTCACCAGAGAAGCCACATTGATCCGTATTGCACCCCCCTGCGAAGGCGATAAAACTGGAGTCCGGCGCGTGCCAACGCGCAGGAGCGTTCCGGTCTGATCCCTTCCGTCCCCCGATGAGAGTGTCGCCAGGAGGATCCGTTATGTTGCGTATTTCGACTCGGCTCGCGTTGTGCTGTGGTGTGTCTCTGCTCGGCTTCGGTTGCGCCGCGAACAGCGGAGGAAACGGCGGTTCGGGGGGGCAAACCGGGAGCGGCGGTAGCTCCAGCGGAAGCGGAGGCTCGAACGGGTCGGGCGGCAGCAACAGCGGCAGTGGCGGCAAGGCCAGCAGCGGAGGTTCGACCGCGTCGGGTGGGAGTGGGAGTGGGGGCAGCGCGTCAGGCGGCAGCAGCGGGAGCGGGGGCTCGACAGGTTCGGGGGGAACCGCCACCACCGGCAGCGGCGGAAAAGGCAGCGGGGGCTCGACCGGTTCCGGGGGGAGTGCCACCACGGGCAGCGGCGGCCAGAGCAACGGCGGCTCGACCGGGTCGGGTGGCAGCGCGACGGGGAGCGGCGGGGCGGGAATGACCGCCTCGTGCACCTTCACGCCCACGTCCTCGACCAGCACGAAGATTCCGACCGTCGGCATCGTGACGTTCTCGACGACCCTGACGAGCCCCACGTCCGCCCACATCGACTTCGGCCTCACCACGTCTTACGGAATGACGGCGCCGGTCGATCTCACCCAGAAGGACTACCGCACGCTGCTGCTGGGGATGAAGGCCAGCAAGATGTACCACTACCGCATCGTGGCCTCGAACAGCACGGGCGATTGCACGGGCCCCGACGCGACGATCATGACCGGCGCGCTGACGAACGGGCTGCCCAAGATCTCCGTTTCGACCAAGGATGCGACGAAGCTGTACGGCGGTTTCTTGATCACCGGCCAGTATGCCCAGAACGCGGGGACCTCTGGCTCGCCCGCCTTCATTCTCGACGGCGACGGCGATATCGTCTGGTGGTACAGCATCAGCAGCGACGTGACGGGGGCGCGCATGACCTACGACGGCAAGGCCATGTGGATCAACGGCGCCAACGTGCCGAGCGGCACGGTTCACGTCCATCGGGTGACGATGGACGGCGTGACCGACGAAGACCACTCCAGTGAGTTTGTCGGGCAGAACCACCAGATGACGATCCTTCCCGACGAGACCGTCGCCTTTTACGGTTACGGGTCGAACGGCTGCGACGACATCAAGGAACGGGCCCCGAACGGCACCGTCAAGACGATCGTCAACGCGCGCACCGCTCATGGCGGGACGGGCGCCTGTCACGTGAACACCATCCAGTACTCGAAGTCGGACGATACCTTGATCTTCTCCGACCTCGACAACCAAGACCTGACGAAGGTCACCCGGACCGGCACCACCGTCTGGGTGCTGAACGGAACCGGTAACACCTTCACGGGCGATTCCTGGAAAGGTGGCGAGCACGGCCTTCACATCATTGCCGCCGACGACCTCCTGATCTTCAACAACAACAGCACGACGGGCGGCGGCACGGGCAAGGGGTCGATGGCCATCGAGATGAAGATCGACGCGACGGCGAAGACCGCTATGAAGATCTGGTCATACACGTCGAGCCCCACCGTTCAGAACGATGTCATGGGGGACGTGGAGCGGCTTCCCAACGGCAATACGGTGATCGGCTACTCGACCAAGGGGGTGTACGACGAGGTCGACTCGGGCGGCACCCTGCTGCAACGGTTGAGCTGGCCTCTGGGAGCCTCTTTTGGCTATATCGAGAAGCGTGCCACCCTTTACGGACCGCCTCCCAAGTAGCAAGTGAGAAGATCGAGAGCGGGATGCGTTCGTCCCGCTGCCGTCCGTGTAACGACCCATCAGTGACCGTCAGGAGATTCTTTCCCATGAAGCACGAAGCGAAACTGTTCCTGTCCGCGTTCTTGCCAGGGCTACTGGCGGTCTCGATGATCGGCTGCGGAAGCGGCGGCGGCGACTCCCCGGCGGTGCAAAACACGGTCGCCTTGACGTCGAGCTCGACCAAGATCGACTACACCGCGCACCTCGACAATCTGACCCCCACGCAGATCCCCTCGGGAAAGGCGGCCGTCACGCTCGACTGGGGCAGCTTGACGACGAACGCGCTCGGCCGCGACTTCGACCCCACCAGCATCACCAATCTGTTCGTCGGGCACTACACCCAGTCACCGTCCGAGCTGCAGGGGAGCCTGTTCCTCATGCTCGATCTCATCGCCACCGACCTGTACAAGGGCTGTGTGGGAGACTCGCCCTGCAAGATCCCCAGCGGGACCAGCGTCGACTTTTCCCAGCTGCAGACCGACAGCGGGAAGAGCTTCCCCGGCATCGATTCGAGTGGAACCTGGATCGCCGCGCTCCAGTGCGGCGGATGCAAGAATCCGGCGCCGCTGTACCTGACGATCCTGAAGCCGTGTGACAACAACAGCTGCGGTTCGTCCATCACCGCGGCCCAGTCGAACGACTATTCGTTCTCCAGCACCATCACCCTGCCGCCCGTGACGGTGATGGCGAAGTCCAACTTCACCATCGACTGGAGCGGGGTCACCAAGGACCTGATCCAGCATCCGGTCGATCCGAAGAATGACCTGAGCACGGTACTGCTGCTGCTGTTCACGAAGAGCTTGCCCGAGGTCGAGACGGCCGTGAACGAGGACTCGCTGGCCCAGAGCGACATCTTCGTCGTCCCGCCGCCCACGATCACCATTCAGAAGGGGATGACGTCGGCGCACCTGTACGACTTCACCGTCAACGGCACGACCATTCCGACGGACACCTTCAACCAGTATTTCGATCCCACGATGAACACGTTCACGTACGTGGTCGCGGTGGCGAGCGGCGATACCCTGGGTCAGGGCATACGCATGCTGCAGTCGATCGAGCTGAAGCAGTAGCCGGGGTGCCCCCGCTCCGCGCCCTGGTGGTGGCGCGGTCGCGCGGGTGGTTCGAGCGGCCTCCGTTCTGACGGGCCTGGACGGCCTGGGTTCCTAGCCGAGCTGGGTCGCCGCCGCATCGGACGGCAGGGCGCCCTTGGGCGCCTTCAGGAAGCGCGGCGTGACCCGCAGGATGACCGCCGGCAGGAAAGCGACCGTGGCCGCGCTGCTGGTGATCATGGTCAAGGCCACCAGGACGCCGAGCAGGACGTGGACCTTGAAACCGGAGAGCGTCAGGCAAAGGTAGCCGCCCGCGACCGCCGTGGCGACGTAGGCGATCGCCTTGCCGGACGTGGTGAGCGCGGTGGCCGTCGCCCGTCGCAGGTCACCGGTGCGCTGGAACTCCTCACGCACCCGGAAGATGAAGTAGACGGCGTAGTCGGCCCCGATACCGACCGCCATGGCGGAGATGGCGGCGGTCCCCATCGACAGCGGGATCCCCAGCCAGCCCATCAACCCCAGGTTCACCAGGGCGGCCGTGGCGAGGGGGAGCAACACCAGGAATCCGCCCGCCAGCGAGCGCAACAGCACCGAGGTGATGATGACCACCAGCAGCGAGATCTGGATGAGGTTGATGGTCTTCCCGTGCACCATCGTCTCGTTCAGCGCGATGGCGTTGGTGACGCCGCCGCCCACCCGCGCCTGAACCGGCAGGCCCGCGAACAGCCGGTCGGCCTCGGCCTGAGTCGCCACAGTGAAAGCCTTCATGGAACGGAAGTCGTCCGTGCGCAGGTAGGCCGTGATCACGGCGTTCTGAAAGTCGTGGTCGACCAGGCGGCTCAGGTCCTCCTCGTCGCCGCCCATCGAATAGAGCAGCAGGTACTGGGCGACCCCCTGGGCGCTGTCGGGGAGTTTCCCTGCGCCGCCCCCCTCGATGACGTGGCTCATCTGCTTCAAGAGATCCACGATCGACATCACCTTGCCGATGGGCAGCGGCTGATGCGCGATGAAGGTCTCGAGCTGGTCCATGCGCTTCAAGACCGCCGGGTCCTTCATGGTGTCCGGCGCGTTGCCTTCGACCAGCACCTGGATGACACGCGTGCCGGCCAGCCGAGAGTCGGCCATGCGGAAGCCGTGTACCGGCGCGTTCGACTCGAAGAACTGCGCCCCCAGGCTGTTGCCGGCCTCCAGTTGCACCACCCCGACGGCGGCGATGGCGATGAGGACCCCGAAGATCCACAGGATGGGGCGCTCCTTGCCGGTGCGGACCAGCTTCGCCAGATGATCGAGGATGGGGTCGAAGAACTCCTCCTTCTTCTCGCGGTCGGTCTGCTTCGTCGAAGGGGGCGACAGCAACACTCGCACCGCCGGAATGAACGTCAGCTCGACCGTCAGCGCCGCCAGGATCCCGAACGCCGTGCAGAGGCCGAAGTTCTTGATGGAGGGGAGCCCGAAGGTGGCCAGCGAGCCGAAGCTGAGCGCGGCGATGGTCCCCGCCGCCAGCATCACCAGGCCGACCTTGGTGGTGGCCTCGATGACCGCTTCGCGGTTGTGCTCCACCGGCGACAGATCGGGACGGGTCGCCTGGAGGCGCCCGTACTCCTCGTAATAGCGCTTGAGGATCTGCACCGAGTGGCCGGCGCCGATCGCCAGCAGCAAGATGGGCGTCATGATGTTCCAGGGGTCCATCGGGGCATGGATGAGCCCCATCAACCCCAGCGCCCAGATCACGCCCATGATGGCGGTGACGAGCGGGATGATCATGCCCTGCACGGTGCGAAAGGCCCGGTAGTGCAGGTAGCCGATCATCGCCAGCGCCAGCACGAACAGCAGCGCCACCCGGCGCGTGTAGATGAGCAGCCAGTGCAGGATGGTGGGCGCGCCGGCGGGCAAGATCTCCAGCCCGGGCTCGCGCTCGGGGGCCACGATGGCCTCCAGCCGATCGTAGAGCCCCTTGGCGCCGCCCGCCTTGGCGAAGTCGTCGAAGTCGACCAGCACCGACGTGGCGCGGCCGTCATCGCTGACGAACAGGCTGGTCAGGAACGCGTTGGCCTTCACCCGTTCCTTGAACTTGGCCATCTCCGCGTCGTTCGCCGGCACGGTGGCGGCGAGCGGCGTGATCTCCAGCGCGTCGTCGGCGCTGTGAATGTCCTTCACCCGGGGCGACATGAGCGACAGCGCGCTGCCCGGCTTCACGCCGGGAATGTTCTCGAGCGCCGCCGTCACCCGCTTCACCTTGCCCAGGATGGCGGGGGTGTAGATGGTGCCGGACTGCGGATAGAACCCGATCACGGTGACGTACTTGCCGCCGAACAGCTTCTCGACGCGCTGGCCGACCACCACCAGCGGATGCCCCGGCGGAATCTGGGCGTCGATGTCGAGCAGCACCTTCAGGCGGGTCATGAAGAAGCCCAGGGTCAAGGTCACCACGACGACGAGCGCGATCACCAGCTTCGGTCGAGCGACCACGGAGGTCACATAGCGGCGCAACATTTCAGTGGGTTCCTTCCAGCAGCGACTTGATGAGCGGCTCGCGGAACTCGCTGCCCGACGCGAAGTAGCTGGCCAGGACGACCTGCTTGGTCCCGTGCTCCTTGTCCATCCGGTCGATGAGGACCTTGCCGTCGAGCGACGCCACCGCCGTGTGCAGCCCCTCGGGGCTGACGGCATAGAGCAACCGGTCCCCCTTCTCGTAGCCGCGCTCGCGCAGCGGGGCGAACCACTGCGGCAGACCCTGGCTGACCTGCTGCTCGAGCTGCGCGGTGATGAGGCCCGCCTCGCGCGCCTGCTTGACGTTGTCGCGCACCACGTCCATCCATCGATCGAGCGAGACGTCGTGCTTGAACTGCATCTGCACCACCGCGTTCGGGGCGCCGATGGCGACCTGGGCCAGCTGCTGGGCCAGCGGGTCGGAATATTTCTGGTTGCGGGCGAGCTCGGCGAAGCGCCCCTGGGTCGGCTTGTCGAAGCGAACGTCGATCGTCGCGATGTTGATCCTCAGGATCGTCTTCTTGAGGATCATGTGCATCGACGCGAAGGGCCCCTGGGCCAGCTCGGGGGAATCGAGGGAGGGGAGCGCGGACGCGATCGCCAGGCCTCCGACGAGCGTCGCCGCCAGTCCGAGGGTCAAGGCGTGTCTTCCCGGTGTGCTGAGCTTCATGAGTCGCATTTTTCCTCCAAGCCAGATTGCCAGACGAGTCGCGAGACGGATCGACCTAAAAGACGATGAGACGGCCCGGCGCGCCCGGATCGTCACCAGCAGCGTCACAACCCAAAGCGATAGAGCGCGTCCACGGAGACGAACTGAGAGCTCGCCGAGTATGTTCCGGCGTTGACGACGGGGCTGTGATAGTTCGCGTCGCAGCTGCTGGGGTCGGTCACGCAGGGGCTCCCCGGCACCTGCTGGTACACCCGGGCGTTCGCCTCGGAGACGGTGAAGGTCGGCTGGTACCGCAGCTGATAGGCCACCACCAGCTCCCAGGGGCCGAAGAAGAAGGACGAGCCGACGGCGCCCCCGAACATCTGCGCGCTCTGCGCGTCCACGTTCGCGTAGGCCGCGTCGGCCACGGCCGTCACGTAGACGAGCCCCGCCCGCAGGGTCAGTCGGTCGGGGAGCGCCACGTAGTCGCCCCCCAGCTTGACGGCCACCGAGTCGCGCCAGTTCTTCTGGATGTCGATGTGGCCGATGTTCACGACCTGGCTGGCGTAGTTTCCCTGCAACCCCCTGGTTTCGATGGCGAACTTCTTCACCCGGGACCAGGTCTCGTACTCGACGTCGAGCTCGAGATCGTAGCGCTCACGGCCGCCCTCCAGGTGTCGGTAGCGCGCGCCGCCGCGCGCGATCAGCGGCAAGGGCAGCGTCACCGTCACGTCGTTGGCGGCGTCGCCGTTCCTGGTCAGCATCACGTTCGAGGTGTGGTTGGCGTCGAACGGGTTCAGGACCTGGATGTCCAGCGTGCTCTTCGCGACCAGGCTCGTGGGAACGACCTGTCCCGATAGCCCCAGCTCGACGGACGGGGTGGGGCGGTACCAGGCGCCGACGATGGCGTTGAAGGTGAACGGGGCGGAGCCCTTGATGGTCGCCTGCATGTCGAGCGCGCTCGACACCGGGTTGTTCGCGCCGTTCAACGTGCTGCCGTCAATGACCAGCGAGTAATTGAAGCGCGGCATGTAGAGCCATTCCACGGTCGCGCCGATGCCGAAGACGTCGTCGTGCTTCCAGGCGGCGCTGGCCGCGTAGGTGAGCAGGACCTCCTGTCGGCTCAACATCATGTAGCGCTGGCCGCCGTTCAGGGGGAATTGCTCGGCGCCCACGCCCGAGGGCGCGAACGCCGACAGCGCGAAGCCCCAGTTCTCGAGGCCCAGGTTCGAGCCCACGCCCAGCGAGGGGAGCAGGGGTTGCCACGGCTTCTGGTTCCGCACCTTGTTGAACGTGACCAGCGGAGCCGTGCCGTTCTGCTGGTTCCCGTAGTCCAGCGTGGGGGCGCGCGTGAAGGCGAAGCTGTTGTAGGAGACCTGGTTCCCGA
This sequence comes from Polyangia bacterium, assembly GCA_036500205.1. GTDB lineage: Bacteria > Myxococcota_A > Polyangia > Fen-1088 > Fen-1088 > DASYCK01. The sequence goes on along the minus strand of DASYCK010000009.1, from coordinate 14,571 downwards.
TCTGGATGACGGTCGTTCCCAGCTTGGCCAGACCGGCGGGGTTGAACGTGACCGCGGTAAGGTCATCGGCCTTCGCCGTGAAGGCGCCGGCGCGTCCCGCCGCCTCGGAACCACCCACCCCGGCGAAGTAACCGCCCTCGGCGAGCGCCCGACGGGCGAGGAGGGCGGAGGCGAGCAACGTCGCGGATACAACGAAGGACTTCATGTTTGACAATCGATGGGAGCGGCGGCGGAGCGATCAGTTGCCGCGGTCGATCAGTTGCCGTGGTCGACGACCGAGATGGCGATCGGCGCCGGAAGGGCGCAGGTGCTGCAGCGGAGGCCGAACACCCAGATCCCGTCGGTCCTGTCGAAGCCGGTGGGGAAGACGTCGCTGCTCATCGTGTCCATGGCGCCCGTGAGATCGTGGTACTTGACCCCCGCGCTGAGCGACATCGAATAGAACGAGGTCGCGATGGTGTCGAGATCGAGGAAGCTGTTCTGCAGGTCGGTCACGCTCTTGCCCTGGTAGAAGCCGACCACCAGGCTGTCAATCTTCTGAAACACCACGTCGTTGCCGAGCCCGTCGCGGGTGATCCCGCTCCAATCGACCACGTAGGGACCGTTGGCGGGGATCGTCAGATGTGTCGGGCCGGTCAGATCGGCCTGGAAATCGAGGATGGGCGGGTTGCAGCCGTCCGGAGCGTTGACCGTGGTCGCCGACCCGGCGCCGGGCTCGAGGAACGTCATGGCGCGCGCGCCCGTTCCCAACGTGGTGCCGTGGGTGAACAGCAGCATGTAACGGAAGCCGCCGCTCATCTTGTACGTCTGCGACGGGTCGAGGGCCGGCTTGCCGTTGTCGAGGATCCGCGTCATCTGAGACAGCATCACGCAGTTCTGTCCCGACGGCGCGTCGGCGGTGTGATACTCGGCGTAGGTGACGACGTTCGGTTGCTTGCCGAGCCCCAGCGCCTGCTCGATCTGATCCACCGTCTGGCTCGGGTTCCCGATCTGCAAGAAGGCCACGTTGTCGATACTGTTGCTGCTGTCTACGGTGTGGCAGAGGATGTCCTTCGAGATCGTGTTCCAGCAGATCTTGAGGTCGGCGCCGTCGGTGGTCTGCACGGAGGGGATCGTCAACTTGCTGGTCGCCGTGTAGTTGTTCGCGTTCGTCAGCGCGATGCCGTGCGCCTGCGACCCACCATCGCTCCCGCTCGTGCTGCTGCTGCAGCTCGCGACGAGCACCAGGCAGATTGAACAGAGCAAAGCTCCGACGGTAGAGGTCGAACGGGAAACCTTGGGGGCGAATTTCATGCGCGGATTAAACCCCAAACGGTTTGACGCCGCTAGCGCGGGATCGCTCGATCCACTGGAAAATAAGCCTTCGAAGCAATGGGCGATTTCCGAAAATTTCTTCAACCCCAATCGGTCTGGTTGGCACCCTGACGGGGTCCGTTTCCGGGGGCGGACAGTGACCGGCCCCGGAGGCGGGATGGTGTTGGCAAGTGATGAAAAGGCAGCTAGCATTCTGTGCCTTGCTCGTTCCGCCGATTCGCTGACTCAGCCGACTGTCGCAGTCAAATCTCGATCGGTGGTCCCCGGTGCCGCCTCGATTTTCGCCCTCTTCTCCCCAGGAGCACTTTTTGATTCTCCCGCCCCGAGGTACTCGCTACAGCTTCTCCAGAGTCTGTTCCAGCCTTTCTCGGCGCGTTCAGCTTTGACGCCCCCGCTCGACTTGATCATCTTCCGAGGAGGCCGAGGGACCCGCTGTCCTTCCCGCGCGCGTCACCGGCTCGCCTGGACGTTCTACAAGGGAGATTGCGCGTGAGCCTACCGGAACTGCACCTATCCAAGCCCGGTGTTGCCTTTCCGACAACTCGGGTGGACAACGCCGAGATCATTCGCCGCGTGCGCGAGCAGTTCCGGGGAGCGCCGGAAGATTTCGCCACCGTCGAGTCGGCGATCGAGCACGTGTTCCGGCTGTGCCGCTCGGGAGAGCGTCGCATGGATCCGGATCCGGAGGCGCGGGTGGCCGACTATGCGGTGCTGGCGGCCAAGCAGTGTCTGGAAGTGAACGACGTGTCGATGGACGAGGTCGATCTGGTCATCTGTGGAGGCATCGCTCGTCAGTACTTCGAGCCGGCGACGGCCATGGAGGTCTCGGCGAAGTTGGGTCTGAAGAGGACGCACGCCTTCGACGTCACCTCGGCGTGCGTGGGGCACCTGGAGGCGATCCAGACGGCGGCCGCCTATCTGAACCTGCACGACAGCTACCGAACGGCGATGATCTGCACGTCCGAGCTGTCGAGAGACTTTCTCAGCTACGACATCCAGACGGTGCGGGACCTGCACATGAAGGCGGCTGGCCTGACCATTGGCAACGCCTCGGCCTGCATGCTGCTCCGCAAGACGCCGTTTCCCGGTGGCGGCACGCGGTTGCTGGGGCTCAGCACCTACTCGGCCCCCGACCACTGGCATCTGTGCCAGGTACCAGTCGACGGAACGCTGTTTTCGTCGTCGGTCGAGCTGATGCGCGTCGGAAAGGTCATTCCCCCGTGGGTCCAGGAGCGGCTGGCCGCGCTCGGTCTGAAACCCGACGACATCGATCACTACATCTTTCACCAACCGAGTGAGACCATGGTCCGCAAGATCCTCGAAGACATCGGCGTCGACTCGAACAAGGGCATCTACACCCACGCGCTGTACGGAAACACGGCCAGCGCCAGCGTGGGGGTGGGGTACCAGCAGCTGTTGAAGGAACGCACGCTGAAGCGGGGCGACAAGCTGATGCTGGGCAGCGCGGCGGCTGGCTTCGCCATCGTGATGGTGACGGGCGAATGGACCGGGGGGGCTTCCCAGTGAACGTCTTTCGTCTGACCACGATGATGGCGCTTTTCGGCTTGGCGGGCGGAGGCGTCGCGCGTGCGGAGACGGCGGCCGGCAATGCCGCTCCCGCCGCCAAGGGCGAAGCCGCGGAGGCCGCGCCTGCCGAAGCAGCGGGCGCCGATGCGGGCGGGGGCCTGTTCGAGCAGAGCGTCGCCGCCAGCGAGGGCGGCACCAAGGAGGCCGCCAGCAGCGCGGCCGCGCCGCCGTCGTTCACGCTGAACGGGTACGTGCGTGGCGACGTCTTCGCCGGCAAGGTGCCAAACGAGCGGGCCGGAGAGATCAAGGCCGACTACGGCGAGCTGTCGCTGTCGTTGCGGACGGCCAAGTCCGCCTATGGCGACGGTTTCGCCGAGACCCGCCTGCGCTACGGGATGGAGGGCGCCGATTCGCAGACGATCGTGGACGTGCGCGAGGCGTACGTGAACACGTACCTGGGCCCGCTCGATCTTCGCCTGGGCAAGCAGATCATCGTGTGGGGGCGCGCCGATGCGTTGAACCCCACCAACAACCTGACGCCGGTCGATTTTCAGATTCGCTCGCCGCTCGAGGACGACATCCGCGTCGGCAACGTGGGGGCGCGGGCCAACCTGCGGTTCGCCCCGTTTCGGCTGGAGGCGGTCTGGATGCCGCTCTATCAGGCTACCCAGCTCCCCAACGTCGGTCTGCCCGACTTCGTCTCGTTCGGCAAGCCGACCTACCCGTCGGCCGACCTCCGGAACGGTCTGGCCGCCGGTCGCCTTCACCTCGAGCTCGCCTCCTTCGAGATGTCGTTCTCGTACCTGCGTGGCTACGCCCCCATGCCGGGCCTGACGCTGACGAGCGTGACCTTCGATGAGGTCAACCCCTCGGTGGTGGTGTCGAGGACCGCGTACGATCATCAGGTGGTCGGCTTCGACTTCTCGACGGCGCTCGGCGCGGTGCTGACCCTGCGCGGGGAGGCGGCCTACCGGCGCCCATACGACTACAAGGATCGTCCCTACGCGGCCCGTCCCGACGCGCAGTACGTCCTCGGCGTCGACCACAACTTCGGCTCGCTCAGCGTCATCGCGCAGTACATGGGACGGTACGTGTTCGACTGGCAGCTCGAGCCCGGTCCGTCGATGACGCTCGACCCTTCCATCTTGAAGACCCCCAGCAGCGACCCGAACTATGGCGTCTTCATGACGAACGCGCCGATCTCCATCAACCAGCAGCTCGCCAAGACCAGCCAGATCCTGTTCTCGCAGACGGCCAAGGTGCAGCACATCGGCACGCTGCGGCTCGAGTGGCTGGGCGCGCACGAGGCGCTGTCGCTGTCGTCGCTGGCGCTCTACAACTTCACGACCAAGGAGTGGTTGATCACGCCGCGCATCGGCTATCACCTGTCCGACGCCATGATGGTCTACCTGGGCGCCCAGGTGTTCGCTGGCCCGCGCGACACCCTGTTCGGCTTGATCAACGCCGTGCTGAGCGCCGGCTACGCCGAGCTTCGCTACTCGTTTTGAGACAAGAACGGTTGCAAGAACGAATCAAAGAACGATCGAGGAAATAGCCCAATGAGACAGCATCGACTTCCCATCCCTGGATTCACCGCGGCCCTGGCCCTGACCATGACAGCCGGCGCCCTCACCCAGGCCACCGCGGCGCAGGCGGCGCTGTCGGCGCGCGACATCATGGAAAAGGTCACCGTGACCCGCAAGGTCGATGGCTCGGAGGCGGTCGTCAAGATGACCATCGTCGGCGACAAGGGGCAGACGCGCGAGCGCGAGATCGCGGTCGCCACCAAGGTGTTCGACGGGGGCAAGACCGAGAAGCGGGTCTCCCGTTTCTTGTCGCCGGCGGACGTGCAGGGGACGGCCGTGCTGGTGTTCGACTACGAGTCGAAGGCCGACGACGTCTGGATTTACCTGCCGGCCATGCGCAAGACCCGCCGCATCGTAAGCTCGCAGGGCTCGCAGAGCTTCATGGGCAGCGAGTTCACGTACAGCGATCTCAACATCCCGGCCCTCGACGATTTCAACTACACGCTGGGCAAGGAAGAGCCCTGCGGCGCCGGCGAGACGTGCTGGGTCATCGACGTGTTGCCGAAGTCGAAGGAGACCGCGGACTCCGAGGGATACTCGAAGAAGACCTACTGGGTCACCAAGGACAAGTTCACGGCGGTTCGCGGCCTGATGTACGACAAGGACGGGAAACTGCTGAAGGAGCTGGTGCAGAAGGACTTCAAGCTGCTCGACCCGAAGAACAAGCGCTATCGGCCGATGCAGATGGAGATGACCAACAAGCAGAACGGCCGCCGTTCGACGTTCGAGTTCAAGAAGATGTCCTTCATGCCCAACACGAAGGACGACTACTTCACGACCAGCTACCTGGAACGCGCGCAGTGAGCGTGAAGGGGGGACCGCTCACCAGCTCCCCCCGTACGCCGATGCACGGCCCGGCCGCGGGCCCCTCACCCCGGCCCTCTCCCCGCTCCGCGGGGCGAGGGTGACGGGGGCGCGAGGCGAAGGTCGGTCGTCTGCCGGCGCGAAAGCAACGTGACGGAGTCCACCGGTTACGTGGAAGCACAAGTCACCCTCGCCCCGCGAAGCGGGGAGAGGGCCGGGGTGAGGGGGCCGCGTGACCTCCCTGAATCCCAAGAATCAATATGGCGGAGGGCCGTAAAGGGACTCGCGGAACTCGGCGTAGCCATACCCGGCCGAGGTGGCCGTGGTGATCTTCATGACCGCCGTTCCGCCCGAGGCGGGCACCTCGTGAATCTGGGCCGAGGTGGAGAACGTCACCAGGATGTTTCCGTTTGGTAGGCCCTGGACGTCGCCGAGCACGTTGCTGGTGGCGCCGCTCGCCGTGTACATGAACGTCTTGGTGGCGGTCATGTTCGTGGTGTTCAGCTTGTAGCCCCACGCCTCGTTGGCGTTGTTATTGAAGAACAGGAACGTCCCGTCGGCGAGGAGATGGTGCCCGTGGTTCACCATCCAGGTGGTGACGCCTGAAAAGGACTTGGTCGCGTCCTTGGGGTTGGAGCCGCCGAACTGCCAGATGAGCGCGCCCGCTCGGCTGACCTTGACGTACAGGCTGGGGTTGCGATCGCCGAGCGTGTACGTGTCGTCCGAGGCGTAGTAGTGGACGGCGTTCGTGTGGAACGTGCTCGAGTTGTAGACGCTCGACATGTCCGCGATGACCGTGGTGGTCTTCCAGGTGCCGTCCGCGAACTCGACGAGCGAGCAGGGGGCGTCGGTGCCCGACTTGTTCCACATCGGCGTCGCGAAGCCACCCGGGATGGCGGTCAGATCGTGGTGCGAGGCCGCCACGCCGGTGGCCGTCATGCTGCCGCTGCCGTCCATTCCCAGCGAGATGATCTTTCCGCTGCCGCTGTTCTGCACGTTCAGCGACATCATGTACATGCGCGAGCCGTCCCAGCTCATGTGCGAGCGGCTGTTCGAGCCGGGGCCGGTGGCCCACCAGACCACCTCACCGTCGGCGTCGAGGATCTCGGTGAGGGTCCCGGTCAACCCGCCGCTGGTGATGATGAACCCCTTGTCGTGCGCGGTGGCGTTGCTGATGGTGACGGTCGGCTTGGTGACGCTGCTGGGGACCGCGCCGGTCATGAACGTGTAGTCGGCGCTGGTGCAGCTGCCCGAACCGGACTTCAGCACGATCCGATACGTGTAGCTCTTGCCCCCTTTCATCCCAAGCAGCAGCGTCTTCGGGGTGGTCTGCGTGGTGTCGATGGGGGCCTTCATTACCGTGGTGGTCGCTCCGCCCGTCGGACCGAAGTCGATCTCGCCGGTCGTGACGCCCGTGAAGTCGGTCGTATAAGTGACGATCCCGACGGTCGGGATCGTGCCCATGGTCGAGGTGGCGGTGATGGTGCAGTCGCCGCTGCTTCCGCCGACGTTACCGGCGCCGCCCGTTCCGACGCTGCCGCCCGAGCTGCTGCCGGCGCGGCCGCCGGAGGCGCCACCAGAACCAACCGCTCCCCCCGAGCCGGTTCGGCCGCCCGAGCCGTTGCTTCCCCCCGTGCTGGCGCCGCCCGAGCCCGAGCCGGAACCGCCGGAGCCGGTCGACGACGCGCCGCCCGAGCCGGAACCGCCGGAGCCGGTCGACGATGCTCCGCCCGAGCCCGTCGCTCCGCCCGAGCCCGTGGCTCCGCCCGACCCACTTCCCCCCGAGGCGGTTCGGCCGCCCGAGCCGTTGCTTCCCCCGGTGCTCGCGCCGCCGGAGCCGCTTCCTCCCGAGCCGGAGCTGCCGCCGCTGCCCGAGGACGCATCACCTGCGCCGGTACACGCTGCGGTGGCCGCGCACATCACCAGCATCAAACGCCGCAGCGTGCCTGAGCGGAAGCGTATTCCAGTCGAGATGGTCATTTGTGATCGTCCTCCGGTTCGTGACGCCATTGGGGCCATCGCGCCGTGCCCCTTCGTCAAAATTGATCGAAAAAAACGTGATGGCGATCGCTCTTCGGTGGGACATCGCTCTTCTTTCGAGGACATGTACCCCCAAAAACATAGCCGTTTGCGAAGGGCCATGTGGCCAAGAAATGTTTGAAGACGCTTGTCCTGTATGATAGACAAAAGGTCATGCCAAACGTGAACGTGAGAAACCTCGTGCGCGCGGGGACGCCCCTCGCGCTACCGGCCCTGCTGGGAACGGCGATTGTGTCCCTCTGGATCGGGGCGCCGCGCCTGCTGGTGGCCCTGTCCCTCCTGGCGGCGCTGGTGCTTTCGCCTGCCGTCGTGCTGGCGCTGGTCCTTCGCACCATCAAGCTGAAAGATCGCCATGCCTACCTGCGCATGGCCCGACCCCGCTTCGATCAGGCGCTCTTTCCGGCGGCCTTCGGGAACTCGAGCGGCGGCAGGAACGTCTCGTAGAAGAAGGCGCAGTCGCGCCGGACCTGCTCCTCGGTCAGACCGAACTTCTCGAGATCGTAGCGGTGCTCCGACTCGTACTTGCGCTGCTTCTCGCCCCGCTTGCTGATGGTCGCGCGCAGCGCCGGGGTCATCTCGTGGCCGAGGAAACTGCACATCTCGTCCATCAGCCCCTCGAAGTCCATCATCATCCGGTCGTAACGCACGATGAAGACGCGCTTCTTGTCGATGGCGCCGCTGGTCCAGTCCTCGTGGAACTTCTGCAGCAACAGCACCCAGGCCTTGTACATGCGGTCGAGCCAGCGCTTGCGCTTCGCTTCCGGCAGTGACCAGAACCCGAACGCGCGATCGAGCACGCCGATCACCAGGCTCATGGCGCTGGGGATGATCGACAGCGGATCGCGCGCCATGTACAGGATCTGCGCCTCGGGGAAGCGTTCGAGGAACTGCGGCAGACGAACCGCCAGCGAGAAAAGCTTGGCGATGTTGCGATCGGCCTTGTGCAACACCAGGCTGCGCCGCCAGATGGCGTCCAGCCAGGCCATGTCGCGCTTCGAGGTGTCGCGGACGCGCGGATCGAACCAGGGGAGGCGATCCTCCTCGTCGAACGACAGGAAAAATCCGTAGAGAAAGAAGCCGTCCAGATAGCGGAACAGCACCGCCACGTCGTCGGTCTCCACCGACGTCAAGCTCGTCTGATGGGCCTCCGTCGAGTGGAACTTGGCGGGGCTCAGCTTCTCGAGCAACGGCATGAAGGGCTTCAGCAGCTTCTGAAAGACGAGCGACGGGTAGAGCATCAGGAACAGCTCCATCCCCGAGCCGAAGCCTTCGTCGGCCAGGAAGCGCTGCAAGAACGTCGTGCCGGTGCGGGGATTGCCGACCAGCACGATGGGGCGGTTGGCGCGCACCCGGCGCAGCCGGGGGAAGAACACGTTGTCGAGTGCCATGCCGATGGCGACGATGGTCCGCAGCAGGCTGAAGACGACCGCGACGAACAGCGGCGCCACGCGGACGTGAAAGGTCCGCCGCAGGACGCGGTAGACGTGACCCATTCTGGAAAAGATGCTGTCCATGGCGAGCTCCGTTCACGCGCGCGGCTCAGCCGGCGCGGAATTGTTCCTCGAACGCCGACGAAAAGGCCTCCAGCCCCTCGGTCGGCAGGTGGTTCACCCCGGCCGCCGTCCGCCGCCCCCCTCCGGTGGGGAAACGGCGACAGAACTCCTCCGCCGAGGTGGGGCAGTCGCGGGGCACGCGCACGGAGACCAGATAGCCGCCGTCGGTCTTCGGCGAAATGATGGCCAGCGCGCTGCCGCCGTGGGCCTTCGCCAGGTCATTCGCCAGGGTACCGCTGGCTCGCCGCGCCCAGGCCGCGTCGGGCAACAGGAACTGGATGGCGCCCGCCGTCTTCCGCGCCGGCTCGAGCCGCCGCGCCAGGTCCATGTCCGCGCGAAATCCCTCGGCGAGGCGACGATAGGTCTCCGAGCGGGCCGCGAATTCCAGCGGGTCCGCGAAGGGAAGCATCTCCGCCGCCAGTGCAGCAGGCGCCACGTGCAGATCGGCCAGCGTTTCACCGTAGGCGTTGTAGTTGATGGCCAGCCCCAGCTGGTTCAGCACCTCGGCTGCCTGCGGCGTGATCCCGGCCGCCTGCGCCAGGGCCCGCGCTTCCTCGACCATGCTGTCCCCGAAGGCCCCCACGATGGCCCACGGCCGCATGCTGCCGTGGAGATATCGATCGACGAGCAGACTCGTGCAGACGTTCGGGCTGAGATCGATGTGCGCGTCGAGGTTCGCGTGAGGTGGGATCTCACCCGCGAAGTGATGATCGAAGTAGCGAACCGACGCGCCGCTGGCCAGCAGCGCCAGCAGCCCGGCGCGGTTCACGTCGAGTGAGATGTCCAGCACCGTGCACTGATCGTCCGGCGCCGCGGTCACACGGGCCAGCAGCGCGATGTCCCGCTTGACCCCGGTGACGAGCGTCTCCGGGGTGCCGTCGGCGCGCTCCTTCGCCTCCGCCAGCCGCAGCTGTTGCAGGCCACAGAGACCATCGGCATCGCCGTTGAAGATGTAAATGCGCGTCATGCGTCGACGGGAAATGCCGAGATCGCCAGAAGACCAGCGGGGGGGACGGCGCGGACCGCCCTCCGCCGTCCTTCAGTTGTCCTGGAAATAGCCTCGATTTTGAAGATAGTCCACGATGGCCTGGGCCGCTTCCTCGGGAGAAGAGGCGGTGGTATCGACCCGAATCTCGGGGTTCTCGGGGAACTCGTAGGGGGAGTCTATACCGGTGAAGTTCTTCAGGTCACCCCGGCGCGCCTTCTTGTACAGGCCCTTGGGATCTCGCTGTTCGGCGACGCCGAGCGGTGTGTCGACGTAGATCTCCACGAACTCCCCCTCGCCCATGAGGGCCCGCGCCGTATGCCGCTCGGTGCGGAAGGGGGAGATGAAGGCGGTGCTGACGATCAGCCCGGCGTCGACCATCAGCTTCGCCACCTCCGCGATACGGCGAATGTTCTCGACCCGGTCGACGTCGGTGAAGCCCAGGTCCTTGTTGAGGCCGTGCCGGACGTTGTCGCCGTCGAGCAGGTAGGTGTGCCGCTTCATGCTGTGCAGCTTCTTGTCGACCAGGTTGGCGATGGTCGACTTGCCCGCCCCGGAGAGGCCGGTGTACCAGAGCACGCACGCCTTCTGCCCCTTGATGTGCGACCGCGCCGCCTTGTTCACATCCAGCGCCTGCCAGTGGACATTCTGCGCGCGTCGCAAAGCGAAGCGAAGCATACCCGCGCCCACGGTGTCGTTGGACATGCGATCGATCAAGATGAAGCCGCCCGTGTCGCGGTTGACCTGATACGGATCGAAGGCGATGGCGCGATCGAGCTGCAGGTTCACGATGCCGATCTCGTTCAGCTCGAGCGTGGCGGCCGCCAGATGCTGCAGGTTGTTGACGTTGATCTTGTACTTCAGCGGGGCGATGGTCGCGGTGACGGTCTTGGTGCCGATCTTCATCAGATAGCTGCGCCCCGGCAGCAGCGCCGCTTCGTTCATCCACACCACGCTGGCCTCGAACTGATCCGAGACCTCGGCGGGCTCGTCGGCGCGGACGATCAGATCGCCGCGGGAGATGTCCACCTCGTCCTCGAGGGTGATCGTGATCGACTGCCCGACGATGGCCTGTTCCAGATCACCGTCGTAGGTGACGATGCGGGCCACCTTGCTGGTGCGGCCCGAAGGCTGAACGCGGATGGCGTCCCCCTTGTGAATCCGGCCCGCCACCAGGGTGCCGGCGTAGCCACGGAAGTCGAGGCTGCGCACGTCGTGGTTCACGCGGTTCACCCACTGGACCGGCAGACGCAGCGGCTGCTCGCGCAGGCGGCTGTCGTCGACCTCGACGTTGTCGAGCAGGCCCATCAGGGTGGGGCCCGTGTACCAGGGGGTGGCGGGGGACAGCGTGGTGATGTTGTCGCCGTTCACAGCGGAGATGGGGATGCAGGTGACGGTGGGGAGCCCCAGGTCGGCGGCGAACTTCCGGTACTCGGTCTCGATGGCGCGGAAGGTGGACTCGGAGTGGTCCACGAGATCCATCTTGTTGACCACCAGGACCACGTGCCTGATCCCCAGCAACGAGACGAGGAAGCTGTGTCGTCGCGTCTGCGTCAGCATCCCCTTGCGGGCGTCGACCAGGATGACGCTCAGGTCGGCGGTCGACGCGCCGGTGACCATGTTGCGCGTGTACTGCTCATGGCCGGGCGTGTCGGCGACGATGAAGTTTCGCTTCTCGGTGGAGAAGAAGCGGTAGGCGACGTCGATCGTGATCCCCTGCTCGCGCTCCGCCGAGAGACCGTCGAGCAAGAGGGCGTAGTCGAGCTCGCCCGGGCGCGTTCCCACCCGCTTCGAGTCGGCGGCCAGCGCGGCCAGCTGATCGTCGAACAGCGCCTTGGATTCGAAAAGCAGACGGCCGATGAGCGTGCTCTTGCCGTCGTCGACGCTTCCACAGGTGTTGAAGCGAAGCATGCTCTTGCGGACGCGCAGCCGGATGTTCGCGTCGGTTACGGCAGCTTCCTCCGTGCGGGTGTCGGTCATCGCGAGGTCCTGGCCAGCCGGACTGAAATGGCGAGACGGACCGAGAGGGCGAGGAGGGATGGCACTAGAAGTACCCCTCCTGCTTCTTCAACTCCATCGAAGCGGCCCCGTCGTGATCGATCATGCGCCCTTCGCGCTCCGAGGTGCGGGCCCGGATCATCTCCTCGATGATCTCCGGCAGCGTCTCAGCCGTCGATTCGACGGCGCCGCTCAGCGGATAACAGCCCAGGGTGCGAAAGCGGACCTTCTTCATCATGGGAGTCTCGCCGGGACGCAGCGGCATCCGGTCGTCGTCCACCATGATCAGGGTGCCTTCGCGCTGCACGACCGGGCGCAAGGCGCTGAAGTACAGCGGGACAATCGGAATCTTCTCGAGGTAGACATACTGCCAGACGTCCAGCTCGGTCCAGTTCGACAGCGGGAACACCCGGATCGACTCGCCCTTGTGCTTGCGGGCGTTGTAGAGCCGCCACAGCTCCGGGCGCTGGTTCTTGGGATCCCAGCGGTGAGCGGTGGTGCGGAACGACAGCACGCGCTCCTTCGCGCGCGACTTCTCCTCGTCGCGCCGTCCGCCGCCGAAGGCCGCGTCGAAGCGATACTTGTCGAGCGCCTGCTTCAGGCCTTGCGTCTTCCAGGTGTCCGTGTGGACGGCCGAGCCGTGCGTGAAGGGGTTGATCCCCTTCGCGACCGCTTCCGGATTGACGTGGACGATCAGATCCATGCCCGACTCCGCGGCCACCCGGTCGCGCATCGCGTACATGTCGCGGAACTTCCAGGTGGTATCCACGTGCATGAGCGGGAACGGTGGGACCGCCGGGTAGAAGGCCTTCTTGGCGAGATGGAGCATCACCGAGCTGTCCTTGCCGATGGAGTACAGCATCACCGGCTTTTCAGTCTCGGCGAGCACCTCTCGCATGATGTGAATGCTTTCGGCCTCGAGCCGATGCAAATGCGTGAGATTCATCGTCGGTAAAAACGGGGCGAAATCGAGGGCTTGGAAGGATTTACCGCCTTGAGGGCCAGGCGAACAGCATATGTGACGGGTGGCACCGCCGTACACAGTGATCCGAGGGCGCATTTCGGTTGATGGATTTTTCGCATGACGTCAGCCCGGGCGGCGGATTCCGGAGAAATCAAAATGTGTCCTTGGCCTTCCGTCGGGCAGCCAGCTCCTCGACCGATGCGGACCGCACGAAGGGGTTGGTGTCACGCTCGAGACCGACGGTCGTCGGCGTGGTCGCCCCCGCGACACCCTGCTGCCGCGCCGCCACGGAGCCGTTGTCCGGCTCGACGCTGGCCGCGAAGCGCAGGTTGGAGGCCGTGTACTCGTGGCCGAACCACAAGCGCGTTCCGGGGGCTGGGGCGGTGAGCGCGCGCAGGCTGCTGAACATCTGCGCCGGCGTTCCCTCGAAAAGCCGTCCACAGCCGGCGCCGAACAGGGTATCCCCCGTGAAGATGTCGGTCGGCGCCCCGTCCGGGCCCGCCAGGGCCCAGGCGATGGCGGCGCGCGTGTGCCCGGGGATGTGCATCGCCAGCAGGGGGACGCCCCCGATCGCCAGCCCGGTCGCCGTCAGTTGCCCTTCGGGTACGTCGACGAAGACGGTCTGACCAGGAACGCGCCCGCGATCCTGCGCGTGAGCCGCCACCCAGACCGGCGCCGCGGCGGAGGCCGCCAGGGCCACGATGCCGCCCACGTGATCATGGTGGTGGTGCGTGGCGAGGATTCCCCGCAACACGAGGCCCGCCTTCGCCAGCGCGGCCGCAACGGGCGCCTCTTCGGAGGGATCGACGACCACGGCGTCGGTCTCGCCCTCCGCGTGAATCAGATAAGCGTAGTTGTCACTCAAGCAGGAGATCGGTTCGATGATGAGCATGACGAGGTCGGTCTACACCCGAAAGTCGGGAATCACCACGACAACGAACGGGATCGGGTCGCACCGGAAACTTACCCGCAACATGGCGCGTGAAAATTGGTCATTCACCGTGGAAATGCAATCGCGGTTACAGCGACGAGCGCCGTTGGTCAAATTCGGCCGTCGTCGGCACGTAACGCCACGTAACGGAAGGAACGGTCGCGTAACGCGGGAATCGTCTCGGCTCCGACGGCGCTTGTCGTAACGCCCGTTCGATTTTGGTACAAGGCTTGAAGTTCCTGGGCCGTCTTTCCCACGTACGTGGGTCAGACGAAAAAAATTGCCCCCGTCCGAATGATGAGGAGATGCAGATGATCAAACGACGCCGCAGTCTTTCAATTTCCGCTGGCAACACCTTCTTGAGCACGACCGCCTCGCGAAAAATTATCTTGTTGTCGTGCGTGGGGATCATCTCCGCGTTCGCCGCTTGCGGAGGCTCGGGAAGCTCGTCTGACGGCGGCGTCGACGCGGGCAACGGTGGTCATGGCGGCACGACGACCGGCAATGGCGGTCACGCGGGGACTGGCGGCGGCGCCGGTGGCAAGGGCGGCGGCGGTGGCGCGATCGTCGGCAGCGGCGGCGCCGGGCCGACAGGCGGCGCGGGCGGACATCCGGTGGCGACCGGCGGCGCAGCGCCGGAGGGCGGCGCGGGCGGCGGTGCGGTGGCGACCGGCGGCGCCGGACCGACGGGCGGCGCTGGCGGACGTCCGGTGGCGACCGGTGGTGCCGGACCGATGGGCGGCGCTGGCGGACGGGGAGGTCGCGGAGGCGGTGGCGCTGGCGGCCGAGGTGGCGCGGCGGGCGGCGCGGGTGGCGCGGCCTGCGGTGCTGACAATCAGATGTGCTGCGCGAACGAGACCTGCGACACC
>DASYCK010000008.1:0-9867 GCA_036500205.1 Polyangia bacterium | reverse complement strand
CCGCGCGGACGGGTGGTCACGGCCCGCTGGGCGGCTTGCGAAGCGACGCGGATGCGTGGTCATGAACCGACGCGGCGCTGCCTGCCGCCCAGCGACGTCAGCGCGCTTCCGGCGCGCTCAGCGGAGGGGACGAAGCCCGACGACGTGCCGCCACCAGATACGCCGTCCCCGCCGCCGCCGACACCACGCCGAGCCAGATCAGAGTGTGGGGCGCGTCCGTCAGGGTGAAGTACAGCATCCAGCCCGAGCCGGCCAGGTAGACCACGGCAGCCCCCACCACGAACCAGGAGGGGCGGACCAGATCGCGCCGGCTAAAGCGCAGGCGGAGCAGCGCCGCCACCGTCAGTCCCGACGTCAAGGTCAAGATCGAGCCCACCGAACGGAGCAGCTCCTCGAAGCCGTGCGTGGCGAGCAGCACCAGCGCCAGCGCGCTCTGCAGCAGGACCGAGCCGAACGGGGGGCGCCCGTCGCGCCCCGCCAGCGCCCGCGGCAAGAAGCCCTCGCGCGCCATGGCCGCCGACACGCGCGGCCCCACCATGGTCATCGAGATGACCGACGACACCAGCGACAGGATGACGAACAGCGAGGCCAGGCGCGCCACGCCCCGCCCCGCCAGCTCGCCGATCAACAGGTGCGCCAGGGTGATGCGCGACGTGTCCTCCTTCAGCCAGCCCACCAGGCGATCGCCGGACAGGTTCGCGACGAAGATCCAGTTCACCGCCAGGTAGACCACCGCCACCAGGAACGTTCCGATCATCATGGCCGCGGGGACGGTCCGGCGCGGCTCGCGGAACTCCTCGGCGGCGTAGATGGCCGTGTTCCAGCCGCTGAACGCGAACGCGATGTAGACGAGCGACACGGCAAAGGGGCGCAGCGGAAACTCCCCCGTCGCCTCGGGGGCGTGCCAGGTCGGAAGGCCGTGGTGCCCGAAGGCGAGCCCCCCCACGATGAAGCCGCCCAGCAGGATCGCCTTCAACACGGCGAATGCGTTCTGCGTCGTCTTCGACCAGCGCAGATCGATCGCCTGCGACAAGGTGGCGAGCAGGATCAGCACCACCGACACCACGATGGGGCGAACGCCCGGAACCAGCGTCGAGAAGAACGGTCCCGCCGTCGACGCCGCCAGCGCCACCGGGGCCGAGAACCCCACCAGCAGCGACGTCCAGCCGGCCAGCGAGCCGAGCGCCGGGTGCCACAGATCGGAGAGATACCGGTACTCGCCCCCCGAGCGGGGGATGGCCGCGGCGATGGCGGCGTAGCTGCGCGCGCCGGCGAGCGCCATGATCCCCCCCACCAACCAGGCGAGCATGATCTCACCCGGGCCCAGTCGTCCCGCCATGTAGCCGGTGTTCGTCAGCACGCCGACGCCGACGGTGTTGGCGACCACCAGCCCAACGCCCGACCACATTCCCAGGCCGCGTTTCTCGGAGGTCACGAACGGAGAGTGTATAGTTGCGTCGTGATACTCGGTACTGTTTTTGCCGCCCACTTTTTGCGATTGACGATGACGGCGGCGGCTTTCGGCCCCATTCCTCCACCACCGCCCGAGCCGGGTGTCGCCGGCGCGCCGATTTTACCGGCGCCCCCCATTCCTCCGCCGGTGCCGACCGCTGGCCCTCCGCTGGGAACGCTGGATTTCACGGCCTATGCGCGAACCTTGGCGCACATCGCGGCCTGTTCTCCGCTCGGTGCGCTGCCCGAGCGCTTCGATCCGCGCATCATCGAGAGCCACTGCAGCCAGCTCGCGGCGCTGCAAGAACGGTGGCGGCAGCTGTGGCTGGCCCAGGCGCGCCCTTTTCTCGCCAGCGTCGTGCCGAAGGATCTGCCGACGACGGTGGTCTACCCGTTCGGGGGCGGTGATCTCCTCACGGCGCTGGTGACGTTTCCCAAGGCGACCGAGATCACCACGCTGTCGCTCGAGCCGGCCGGCGATCCGCGCACCGTCGACGCGCTGACCCCGACCGACCTCGAGCCGATGCTGGCCGAGGTCCGCGAGAAGATAAATCATCTGTTTCACTACGGTCACTCGAAGACCATCGACATGGGCAAGATGGCGCGCAGCAAGCTGCCGGGCGATCTGACGTACACGCTGGTGGCGCTGGAGATGAATCAGCTCGATCCGGTGGCGGTGCGGTTCTTCCGCGTCGACCCCCACGGCGTCCTGCAGTATCTGACGCAGAACGATCTCGACGCCACTGGCGAGCCAAAGCTGCGGCGGGCCGCGTTCTCCAACATGGAGATCGAGTTCGTCCCGCGCGGCGGCGGGCCGCGGCGGATCTTCCGGCACATCGCCGCCAACCTCGACGACGCCCACCTCACCGCCGATCCGTCGGTGCTGCGCCACCTCGAGGGCAAGGGACCGATCGCGGCGATCACCAAGGCGGCCAGCTACCTGCTGTGGTGGAAGGAGTTCAGCAAGATCCGGAACTATCTGCTGAAGAACATGGTGTGGATGATCTCCGACAGCACCGGCATCCCCACCGACGACGCAGTGGCGAACGGCTTCGAGCAGATCCCGTATGGGCGCTTCGACGGTCCCTTCCTGGGCGGCGGCATCCGGCCCACGGAGGTGTTCCGCAAGCTGTGGGCGGAGAAGGCCCAGCCGCTGGCGTTCCGGTTCGGCTATCCCGACATCGCCAATCATGATCACCTGCTCATCACGAGACGTATCACGAAGTGATCGGAACGCTGCTGCTCATCCCGTTGCTGTGCGGCGCCAAGGCGCCGACGACGAATATTGAAGCGGTGAAGAGCAAACCGGCCAGCCCTAGGAAGACGGCGACGGTGAAGGTGGCCTCCGAGTCGGCGCCGATTCCGCTGCTGGGGCCAATGTCGGGCCGCGTGTCCACGGAGCTGGAGGCGGGCGGCAGCCACATGCGACTCGAGACGAATCACGGGCCGGTGCACCTGTTTCGCCCCTCCGGCTTCGATCGCAAGACAGCGGGCGTGGTCGTCTACGTTCACGGTTACTACACGCACATCGACGAAGCCTGGTACGAGCATCACCTGGCCGACCAGTTCGCCGCCAGCCGACGGAACGCCCTGTTCATCGCCCCCGAGGCACCCTCGGCGCCCGAGGAGGCGCCGTCGTGGACGACCTTGCGTCGGCTGCTGACGATCGTGTTTCGTCACGCCCGCATCAAGGAGCCGTCCGGCCCGCTGGTGGTCGTGGGACACTCGGGCGCTTACCGCACGCTGGTCCCCTGGCTGGACGAGCCGTCGCTGCACCAGCTGATCTTGATCGACGCGCTCTACGGGAACGAGCCAGACTTCCTCGACTGGCTCGGGCGCGAGCATGTCAACCGCATGACGTTGGTGGTGAAGGGGACGGCGAAGTGGGCCGACCCCTTCGTGAAGAGCCTCCCCTACGCCGTCACGTTGCCGCGGATCCCGGGGGCGATCGGCGATCTTTCGCGCGCGGAGCGCGGGGCCAAGCTGCTTTGTCTCAAGTCGCAGTACGGCCACTTCGAGCTGATCACCGAGGGGCGGGTGATGCCGGTGCTGCTGGGGCGGACGGGGTTGAAGACCTGTCGGCGGTCGTCGCTGTAGCCTGGGCTCTCGGCTTTACCCCTGACCTGACCTTGGCCTGACCCTGACCTTGGCCTGACCCGACCCTGATCCTGACCGGGCGCGCCTAGTCGTGAGCGCCGCACCGGCGAAGCGATCCCATGGTCTCGCGGCAGCAGGCCTCTTGATAAGCGGACGGCCGGAGCCGCGCGATGCGGTCCTCGCCGCTGGCCGCGGACGGCCAGCGACTCCGGTCCGCTCTGTTTTCGGAGTCGGAGTCGGAGTCGGAGTCGGAGTCGGAAATGCACGGTGTTCGCACGGTGTTCGCACGGTTTCGGCATGCTTCGGCCTCGGCCCGGCCTCGACTAACCGGTGTCCGGCCTTAGAAGAGAGCTTTCCGGTCCGGACCAGGAGCTCGCTCCGGTCCGACGAGAGGAAGAGAGCTTTCCGGTCCGGGCCAGAAGAAGAGAGCAATCCGGTTCCGAAAAAGAGTGCTCGGCGTGAGCGGAGCTCCGCGAAGCGGAGGTCCGCTCACGCCGAGCGCAAAGGCGCGGCCCCGAGCGCCCGACCGAGCGGCCCCCCTGTGCCGCGCCTCCCGCGGTTCCCCGTCGCGTCCGCCGAAGACTCAACCGCCTGCCGTCGGACGCAGTCCGACGGCAGGCGGCCAGAAGAAGGCGGCGACTACTCGTCGTCGTCCCGCGCCGCCGACAGCTTCCCCAGCACGTTGATATCCTCCAACGTCGTCGTATCCCCCAGCGCCACGCCCGTGGTGGCGATCTCCTTCAACAACCGCCGCATGATCTTCCCCGACCGCGTCTTCGGCAGCGCGTCCGTGAAGCGGATGTCGTCCGGCCGCGCCAGGGCGCCGATCTCGCGCACCACGTGGTCCGACAGCGTCTTCTTCAGCTCGGGCGTGGCCACCACCCCCGCCTTCAGCGTCACGAACGCGCAGATCCCCTGCCCCTTCAGCTCGTGCGGCGGACCGACCACGGCCGCCTCCGCCACGCCCGGTGCCGACACCAGCGCGCTCTCGATCTCGGCCGTCCCCAGCCGATGGCCGGCGACGTTCAACACGTCGTCGACCCGCCCCATGACCCAGAAGTAGCCGTCCTTGTCGCAACGGGCGCCGTCACCGGTGAAGTAGGCGCCAGGAACGTCGCTCCAGTACGTCTTCGCGTACCGCTCGGGATCGCCGTGAATGCCGCGCAACATCGAGGGCCACGGCTTCTTCAAGATCAGGAAACCCCCCTCGTCCGGGCCGCACGGCGTGCCGTCGCGTTTGACGATCTCGGGGACGACGCCAAAGAACGGCTGCGTGCAGCTCCCCGGCTTGGTGGTCGTCACCCCCGGCAGCGGCGTGATCATGATGGCCCCGGTCTCCGTCTGCCACCAGGTGTCGACGATGGGGCAGCGCCCCTTGCCGATCACTTCGTGGTACCACATCCAGGCCTCTGGGTTGATGGGCTCGCCCACCGAGCCGAGCACCCGCAAGCTGGACATGTCGTGCTTGTTGGGGAACTCGTCGCCCCAGCGCACGAAGGCGCGGATGGCCGTGGGCGCCGTGTAGAACACGGTCACGCCGTGGCGCTGGATGATGTCCCAGAAGCGGTCCTTGTCGGGCGCGTCGGGGGCGCCTTCGTACATCACCGTGGTGGCGCCGTTCGACAGCGGCCCGTACACGACGTAGCTGTGGCCCGTCACCCAGCCGATGTCGGCGGTGCACCAGTAAACGTCGTCGTCGTGCAGATCGAACACGTACTTCGTGGTCAGGTGCGAGCCCAGCAGGTAGCCGCCGGTCGTGTGCACGATCCCCTTCGGCTTGCCCGTGGTGCCCGACGTGTACAGGATGAACAGCGGGTGCTCGGACGGCAGGCTCGTCGGCGGGCAGACGGGCTCCGCCTTCGCCATCAGATCGTGCCACCACAGATCGCGCCCCTCGGCCACCGGGATCTCCTCGCCCGTGCGACGGACCACGATGCATTTTTCGATGGTGGGGGTGCTGGCCAGCGCCTTGTCGACGTTGGCCTTCAACGGCACCACCTTGCCGCGGCGGTACCCGCCGTCGGCCGTGATGCAGAGCTTGGCGGTGCAGTCGTTGATGCGGTCCCGCAGCGCGTCGGCCGAGAATCCGCCGAAGACGATGGTGTGCGTGGCCCCGACGCGCGTGCACGCCAGCATCGCCACCGCCGCCTCGGGGATCATCGGCAAGTAGATGGCGACGCGATCGCCCGCCTTCACCCCCAGCGACTTGAGGACGTTCGCGAACTTGCTCACCTCGGTGTGCAGCTCGCGGAAGGTCAGCTTGCGGACCTCGCCCGGCTCACCCTCCCACAGCAGCGCGGTCTTGTCGCCTCGCGTGGGCAGGTGGCGATCGAGGCAGTTGACCGAGACGTTCAGCTCGCCGCCGTCGAACCAGCGCGCGAACGGAGGCTTCCATTCGAGCACGCGCTCCCATGGCTTCGACCAGTTCAGCTCGGCGGCCGCCATGTCGGCCCAGAAGGTCTCGGGCTCCTCGACCGACTGGCGGTAGAGCCGCTGATAGGTGGGACCGTCGAGCAAGGCGTGCTTCCGCGTCGCCTCGGACGGGGGGAAGCGCCGGCCCTCTCGCGACATGGACTTGATGACACCGGAACCGTCGGAAGCGCTCATCGGGACCTCCTCATCTATCTGATTTCGAACGCCGCGAGATCGTCCGTCGGCGCTTCCCAGAACCAATCCACGTTGCTGACGCGCGCCAGGGAGGGGCCGCGCCGCAAGAATTCGTGCAGCCGTTGCAAGCCTTGCTCGTCCCCCTGCGCCTGCACCTCGACGGTGTCGTCGGGGCGGTTGCGAACCCAGCCGGCGAGCCCGAGCCGCCGGGCCACGTCGCATGTCGTGGCGCGAAACCCCACGCCCTGGACGCGTCCATGAACAATCGCCACGATGCGCTTCACGGCCGCTGTCGACCCGACGAATTCACGGCGCGCCCCCGGTTAAAGCGGCCCTTCGGTGACCCGATAGGCAAGCAGGCCGTTCGGCACCAGCGGCAGCTCGTCGTACTTGGCCATCACGCCGTTGGTCGCGTCCAGCATCTGCACCTTGGACAGCACCACCATCTGGACCGGTCCGGTCGCCGGGGCACACGAGGCGAGGTACCCGATGACCTTCGCGCCCGAGTCGTATTCGAACGTCACACGGTGACTGACCATGTCGCGCAGCTTCTTGTAGTCCGGCATCGGCTCTCCGTTTTCTGGGTCAATTCAAGGGATCAGGGGTCACAGACATACGCGTTCAAGCGCGCGCGTTCAAGCGTTCGGGCACGCGTCAGGGATGTCCCGAGGGGGGCCCGCCCATGGGCCCCGCGCCCGCCAGGGACTCGTCCTCTTTTTGTAGCTCGGTCAGCGCCACCTCGGCGCCGGTCGTGCCCACCTTCACGTGATCGCGCGTTCCGAACACGTCGCCCTTCTTGCGGGTCATCGGGTCGCCGTCCTTGTCCACCCGCGCCGCCAGCTGCAGCTCGCCTTCGAACGCCCCGTTCTTGAACATCATGTCGGCGGCGCCGAGCGTGAACTCGATGGGAAACGAGCTGGCCGTGAAGCGCTTGACGGCGACCAGCGAGCCCCGTGTCCCCGGGCTGTCCGGCATGCGCCGCGCCACCAGGTAGACGACGTCGCTCGGCGAGACGTCCCCTTTGCGGGCCGGCGCCAGCGTGATCTTGCCGGTGATGGTGTCGGAGCCGTTGGCCGCGGCCGGGGCGGCAGGCGCCTCGGGCGGGGCCGTGGGGGGCGTCGCCATCGGGGCGGGGGCGGTCGGCGCCCCGCTCGGCGCGAGCCCCGCCGCCTTGGGGGCGTCGTCCTTCTTCGGGCAGGCGCCCAGCAAGAGAAGACCGGCCAACAGACCGATTCGCGTGACACCGCTGTGCTTGATCGAGGCCGTTCGCACCATGGCGCGACCCTAACACGACCGTGCCCCGGCGTCCGCGCGCGACCCGCCCGAAACGGGGCGCGCCGTTCGGGTATCTAAAGCCCTCTGCAGCGGCGTTTTTCCTAGTACCATTGTCGACATGCCGTCGTCCCCCCCCGCCGTCTCGGCCGGGCCTCTGACCGCCACCCTTGCCTCGAGGACCTCCGTGGGCGCTGGCGTGGTGGACCTGGTTTTTCAGATGCGCGAGCCCGCCCATCTCCCCTTTCGCGCGGGGCAGTTCGTGTCCCTGGCGGTGGGGAGCGACGCCAAGGGGAGCCCGCTCAAGCGCAGCTATTCGATCGCGTCGCCGAGCCACGCCGGCGATCAGTTGCGCTTCATCGTTCGCGCCATCCCCGAGGGGGCGGCGACCGACTATCTGTTGAACCTGCCGGTGGGGGCCGAGGTCCGCATGACCGGCCCACACGGTTTCTTCGTCCTCGACGCCGCGCACCCGGGAGACACGGTCTTCGGGGCGACCGGCACCGGCCTGGCGGCCGTGCTGCCGATGCTGGGCGAGCTCATTCATCGGCCCATCGAGGGGCGCCGGCTGCTGTTCTGGGGGGCGCGCCACCAGTCGGATCTGTTCGCGCGGGCCGAGATCGAGGAGCTCTGTCGGCGAGCCCACGTCGAGCTCACCATCTGCCTGACGTCGCCTCCCGATGGGTGGACGGGCGGACGGGGACGCATCACGCCGGCGCTGGTCGAGATCTTTCCGACGCTTCGCTCTCCGACGTTCTATCTCGTCGGCAACGGCGCCATGATCACCGACACCAAGCGCGCGTTGATGGCGCTGGGGGTCGATCGAAAGCGGCAAATTCGCACGGAGGCGTTCTTCGATTGAGTGAACGGGCGCTGCGCTTCACGCTGGCCACCTTGCTCGGTGTGTCGGCATGCGGGGAAGCCGGCGGCGCCCCCGTCATCAACGGAATTTCGCCGCTCAGGGCCTATTCCGACTTCGCCGTGCTCATGGCCATCAAGGCGGAGTTTCGGCCCGAGCTGGTGGTCGACATCGCCGCCGAATCGGCCTCCTACGACGACGGCACGATTCACGCGTGGCTGGTCGGAGAGACCCCCGGGTTGCCCAGCGCCGTGTCGCTGGGGACCACCGCCTGGAACGGGATCGACACCTACCTGGTGACCGTTCCCCAGGGGACGGCGCCGGGGCTCTACGCGGTTCGCGTCGATGCTCCGAACGGTCGGTCGACGACGTTGCACGGCGCCTTCGAGGAGCTGGGGGCCGATACGTTCTCTCCGTTGCTCTTCGTGCAAAGGCCGAGCGCCACCGACACGCTGGGTGCGAACACGGCGGCAACGGCGGGGATGACGGGGACCTCCTTCACCGGAATGATCTTCGTCGACGACGATCCCGGTCACCTCCGCGAGGTCGACTGGTGGACCTCCGACAACATCTACGGCTCATGCCCCTTGCTGCCGCTGCAGCTCGACACGATGGCGCCCCCTTCGCAGATCTCGTGCAAACCGGATTTCATGATCGCCCCGCTGCCGGACGGTCTGACGGGCCCGGTGCCGTTCTCGTTTCACGTGGTGGCGATCGACGTCTCGGGCCAGATGGCCTCCCAGGACGTCACCCTGTCGGTGGCGCCCATCCCGGTCGTCGACTCGTTCGAGGGGCCCATCGGCGCGCTGGCCGGCCTGCAACAGTTCGTCGTTCACGGGAGATATTTTTTCCCCGGTTCGCAGGCCTTCATCGACGGGGTTCCCCTCATGGGCGACACGGTCGGCGGCGATCGGCTCGACGATCAGACCATCGTGGGGCTCACCCCGCCCCGGTCGGTTCCGAACACCGTCCTGGTGGAGGTCAGAAACCCCGGGCTCACCCCCGTGGGCGTCGGCCGCGCGGCCGCGGCGTTCCGCTATCTCGCGCCGCCGCAGCCGCGCATCGTGGAGCCGTCGGTGGGCCCCACGAGCGGGGCCATTCTCGTGACCATCGCCGGCAATGATCTGACGAGCGACGTCTCGATCTCCTTCGGCCTCACGCAGGAGACCGCCCAGCCCATGTGCATCATCAGCTACGTCGCCGGTGACAAGGTGACCGGCTATCCGCCGCCGGGACAGGGCACGGTGTCGATCTGGGCGACCAATCCCGTCACGGGCACCGGTGTCTTCGCGGGCGCGTTCACCTACAGCGACGACGCGGTCGACGGGGGCGCGGTCCCCTCCCCGCCCCCTTGCCCGGCCGCGACCACCCCATGATGCGCCCGAGGTTGCTGGCGAAGCTGACGCTGCTGGCGCTCGGAGTCTCGCTGTTGCCGTTGCTCATCGTCGGCTACTCCTCGTACCGGATCGGTCAAGGCGCCGTGCGCGCGGCGGTCGACGAGAGCGAGCTGCAGATGGCCCGTCAGGTCGCCCAGCACGTGTCGACCGAGCTCGATCATCTGCTCGACACGTTGCGGGTCG
>DASYCK010000007.1:0-3149 GCA_036500205.1 Polyangia bacterium | reverse complement strand
CCACCCGACGACGCGCGGCGGTCGGGCCGGCGTGGCGTTCGCCGTCTGGGCGCCGAACGCGGCGAAGGTCGCGGTCATCGGCGACTTCGAGGGGTGGGGCGCGGCTCCCGTGCCGCTCGCGTCCCGGGAGGGGTCGGGGATCTGGGAGGGGTTCGTGCCCGGGCTCGCCAACGGGGCTCACTACAAGTACCGCATCGATTCGCGCCACGACGGCTACCGCGTCGACAAGGCCGACCCCTACGGGTTCCGCAGCGAGCTGCCGCCGGCGACGGCGTCGATCGTCTGGGACCTCGCGTACGAGTGGGGCGACGCCGACTGGATGCACGTGCGGCGCGCCCGCAGCGCGCTCGAGGCGCCGCAAGCGATCTACGAGGTCCACCTCGGGTCCTGGATGCGGGTGCCTGAAGAGCGCAACCGCTGGCTCTCCTACCGCGAGATGGCCCCCAAGCTGGCGGCGCACGTGCGGCGCTGCGGGTTCACCCACGTCGAGCTCCTGCCCATCGCCGAGCACCCCTTCTACCCGTCGTGGGGCTACCAGGTGACGGGGTTCTTCGCGCCCACCGCGCGCTACGGCACCCCGCAGGACTTCATGTATCTGGTCGATCGTCTTCATCAAGAAGGGATCGGCGTCATCCTCGACTGGACGCCGGCGCACTTCCCCACCGACGAGCACGGGCTCATCTACTTCGACGGCACCCACCTCTACGAGCACGCCGACCCGCGCAAGGGGATGCACGCCGAGTGGGGGAGCGCGATCTTCAACTACGGGCGCAACGAGGTGCGCAGCTTCCTCATCTCCAACGCCAACTTCTGGCTCGACCGCTACCACATCGACGGGCTGCGGGTCGACGCGGTCGCCTCGATGCTCTACCTCGACTACGGCCGGCGCGGCGGCGAGTGGATCCCCAACGAGCACGGCGGGAACGAGAACCTGGAGGCGATCGATCTGATCCGCACCTTCAACACCGGCATGTACCGCGAGCACCCCGACATCCAGACCATCGCCGAGGAGTCGACGTCGTGGCCGGGCGTCTCGCGTCCGGTCTACACGGGCGGGCTAGGGTTCGGCCTCAAGTGGGACATGGGCTGGATGCACGACGCGCTGGCCTACTTCGCCGGCGATCCGATCGGCCGCCGCTACCACCACCACCAGCTGACGTTCCGGAGCATGTACTTCTGGAGCGAGAACTACGTGCTGCCGCTGTCGCACGACGAGGTGGTGCA
Organism: Polyangia bacterium; assembly: GCA_036500205.1. Lineage (GTDB taxonomy): Bacteria > Myxococcota_A > Polyangia > Fen-1088 > Fen-1088 > DASYCK01. The sequence goes on along the minus strand of DASYCK010000007.1, from coordinate 1,925 downwards.
CGGCAAGCGCTCGCTGCTGCAGAAGATGCACGGCGATCTGTGGCAGCGGTTCGCCAACCTGCGCCTGCTCTATGCCTCGATGTGGGGCCAGCCGGGCAAGAAGCTCCTGTTTCAAGGCGGCGAGATCGGGCAATACGACGAGTGGGCGCACGATCGCAGCGTCGACTGGCACCTGCTCGGCGAGTCGCCGCTGCACGTCCAGCTCATGACGCTGATCATGGAGCTGAACCGCCTCTACAAGAGCGTGCCGGCGCTGCACGTCCACGACGCCGGCCTGTCCGGGTTCGAGTGGGTCGACGCCAACGACGACGACAACAGCGTCTACACCTTCCTGCGCAAGGGCGACCCCGCGCACCCCGAGGAGGTCGTGCTGGTGGTCATGAACTGCACGCCCGTCCCCCGCCACGACTACCGCGTCGGCGTCCCGCGCGGCGGCCTCTGGCGCGAGATCCTGAACACCGACGCTTCTGTGTACGGCGGCAGCGGCCTGGGGAACCTCGGCACCGTGATGGCCGACGACCACCCCTTTCACGCGCGCCCGGTCTCGCTGCGCCTCACGCTGCCGCCGCTGTCGGCGTTGTACCTCGCCCCCGCGGGCTGACGGGGCGGATTCTTGCTGTGCCGAGCCCGGGGGCACGCGCTAGAATGACGGCTCTCAGGGAGAGAGGGAGGAGCAGGATGTCGACCTTTGCACCGCTCATGAGACGCCCGGCGCCGCTTCCGCCCAAGCCGAAAGCGAAGGACGGGCCCCGCGGCACGAGCCCGGCGCCGCCCGCGCTGACCCGCACCTTCGGCTGGCAGACGTTGGAGCGCCAGGCGGACGCCGCCGGCGCGCGCCTGGCACCGAGGCTGGCCGGACGGGGCGATCTCTCGACCGGCCCTCTTTCACCCGGGGTGAAGCGGATAGCCGAACGCGAGCTGGGCGTGGCGATGAGCGCCGTGACCTTGCAGGCCGACGCGGAGGCAGCCCGGGCCGTCGCCCCATTCGGCGCCCTGGCCTTGACCGAGGGGCCGACCGTGCGCTTCGGCGCGGGCCAGCTGCGGTCGGACCTGCGCGGCGCCGCCCTGCTCGGGCACGAGCTGGCGCACGTCGCCCAACAACGCCTGGGAGGCTACGTCGGCCTGCACGCGGCGATGCCGCCGGGCCCCCAACCGCAGTCGGCGAACGGCACGTCCACGGCCAGCTCGGGAGGCACGTTGACTTCGGTCCTCTCGAAGCCGAGGACGTGGCAAGAGTTCGTCGCCTTCATGGCCAGAGCGGTGGGCGCCACCGACGTTCACGTCGGCACCTACGCCGAACAGGAGAGTCGGCAAGGTCCGGGGATCCCGGCCCAGGGCTGGACCAGCGGCGATCCTGGTCCGGTCTCCGATCTGTATGGCCTCATCGCCGACGGCGTTCGCGACTTCTCCGACAACTTCGGCGGCGTCCCCGAGGTGAAGACCGTGATCTTCTTCGCCCACCGCTACCAGAAGGATCCGCAGACCGGCGCCGTGGTCCCTGACCTAGCCGCCGGCGCGCAGTTCGGCGCCGGCGAGCTGGTGATCTACACGGACGTCGCGCCCAAAGGGCCATTCGCGCTCCCCCAGCCCGGCGGAGGCGTCGATCACCCGACGCGCGCGGAAAACATTCACCGGGTCATAAGCCACGAGCTGGGCCACGCGATCGGCGAGGCCTTTCACAACCGCGTGGACCCGACCATCTTCGATCGCTGGAACAAGGAGATCGGCTGGGTCGACCACAAGCGTCTCTACGACATCAGCCAGCCGGTCGTGCAACAAGCGATCGCGGCAGGTCAGGAGCCGCCGAAGCAACGCCAGGTCGGGATCCAGCCTTATCCCCTCCTAATAGAGCAAGGGAACTGGGACTCGACGCTGTTCGGCGAGCGCCCGGTGTCCGAGTACGCCGTCGAGGACCCGGGCGAAGA
>DASYCK010000006.1:0-20402 GCA_036500205.1 Polyangia bacterium | reverse complement strand
GGCGCACGCGCCGGAGGCGTGGGCGGCGCGGGGAGGTGCGGCGGTGGCCCCGCCATGTCGTGACCCTCTCCGCGCGGCTGCCCCCAGGCGACGCCCGCCAGCCCGAGCGACAGCGTGGTCCCGGCCAGCAGAACGAACCTAATCGGCCGCATGCGATCCTGTTTCGGCGGACGGTGCGGCAGCCGCGGGGGCGTCCTCCGCCCCGCGCTGCATCTCCTGCATCTGTTCCTGCGCCTGCTCCCAGGACGATGGGGGTTGCGCCACGGTCACCTTGTGCTCGGTAGGAGACCAGACCAGACCGCGCTGCGGACGGGTCACCGCGGCGACGTGCCTGCGCTGCTTCACCGGGGCGGGCACCGGGGCTTCCGCGACCGGCGCGGCAGCGACGCGTGTTGCGGATGAATCCATCGCCGCGGGAGCATCAGTCGGCGCCGGGGCAACCGGCGCGGCCGCCGCAACGGCGTCGGGCGCGGGGACCGGCTTGGTGGCGGCGAGGGGCGTCACCGGCGCTCGGGTCGCCTGGGCGGCGGCGTGCGTACGAGCCGTCAACTTCCCGGACAGCTCGGTCTTCGCCCTGTTCCAGGCCACCGTCGCCTGCTTCCCGGTCTGCGTGGTCAACAGAGCATGAGCGACCCCCGCCCCCATCCCCAGGGCGCCGAATCCCACGATCGCCGCGCCCACCGCCGTGGCCATCGTCAGCACGAGCGGCGCCCGCCGCCTGGGGACGCGATCGAACGACGAGAACTGCACCGCCGGGATCACGACCGTGTCGTCCACCAGCGGCGAATCCTTCCACCCGAGCAGTTCCTGTCGTTCCCCTTCCGCGAAGAACCTCGCCGACACGACGCTTTCTCGACGAGGCGCAGGCGCCTCGTCCACCGTCGCGGAGGACCCGGCCACGACCGCTGAATCGACGACCACGATCGGGTCCGACGGAGTCTTCTTCATGGTACGGGTCGGCACGCCATCGAACTCACCCGACACGCCGTCGAAGACCGGCTCGTGGTGAATGAAAAACCCCGGCCCGTTGCCCAGCAACGTCAGCTCCCCGCGCGATTCTCGAGACGATTTGGTGATCATGGCGGCTCCTCACGGATCAGGTCGGAAACACTTTCATCGAATCAGCGTGCGACCCGCCCGTCATGGCCGTCGGCTGGCGCAGCGCCGCCGCCTCGTCTTCAGGGGTAGAGGGGGTCAGCTTGATGCGCGACGCCGGGGTGGCCCGACCGCGCGCTTCTTGCGCCAACACGGCGCGAGCGGTGCGGACGGCCCGGCGGTGACTCTCGTAGCGAAGAATGTCGGTCAGACCGATCACGCCTATGGGCTGACCCCCTTGATCGAGGGCGACCAGGCGCGACTTCTCCGACCTCTTCATCTTCTCTTCGACGTCCTTCATATCCTCATCGGCGCCGCAGGTGACCACCTCGGTCGTGGCGATATCGTTCACCAGCGTCTGACCGGCGCGCTTGTCGTCAGCGCAGACACGCGTCGCGAGATCACGCTCCGTCAAGACGCCCCGCAGCTGCCCGGGCGCCGGATCGAACACAAGCAGCATCCCCACCGACCGGTCGCGCATCACCTGTGCGGCCTCCAGAACGGTCGCGCCGCTGGAAATCCACTCGGGATCCACGTTCATCACACTTCGGCACTTCATCGCGAACCTCCTGTGTTTCGTCTGATGCGAAACTCTTGGACCTTCATCCGTGCAAGCGGCGGACCGCCCCGTGATCACGGGGGCGAGAATCGTCGCGCCGGGCGCGGGCGCCCCGATCCGGCCACTTGGGCCGGCCCATGGGCGGATTTCGTAACGGTCGTTTTGGAGCCGGTCACCGATTCACGACTCCAGGGTGGCGGCCCGTCTCCTTGCCGGGCAGCCCCCTCGGGCGTACGTTTGGCTCGGCCGTCTTGTCCAGGGCATCTCGCAAAGGCCGATGGCTCTCGATCCCCGTGATCGGGCTGCCGTTGTTGATGCTGATGATGGGCGCCGTCTACTCGTTGTCACACCTGTCGGTGGCGACCGAATGGATGGATCACACCAACGACGTTCGCATCTCGATCGAGCAGCTTCGCTCCACCGCCATCGACAGCGAAACGGGGATGCGCGGTTACCTCATCGCGGGCGAAGCCCGGTTCCTCGAGCCCTATCAACGCGCGGTCTCGCGCTGGCGGGCGCAGTTCGAGCGGGTCCGCGCGTTGACGACCGACAATCCGACGCAGCAGGAACGACTTCACCACCTCGAGGAGCTGCTACGGCAGTCGTTCGCTGTCCTCGCGAAGCAACGGTCCTCGTTCGACGATGGCCAGCGCGACGGCGCGTTGACGGCGATCATGAACGAAGGCAAGCGCCTGATGGACCCCGCGCGTACGCTGCTCGACGACATGGAGCACGAGGAGGCGCGCCTCGACGTGATCCGCCAGGGCATGACGCTGCGGCGCTGGCAGCTGACGATGGTCCTGTTCGTGGGCGGCGCGTTCGCGTCGCTGGTGGTGCTGGGCGCCGCCTTGATCCAGCGGCGCGGCGCCGACGCCCGCCAGCAGCGCGCCGAGGACGTCACGCGCGCCATCGAAGGCGAGCGTCATCTGCTGCAGGCGATCCTCAACGGCATGGAGGACGCGATCACGCTGCAAGATGGGGCCGGCAAGCTGATCTTCGCCAACCCCAGCGCGGCGCGGCTGCTCGGCTTCCCGACACCCGAGGCGCTGCTCGGCGCGACACCGACGGACATCCGGCAGCGGTTCGAGGCCCTCGACGAGAACGGCGCCCCGTTCGCGCTCGCTCACCTGCCCGTGAGGACGGGGCCCGCCGCCGACGCCAAGGCGGCGACCGTCCTGGTCCGCTCGCGGGCGGGCGACGCCGTCGAACGCTGGTCCAACATCCGCGCCTACCCGCTCGTCGACGCGCAAGGCGACGGAGTGCAAGCGATCACCGTGTTTCGCGACGTCACGTCCGAACGCCGCGACGAAGAACGCCGCTTGCTGCTGCTGCGGGTGACCGACGAGCTGAACTCGGCGCTCGACTACGCACAGACGCTGGCGGCGGTTGCGCGCCTGGTGGTGCCCACCCTGGCCGACGGCTGCGCCTTTGACGTCGTCGAGGGGGAGGAACGGCGTCGGCTGGCCGCGCATGGCGCGCTTGCCAGCGGTGAGCGCTCCTCCGTCGCGCTCCCGATGGTCGTGGGTGGCCGGACGGTGGGCGAGATGAGCCTGGTGCTCGGCACGTCTCCCCGTCCGTATCAGGAGCGCGATCTGGCGTTCGCGCGCTCGGTGGCCGATCGCGCGGCGCTGGCCGTCGACAACGGGCGCCTGTTCCGCGAGGTCGAGGCCGCGGGCGAGAAGCTGGCCGAGCAGCTGGTGCAGGAGACGAAGCGCCGGTTCGAGGCCGAGAGCACCGCCCGGTTCGCCGAGATGTTCGTGGGCATGCTGGGCCACGATCTTCGCAACCCCCTGAACGCGGTGGGGATGACGGCGCGGCTGCTTCAGCGCAAGGGGAACGGCGATCCCAAGGCCCTCGGACGCATCGTCGCCAGCGTCGATCGCATGTCCAACATGGTGGCGCAGTTGCTGGACCTCACGCGCAGCCGGCTGGCGGGTGGCATCGAGATCGAGCGCAAGCCCTTGCAGCTGGGAGCCATCATCACGGAGACCCTGGACGAGCTGCGCCTGGTCCATCCCGATCGGGCGATTCACTGGAAGCTGCACGGCGACGACCGCGCGCTCGGCGATCAGGTGCGGCTGGCGCAGGTGGTGTCGAACCTGGTGGGAAATGCCGTCGAGCACGGAGACGTCACCAGGCCGGTCACCGTCACCCTCTCGGTCAGCGGGGACAGCCTGGTGCTGGTCGTCCACAACGCGGGCACGATCCCGCCGGCGCTGCTACCGGTCATTTTCGACCCCTTCCGCCGCACCACCGCGCGGGGCGAGCTGGCCAAGGGGCTGGGGCTGGGGCTGTTCATCTCCCAGCAGATCGTCCAGGCCCACGGCGGCGACATCGAGGTGCGGTCGTCCGTCGAGGAAGGGACCACTTTCACCGTCAATTTGCCCAGATCGACCGCGCAGAAATTCCAGCTGGCCGACGGAAACCTGGTAACTTGAAATGATGACCCAGGCGAAATCGACGATCCTCGTCGTCGAGGACGAGATCGACTCGCGCGAGACGCTGCGCGAGCTGCTGGAGTTCGAAGGCTATCAGGTGCGCACCGCCTCCAACGGCCGCGAAGCGCTGGATACGCTGGCGGCGGTGGGCGAGCAAATCTGCATCGTGCTGCTCGACCTGTTCATGCCGGTGATGGACGGCTGGCAGGTCATCGAAGAGCTGCGCGCGACCGGCCGCCTCTCCAGCACCCAGATCATCATCATCACGTCGGCGGCCTACCGCGCCCCGGCAGGGCTGCCGGTGTTCGAGAAGCCGCTCGACCTCGACAAGGTCATGAACACCGTCGCGACCCTCTGCTGACGGATTCGGCGACGGTCGGCGCCGACGTGCTGACCGGCGGCCCCCTTTGCGATATACAGGTCCGTCCCAAAGCCGGGGGCCCGCATCAGCCTCGGCGGCGGAACTGAAAATCTCGAAACACCGGGCCCATAGCTCAGCCGGTAGAGCTGCGGACTTTTAATCCGTAGGCCGCAGGTTCGAACCCTGCTGGGCCCACCCACAACCCCGCTGGTCGGGTCAGACCTGATCATCGGCGCCGGCAGCGGCGCCCGCATCGTGTCGTGGGTCGAGCGGCGGCGTCATCACGCTGGCGGTGAGACGGGTGCGGCGCGCCACGATCTCGAACGGAATGCTGGCCCGGGAGAACCGCAGCCCCTCCTTGGCGATCCCCCCGCGCCCCAGGAACCCGACCGAGACCGGAGAGGCAGTGGTGGGGGCGAACACCTGATCCTTGCTGCGCGACGTATCGTAGGCGAACAGGCGCAGGCCGGCGACGGCGTCGGCGACCTGGCTCAGCAACGACTGCATGACCAGCATCCTCTCCCACGAGTCGAACATCCCCTCGATCAAGAGGTCGAGGGCGCGACCGGTGGCTAGGACATCGGCGCTCGGCAGGTGCAGGTGCGCGAACCCCACGGGCCGCGTGGGCTCGTGACCCACCGTGATCACTTCCGCGGCCGAGCCGCCGACGCTCTGACTGCTCGCGAACTGGGTGGCCGTCATCCACGCCGCCGCCTCGTGTCCCGCCAGGTGCGGGCGGCGACCGTCGGGCACCCCGAACACGGCCAGGGTTCCGCGCAGCGGCTCGTGGGTCATCACCAGATCGTCCTGGTTGTCGGCGTGGTACGGCTTGACGGAGGCGAAGCCGTAGCTCAGCCCGAACAGCTTGCGTGAAAGCAACCAGACGATTTTTCGCACATACGCGGTGTCCCCGATCAACAGCTCGCGAACGCCTTGCCGGTGCAGCCGGGGCCGGCCGTCGAGGACGCGCAGCAACCACACGAAGAGAGGCGTCAAGAACAGGTAATAGACCACGTCGGCCTGAGCGCCCAGGCGCGCGGCCACCCGCGCCAGCAGCGCCGGGGCATGCGCCGGAAGCAGGGCGGCCAGCGCGGAGGGCTTGAACGGCAGGTCGAAGACCAGATTGGCCTCGAGCACCAGCGCCGCCAACCCGAAGGCGATGATGCCCTCTCGCAGGTAGCGGCTGAAGCGACGGCTCTGCGAGCGAATCTGCCTGGCGATGGCCGAGGCCTTGCGGGCCGTCCCTTCGCCGCTGACGATCGCCTCCACGTGGTGATCCACGCAGGCGTCACGGCGCGCCCGCAGCACCTCCTGCTCCGCCGCGGTCAGCGTGAGCCCGTGCGTGAGGGTGGGCGTCTCGCGGGCGGTGTCGCAGATGACCAGCAGCAGCTCGTTCAGCGCGGCGTGCGTCGCGTCGACGGACGCCGTGGCCGCCTCGGACGGCCGGTAGCCCCCGCAGTTGGTGAGGATGCGCCCCAGCCACAGCGCCCGCTTGGAGAAGCTCTGCCCGACCCCCTGCCCCATCAGAGTGTCGGCCTCACCGGTGAGCACGAACAGCCTGCCGTACCCAGCCTCGCCGAAGTGCTGGCGCAGCTGGTACAGCGCCGCCAGGGTGGGGAAGTCCTGGCCGGACTGCGAGACGGCCAGCACCACGGTGCCCGGCTCGACCGCGTCGGCCGCGGACTCCTTCAGGAACTGGTTGCTGCTCATGGCCTCGGCGCGCACGCTGGGCAGGCAGCGCTTCAGGTTGCTGGCAAACTGCTGCGCCAGCCAGAGGTCGTTGGTGATTCCCAGCAATAGCAGGCGCGGCGCCGGCTGCGAGAGCAGCGAATAGGCCAAGGTCTCGGCGCTGCGCCGGTTCAGAGACCGCTTGTCCGCGTAGTCGGCGCGCAGCGCGCGCAGGATCGCGGGGAGATCGTTCAGATCCTGCCGCACGCGCCACCGCCCCTCGACCGGCAGGGGCGGCGTCAACGGGTTGTCGCGCAAGGACACCAGCCGCCCCGATTGTTCCAGCTCGCTGGTCGAGTACGTGCGCCGCTCGGCCACGCAATAGAGCGAGAGCTGCGGCTGCTGGCCCTTCCCCGTCGCCACGCGCGCGATCTCGGCGTTCGTCAGGTCGAAGTCCAGGCGCGCGTCGAAGACCAGCTGGCCGTTCGCGCCGCGCACGCGCAGCGCGTTTCGCTCCGACACGATCGCCACCGTGCCCGTCTCCGACTCGACGCCCAGAGACAGGGGTTGCCCACGCGCGAACGCGACCGCCGTATCCGGCTCGAGGGTACTGGTGATCACGCAGCCGAACGTCCCTTCGGCGGCGGCCTCCACCTGGCGCGCCGCCAGGAAGAGATCGCCGTCGAGAAAACGATCGAGCGCCCCGCGGGCAAACGCGGCCACGCGCTCGGGCTCGATGTCGTCGAGAGGCCCGGCGCCGAAGTCCTCGGCCAGCCGCCGCGCCAGCGCCTCACGCCCGGAAAGCCGTGCCTGCGGCGTGGGCTCGGTGGCGAGCCAGACGCGCTCGGCGAGCTGGGCCAGCTCCTGGAGAAATTCGCGGGACGCGGCCGGATATTGGGCCAGCTCCGCGCGCACGAAGACGGCGTGCCCGCCCACGTCGTCGGCGGCAATGAGCGCGGACAGGTCGGGGGGCGGCGGCGCGATGTGTTCCAGGTAGGCGAGCCGCAGCGATTCGAGCCAGAGGCCCTGCGTGAGGAACAGCTCGAACGCCCCTGCCAGCGACGGCGAGTCGCCCGTCCAGCGATTCTTCGCATGGAGCACACGCTCCAGGAAGAAGCCGAGCTCGGGGTGCGCGATCCTCACCCCCCGAAACAGCAGCGCATTGAAGTCGCCGTTGTGGGTGATCGCCGTTTCGACGAACCGTACGTCGGGCGCGGCCTCGATCACGGCGGGACGAAACACCCGCCGCTTGCCGCTCTGCTTCGTGTCGACGAAACGAAAGGGGTGGGATTCGTCACGCGTCGCCGGCCCCGAGGTGGCGAAGCGCAGGTGCGCCTGCACCAGGAAGGAACCACCGGCGGCGCGCCCCTTGCCAGCCTTTCGGAGCAGCCGCGTGAGGCGCGTCGCGAGACTCGAGCGCTTGGCCTTCACGCACTTGCGAATCAGCTGGCGCGGCCGGGCGGTGTCGCCGACCTTCACGGCGCCGCCCCCGGACTGGGCGCCACGAAGCTGGGTCACGCGCAGCATGGACTTCAGCAGGGCGCCGACACGCGCGGGGATCGCCCGGGATTCTCCGGGCGACAGGCGCCCGAGCAGCGTCAAGTTTCCGCACCCCATCCTGTGGGACAGGCCCCGGAAGGGAGAGCCCAGCGCCAGGTCCGTCGCGAAGCTGGCCGCGACGCTCAGCAGGCCACCGACGGTGACCGTCCAGGCGACGAAGAACCACTCCGTACCGAACGAGCATTTCAGGGCGGCGGCCGTCGCCAGGAGCGTGGCCGTCGTGGACAGCCAGAATCCGTTGACGCGGACATGTCGAGCAGCCGCCGGCGTGAGGCCGCGAATCTCGACATACAGGCCGCCGCGCCGATCGGGCATGAACGGCACCAGCGCCGCTCCGTGAACGCGCAACGGACAGTGCCCGGTCAGGTTGGCCCTGTTCAGCGCAGCCGGTCCGGCGCGATGACGGTGGGCGACGACGATGTGGGCCCACTCGTTCGCCAGCGCGCCGAGCACCACCGCCAAGCGGAAACCAATGGCGCCGAGCAGGGTGACGCCGAGGTTGTGCGTCACCAGCAGACCGAGGCTGAACAGCACGAGGTCCCCTGCCTGCAGCACGCGGGACGGTGGTGCTCCCTGCGCGGCCGAGGCTTGCGCGGCGCCCCTCGTCAAGATGACTTCCGGTCCTGGACGCGCATGCCGACACCTTAACGAATCGCGCGCCACTCGATCCGCAGAAAACAGGCGACAACCTCGCTTTCAGGCGCGATCTGCGGTGACTCCGTTGCGGAAGCGAAGTGGAACTCGCAGTTTGGCATCCCTGGCCAACGTTAATGCGATCGGTCTTGGTCAACCGGAAACATTTATGTCCCCTGCCGAAGACCGAGATCGATCGCAACGAGCGCGAAGCGTCGTTGACGACGTGGCTCTTCCGCCCCGGCGTGCTCTGACCTACGAAAACAGTTCGCCCGAACGGGCAGGCGCGCGCGTCGGGGTGCCCTCGTCGTGCGTATGGCCGTTGTCGTTCTCCGCGCCCGAGAGATCGTCCGCCGGAAACCGGCGATCGATCTCGGCGAGCGCCAACCCGAGCGGGAAGCCCTCGCGCCGCAAGCGCAGCAGCTCGTCGAGGCGCCGGTCAGCGAGCACCTTGGCGCGCGATTCGCGCAGGCGCCGCACCTCCGCGTCCGCGGCGGCGTTGCCGATCCGGAAGTAGCTGGCCAGCTCGAGCTGCGCCAGCCGGGCGCTCTCCTTCTTCCGTTCCCACGCCCGCGCCGCCGCCACCCGCCCCTGCTTCTCGGCCCCGCGCCGCTTCGCGACCTCGCGGTCGTGATCGGTCGGGGTGAAGCCCGCCTCGCAGCGCGCGCATTCGCAGTCCCGCCGGTGGGTCTGACCGTCCGCCTCCAGACGTTCGACGCGCGGGCGAAGCTTGGGGCCGGGGCGCTCCTTCAGCTGAACTTCCGTCGCAGGTATCTTCCTCATGGCATCACCTGATTTTTTGTTCAGTGGTCAGTATGACCGGCGCCAGGTTCTGGCGCAAGTCCGCCTGGTTGGATGCCCCACGGTGAAGCAAACCAGCGACCAACCTGCCGGCGTCACCGCGAAAAGAGCGGGAAATCTGGTCGACCGGTCAGATTTCCTTGCGCGAGCGAGGACCTTTCTTTATGAATGCGCCCTCGCTTCGCCGTCTCGTTCGCGTCTCTATGACCCTATCGTCTAGCCCGGCCTAGGACAAAGCCCTTTCAAGGCTTGAACGCGGGTTCGAATCCCGCTGGGGTCGCTTCAACATACTGTAAATACTCGACTTTTATAGATCTCTGGTTGGCTTTGCCACGCTGTTGCCACGGGCGGCCCATGCTTTCCGCCATATAGCCGGGCTGCAGTTCAGATCGACCCGCTGGGGTCGTCCTCCACCAGTTGCCTTGGTTGGCGTTGGCGGCTCCGTCTCGTCCGGTCCGATCGGACTGGTCGAAGAGTGCCCCTCCCGAGGTCGACCGCGTGTGCACACGGAACACGACGTCGTGCTATCCAGACGGCGATGCGGATCATCGACGTGACCCATTGGCTCGACGAGCACGGCCACATCCCGACCGACAATCTGCGCTTCAGGCGTCAGGTGCTCCGCGTGGCTCAGTTCATCGAGTACGGCGGGCCGCTCCAACAGGCAGAATTTCGCGAAACGCTGATCGCTTGTGGGCGCCGCCCTGGGAGACGGAGTTGCCTCGGTCTGATGTGGGTCACCAAGAACCAAGACGATTCCATTCTCTCGTACTGCCTCGTGTGCAAGACCGATGAGGCACTCGTTCGCGGCTGGCAGGACACCGACTGGGCTGACGGGCCGATGGAGCCGGTCGGACCCGAGTCGAGCGCCCCTGCAGTTGCTGAAGATGAAGGTTCGGCGCTGAACTGATCGTCAGAGTCCGAGGGGAGTGTTTTCACGGCAACCACTTGACCCAGTTCCACGCGTCCGGATCGATCGCGTCGGCGGTGTGAACGATGCCTCGAATGGCGCGGCCGACATCGGCTTGGGGCTTCAAGAACATCAGGCCTGGAAAGGAGACGTTTCGCGCGAAACGATCGCGAACGATCACAAAGAAATCCTCGTCTGCAGTTAAGACGACCCGTCCGAGGGCCGCCGCCCGTTCCATGTGTTGGTCATCCGATGCCCCAAGAAGTTGTTCGTCCGCGGCGGTGACAACGTCGACTCCCCGCCGCCGGAGACCCGCCGTTATCCGGCCATCGACACATTCGTCCGCGTAAAGGCGCAACCCCACGCGTACACTTATTGCGCGCGGTGTCGCGGTCGTAGCGGAGGCGCAGGGAACTCCGTCTGCATCGCCTCGATCAACCGATCCCGTTCCTTCCACTCGGCGACAATTGCGTCGCGGTGATCGTAGAAGTACGCCAGTGCCGCATGGACATCGGCCAAGGTCAGGTGGGGGTGGGCCTCGACGATGTCATCCGGGGTCATCCCGTGATACTCGCACTCCCACGCGATCTGCCCGACCTTGATGTCGGTTCCGGCCACGACGGGCCGGCCGGCAGTCTCGTCGATATGCGACTGAAGCGCGCGGGCCACCTGCATACTGGTCATGGTAGCCCGCCCACGGACCGCCTGCCAATGCGGGCCACCAACGCCGCCGAGGCATCGGTTGTCACCGGATGGCGGCATGACCTGCTCCTGCCCTTTTGCCATCCCTTTGCCACGACGGCAGGGCAGGCGCCGGTACGCCCCACCCCGCCGAGCCCCAGCGCGGATTGTGCGAACTCTCCAGAATCGCTCACGAATCAGCGCAAGGCCGCGCCGCGATTCGTGTTTCTGTGACCGTCCGTCTTCGAGTTCGAATCCCGCTGGGGTCGCAATGATTTCAGCTAATTCCTTTCGAAGCGTCTGACCACCCGGTCCCACGGGATCCAGAAGACGTTGCAGATCAGGAACTGAGTGAAGGTTGGGCCCATCAACAGACGGATGCCCAGCAGCGTGCAGACCATCGCCGCCGGGAAGAACCGGCGCGCCCGCGCGCTGACGAGGCTCAACGGGTAGCCCAGCTCGACGAGCACGGTCGCCAGCGCGATGGCTCTGCATGCCCATGGGATCTGCGACAACCGGACACCCCAGTCGGTCAGAGGATCTCGATTGGCGACGTGATAAGCGTGCTGCAGCAGCAGGACCGCCATGTTGTCGGACGTGATCCAGGCCAGGCCGCCGTGCCTCAGCTTGGCGACACCGGCGGAGCCGAACACCAGCGCCAAGGTCAGCCAGACCGCCCGCACCGGCCAGCGGTACTCGGGACTCGGCCCCACGCTCGGCCGGCCGCGCCTGCGGCCGAGCCAGCGGTCCACGGAGTACGCATCCCCGCAACGCGCGAGCGCCATGATGCCGAGGATGATGACGACCGGCGCATCGAAGTGATGGACCTTTCCGAAGTTGTGGGGCAAGCCCAGCAGGTACAGGCCGCCGACGAACGCCATCAGGGTGCTGACCCTGGTGGCCGCGCCACAGGCGCTGGCCACCAGGGCAACCTTCCAGCCGAGCGCCATCATGGTCAGCGCCGTCGGCGATGGCGCCTGGAGGTGAAAGACCTTGAAGAACGAAACCGGACGCCAGAACACGGGGCTGACATCGCCCCACGCCCCTAACTGAAGGGGCGCATAGAAGATGGCCAGCAGACCAAAAAACACGATGCGACAGCAGGCGAGGTCGGTGGGCCCCTCCGCGCCGAACCAGAAGCTCGACCATCGGCTTCGAAGAGCGTTCATTGCGATCCCGAGGCCACGTCGGCGACGTCGAGGCGAAGCAACGGCCGCGCGAACTTTCGCGCGCCCGGCTCGAGCTCGTGCCTGGTGAAGATCAGCCGGATTCGGCTGATGGCGGGCCCATCGTGCAGGCCCGCCCGGCGGCGCGCTTCGTACCGTCGAAGCAGGTCGGCCGCGGCCAGGCGCAACCGCTCGCCGCCCCCCGGGGCGTCCGCCATCGCGTGAAGCGCCGAAGACAGCCGCGACGGATCAAACGGAAATAATACCGCCTCGTCCTGCAGCGGAAGCTCGTCGCCGTTGGCCAGCACCCCGACGGCGCGATAGCTCTCGACCACGCGACCAGCCTGAAGGGACGAATACATCCCGTACGAACAGAATGGCCAATGTTCGCCATCGCGGACGATCTCGTAGCCGTGAACCATCCCCAGCCCCATCAGGAAGCCGCACACCAGCCAGCGGCGCCCCCTGGTCATGGTGACGCAAATACCACGCCCCAGGCTGCCCTACGCCATTCCGAGCAACCGGTCGACGGCGCTTTCGATCGTCGGCATGGCCGCGATCTCGTCGGCGATCCGTCGCGCGCTCCGACGAAGCTCCGGGTCTTCGAGCACGGTCTGGATCGCAGCCCGGAGCTCACCCGCGTCGGGTTGCGCCAGGACGAGCCCGCCGCCCGCCGCGGCGACGAGCCGTCCGTTGTGCGGTTGATCCGCGCCCAAGGGCACGACCACCATGGGCAGGCCCGCGGCCAACCCTCCCAGGAGCGTTCCGGAGCCACCGTGGCAAATCAGGGCCGACACCCGCGGCAGCACGTCGCGCTGGGGGATCCAGACCTCGACGTGGACGTTTGCCGGGATCGCCCCCAGCACGTCGGGCTCCAGACCCCGGCCCGTCGTGAGGAGCGCGCGTACGGGTAGGTCCGCGACGGCGTCGAGCGACGTGCGGTAGACAGCGCGCAGGTGCGGCGTGCTTCCGACGATGCTCCCGAACGTGATGTAGACGAGCGGACGCGGATCACCCGCCGGCGCCCAGGCAGCGGGCGCGGAGCTCGGCGCATCCTCGACGACGCGCGAGCGGAAAGGAGCGCACATCCGCGAGCCGGCCGGCACGCCGTCGACGGACGCGGGGAAGGACGAGAAGACGGCCTCGGCGCGCAGCGATGCGCCCCGCTCGGGAGGCAGGCTCGCCAGCTCGCGGAGCGCATCGATCGGAGCGTCGGTGACCGGAGGGAACATCTCTTCGAAGGACACGGAGTGAACCGCGACGCGCGCGTGCGGCACGTCGGCGACCTCCGCCGCGACCAGGGCCGCGTACTCGACGGAATCGCGAACGACGAGATCGGGGCGAAAGGAGCGGATCGCCGCCTGCAATTTCGGCAGCGCGATCCTCGCGTTGACGCCCGCGAAGATCTCGGGCAACGCGATGGCCATCGCTGCGTCGTTGGACACGCCCCGCAGACGCGCCCAGATCGGCTCCAGGACGTCCTCGCCCGGGTGATCGAAGGGAGCGTGGGCGATCCCCTCCCCGCGCAGCGCCTCGCTCACCTCCGCGGGGGCGGCCACCACGACCTCGTGCTGGCGCGCGATGAGCGCTCGCGCGTAAGGGAGCAACGGCTGCAGGTGACCCGAGCCCCGTGTGGACGAAAAGAGGATGCGCATCGAGCCAACCTCCGATGAACCGGCCACCCCCGTCAACCCGTCGCTGCAGGCGAGGGGCGCCATCGTGACTGGACAAGCCGATCGGGCGACGCTTCAGTGCCATCGGAACGCGGGCCCTTGCGGCTGGTGGTCATCACCGACAATGAGCCGGGCCGGTCGGTGTACAGCCTCGACACGATCGAGGTCATCGACCTTTCGAGCCGTGTACCGTGATCTCACCGGACCTGGAACCCTTCGACATCGGGTGACGACGCTCGATCCGCGATCCGGATGACAACCTGGCCCCGGGCGTGTCCCCCGCCCACATGGCGGAGCGCATCCGCGACCTCGCTCAGCGCGTAGCGACGCTCGATGACGGGTTTCGCCTTGCCCGCCTCGACGAGCTCGTTCAGTGACAGCAAGTCCGCCCGGTTGGGAGAGACAATGAAGGTCTTCAGCTTCTGACGCGTGAACAGCGACGTCAGGGACATCGTCACGAAACGAAACAACCAGCCCAACGACGACTTACCGCCGCTGCATGAGACGTATGTGCCGGTGGGGCCGAGCACTTTTCTGAAGTCCGAGAGCGCGCGGTTGCCGACCGTATCGAAGATCAGATCGAAGCGGGCTCCCGAGGCGAAGTCCTCCTTCGTGTAATCGATGACGGCATCAGCGCCGAGCTTGCGCACCATCTTCGCGTTGCGTCCGCTGCATACCGCCGTCACCTCGGCTCCGAGCGCCTTCGCGATCTGGATCGCCCAGCTCCCGACGCCGCCCGAGGCGCCATTGATCAAGACCTTCTGGCCGGCCTGGAGACCTCCCACGTCGCGCAGTGCCTGGAGCGGTGTGACCGCCCATGGGGTCGCGGCCGCCTCTTCGAACGACAGGTTGGCGGGCTTGGGCGCGAGCCGCTCGGCAGGAACGATTGCGTATTCGGCGAATGCGCCAGCCGGTACATCGCCGTAGACCTCGTCGCCCGCCCGCAGAGTGGTCACCCTCGCCCCGACAGCCTCCACGCGACCGGAAAGCGCCATGCCCGGCACCTGGCTCCGGGGTCGACGCACGCCGCAATGCGGGCTGAGCCGGATCACGTAGGGCTTCCCGGTGACCACATGGTGGTCGCCGATGCTCGCGGCCGCGGCGTGCACTCTCACGAGCACATCGTCGTCACCAGGAACCGGGCGCTCGATCTCCCCGAGCTCCAGCACATCGGGCGTCCCGTACCGCCGATGTACGATCGCGTGCATCGGAACGCTCGCCGCCTCATTCACTCTCACGATGGTGTACATGGGTTTCCTCCGAGAACGCAGCTGCGATTCAAACTGGCTGAGCATTGCTAGAACATCACCGGGAGATCGACCTGTATGCCGGTCGCCCGTGCCGTGAGCAACGGCGCATCGAAGCGGCGCGCGTCGAACCCCCGCACGAAGGAGATCCCCGGGGCAATCCAACCCTGCTTGCCCACCTTGAAGTGGAGGCGCGGGCCAACAGCGACGGTCGTGCTGGCCATATCGGCGTCGGACAGCGCGACCCGCGCCCCGATGACCGCGCTCGAGGCCGTCGGGTGTGAAAGCCAGCGCCGATGGTGCAGATCGCCGCTCAGGGAGAAGTGTGAGCCGATGAAGTAGCCGAGGTGCAGTCCCACGGCGGCCTCGGTCCGGAAGGCATCGGTCGCGCCGACGCCGTCCTCTCCGCGGACGCGAACGAACTGCAGCGCGGTCGCCTCTGCCTGTGCGGTGAGCCCGTGGTTCACATAGGCAAAGTCCGCGCCCGCGATCGCGGCCGTATAGTTGACCGCGAACATCGCGTCGTCAGCGGGACGCACCGTGCTCGACGCGACGTTCGTCTTGGCGGCGCGGATGCTCGGAGCATCGCCGCCTCCGGTCCCGAGGGGGAGCGTCGTCGCGCCGAACAGCGCAAGCCGATAGCTGCCCAGCCCGCGCGCGCAGGTCACCCCGACGAGCGGGTTGGCGAAGGAGCCACCGTCGGTGGCCTCTCCCGGCGCGTCGTTGCCGACGAAGCCGAGCCGAAACACCGGCGCCCAGTCTCGGTTCATCCGATAGCTGACTGTCACGACTGTGGCGACCGCTTCGTCGAGGTTCCCGTTCCCGTCGTTGAAGACGGCCGCGACGCTGTCGACGCGCGCGAGGTTGCCGATGGTCACCGGTCGAAGCTGCCATGGTAAGGAGTAGCGCAGGACAGGCTGCGACGGCGCGACCGCTGCCGCAGGCGAGGCTGCGCTGGTCACTGCCTCTACCGGCCCGCCGGCGCTCGAATCGGCGTACGCGGCCCGTTGAATGCCTGCGGTCGCCGTCAGAGTCAGGACGAGAGCGATAAAAGCTTTCGTGTCGAAGGTGGTCATGTTCTTCCGTTTCGGGGTGCGCAGTGGATGGAGCGCCGTTCACGGCGAGGTCGGCCGCAAGATGGCCAGGATGGTGTTCACGACCACGTCGGGTCGATCGAGCTGGATGTGGTGGCCCGCGCCCTGGACGATGATCTGCCGACCGTCGACTGCCTCTACGGCGAGCGAGGCAAGCATCGACTGCCAGAGCGATTCCTGCGCCGCCGCCCATCCGTCGTGGTCGGTCGCGGTGAGCACGCGCACCGGACAAGAGCCGAACGGGCCCGCGGCGCGGATCTGGTTGGACGCCATGGCGAACGCGTGGTACTCGGCGATCGTGCTGGGAGCCTGCGTCTCCAGGGTCGATTCCGGGATGCCGCATCCGTCCAGCTGGGCCGCCTGACAGGTGCTGAGCCAGTCGCGGTGGCGCGGATCGACGAGAACGGCGCCCAGCACCTCGTCGGGATGTGATTTGGCGAAGAGCTCCATGTACGTTCCGCCCGTGGAATGCCCGACGAGAAGATACGGAGGCGCGTATTCGTGGGAGGCGAGAAGCGCGCGCAGCTCCTCGACGATCTGCTTCGGATCTCGCGGGGTGGTGGCCGGGCCGCTCGCGCCGTAGCCTGGACGCGAGTAGGCGAAGATCCGCGCCTGGCGCGCGACCTGACTGGCAACCTCGTCCCAGTGTGTCCAGTCCTCGCCCAGGCCGGACTCGAAGACGACGGTCGCGGCGCCGCCCGTGCCAGCGGTCGCCAGCTCGACCTGGTGGCCATCGACGAGCTCGACCCTGGCCGGGATCCGGCTGCTGCAGGCCGCGCCCAGAACAGCGATCGACAGGAGCGTGAGTTGCGCGGCGTCGATTTTCGTCGCGGGAGGTCGAGCTCCGCGCGACCGAGCACAGCGCGGGAGGTGCGGAACCCGTCCGCGGGTTCCGAGAAAGAAGCGGCGAATGCGTTGTTCGAGAGCCATATGGAGCCTCCTCTGTTTGCGAGCAGCTCCACAGATACGCTCCGCCGCGGCCGCGGACTTGAACGGAAGGGCTAGATACGCATAGGGCGCCCCCGGGGGGCCGAGTCAGATGAGGCTCAACGAGTCCGCGGTGATCCCGAACATTCGCCGAAACGTCCGACTGAGGTGGGACGAATCCGAGAAGCCGGCATCCTGCGCGGCGTCGGTGAGAGACGAGCCTGCCGAGAAGAGCTCGGCCGCGCGAATCAGTCTTCGCCAGAGCAGGTAGGTGCGAAAGGGCAGCCCGGTCTCCTGGACGAAGAGATGCCGCGCCCGTCCCGTCGACAGTCCGACATGCGCAGCGGCGTCCGCCAGGCTCACCGGCGCGGCGAGCCGCCCGGCCGCCCAGGCCGACATTCTCCGCACGCGCGCCTCGGGCCGCTCATCCCGTTCGCTGCCGGGAGCCAGCTTCGCGAGGATGGCGCGGCCGAGGTCAATCAACGATTGATCACTTCGGTGGGGCGACTCGAATCCGGCGCGGAGGCGCGCGGGCAACCCGGCCAGGCTCGGCGCCGGGATCGAAACGATGGTGTCGCCCGAGAAGAAGGTGCTCTGCAGCTCGCGGCCCGGTGCTCCCTCCGGATCGACGAACAGGTGGGCCACCATGCCTTCGCCCGCGAATGCGTGCTCCGTGTCCGGCGCAACCGCCGCCGCGTCACCGCCGAGCTGCCGGTCTCGCGTCTCGAGCGTGAACCATCCTCGCAGAGACAGCGTCACCTGGACCGCGTGGTGGGCGTGGAACTTGGTCTTTGGATAGGGCCCCTCACCTGGCCGCGTGCCGAGGACCCACAGGCTGGCCCCTTCCCAGAAGACCATGCGGCCATGGGCCTTGGTCGGCATTCGTAGACCTTACTTCGTTTGGGCGCGGAATAGCCCTTTCGTTCAATTGTCGAGCGGGGCGGGCCACTAGGGTCGAGGTCATCCACAACCTTGGAGGTTCCCATGACCACCGCACCGCACCGTCTCTCGTCCTCTTCCATCCCTCGGCCCCTGGCGCGTGAGCCGCGCGAGCTCCATGTCGACCTCGAAGCGCGCGAGACCGCGTGGGAGATTTCGCCGGACCGCACGGTCTCCGCCTGGGGCTACGAGGGTTCGGTTCCGGGACCAACGATCGTCGCCCACGTCGGCGACACGCTCGTCGCGCACCTGATGAACAACCTCCCTGAGCCCACCAGCATTCACTGGCACGGGCTGCGGCTGCCCGCGCCGATGGACGGTACCCAGTTGGTTCAGCGGCTCGTCCAGCCTGGTGAAAGCTTCGATTACCGCTTCGCACTGCCCGACGCGGGCACGTTCTGGTACCACTCGCATGCGAACGAGACGGTCCAGATCGAGCGTGGGCTCTATGGCGCGATCGTCGTCCTCGGCTCCGGCGAGCCGGTGTTCGACGCGGATCGCCTCCTGGTGCTCGATGACGTCAAGCTCGACCGCCACGGCAACATCGCGAAGACCGCGCTCTTTGATCGGCACAGCGGGCGCGAAGGAAGCGTGCTCGTCATCAACGGCCGCAGCGAGCCCGAGTACGAGATCGCGGCGAGGCAGATCGAGCGCTGGCGCATCGTGAACGCCTGCAGCGCGCGCTACGTCAGGCTGTCGCTCGGCGGTCGGCCCTTTCGCCTCATCGGCGGCGATGGCGGGTTGCGCACCGACGCCCTGACGGTCGACGAGATGCTGCTCGCGCCCGCCGAGCGCGTCGAGCTGGCCGTCGGTCCGTTCGACGACGAGGGTGCCGAGATTGCGATCGAGTCCCTCCCCTATCGGCGCACGTCGATGAAGCGCCCGCGCCGCGACCGGTGGGGCACGCTGCACGTCGGGCCGCGGGCACCGTCGGTGGCGTCGATCC
The DNA here is from genome assembly GCA_036500205.1 of Polyangia bacterium. Taxonomy (GTDB): domain Bacteria; phylum Myxococcota_A; class Polyangia; order Fen-1088; family Fen-1088; genus DASYCK01. The sequence goes on along the minus strand of DASYCK010000006.1, from coordinate 1,704 downwards.
CGGCGATTTCAGGGGTCCTGGCGACGATTGAACCGCTCGTGCCGGCGGGACCGATTCAGTCGACGCGGACCGTGCGCCTCGGCGCGCGCATGACACTCCACGGCCACGACTGGCTGATCAACGACGAGCAACACCACCATGACGCGCCCGTGAAGGTGGGCGAGCTGCAGGTCTGGGAGCTCGTCAACGAGACCGGCATGGATCACCCGTTTCACCTGCACGGATTCTTCTTCCAGGTCATCGCGCTGGATGGCGCTCCGACGACACCCAGATCGTGGGAGGACACCGTGAACGTCGCCGCGAAGCGACGCGTGACGATCGCCTTCCGCCCCGACGATCGCCCAGGCCGGTGGATGTACCACTGCCACATCCTCGAGCACCACGCCGCCGGGATGATGGGGCACTTCGAGGTGGTGCGCTGAACCGGCGCCGGATCACTCCGCGGGCCGGAAGAGGAGCGACTGGTGCGCCGCCATTCCGGCACGCGCGCCGTCGCCAACCGCGAACGCCACGGAGCCCACGCCCCGCGCGGCGTCGCCACACGCGAAGACGCCCCGCACGGTGGTCTCCTTCGTCTCGTCGGTCCTGAAGAAGGGGCCGAGCGGGCCCTCGTCGAGCGCGCAGCCGAGCGACCCGGCGAGCGCGAGAGCGGGCCGCGTGCGGGGCTGCAGGAAGAGCCCGTTGAACCGCAGGTCGCGTCCGTCCTCCAGGCGAACGTCGATCGCCGGCGCGTCGCCGGCGACCTCGACGACGCGCATGGGCTCGACCTGAATGCCCCGGGCTGCGAGGTCGTTGCGTTGAGCCGTGTCGAGCTCGAGGGCGCCCGAAAGAAAGAGGGTCGTGCCTCCGGGGGACGCCCAGTCGGAGACGAGGACGGTCTGATGCAGCGACATCGGACACGTGGCCAGGACCGCGAGTGGCCCACGGCCGAGCTCGTACGCGTGGCAGTACGGGCAGTGGAAGACGGTTCGGCCCCAGCGTTCCCTCAAGCCCGGAATCGCCGGTAACTCGTCGACGACCCCCGTGGCCAGGACCAGCCGCCTGCCTCGGTGCTCGTCGGCGCCGGCGCGCACGGCGAAGCCGCCCGGCACGGGCCGCGCGTCGATGACGGCCGCGTCTCGCCACGTGACGGTCGGGTAGGCGAGGAGCTCGGCCCTCCCCTTGGCCGCGATCGCGCCCGGGTCCTTTCCGTCTTGGCCCAGGAAGCCGTGCGACGCCGTCGCCGTGCGATTGCGGCGCTCCCCGGCGTCCAGAACCAACACGTCGCGACGGGCGCGCGCGAGCTGTAACCCGGCGGAGATTCCGGCGTAACTGCCGCCTACGATGATGGCGTCGTGCATGCGATGGGTTCCTTTCATTGGCGGTGCCGCGTCAGGGTCAGGCGCTTGCTCGCGCGCAGGTCATACCCTGAAACCTGTAATGGCGCGTCGGGCTCCGCGTCTTGTCTCTGAAGGCAGGCAATGAAGCCGGCCTCGCAAAAGGAGGGATGTCATGGAGAAGTCGAACCAGAAGCCTTGTCATTGTCAGGGGACCTCGTGCGAATGCGCCGATGCCACGGCGGCATGCTGCGATTGCGGTGACGGCTGCAACGGCGGGCCGGTCTGTGACTGCGGAGGAGGCTGCGACTGCGCGGACTCGAAGTAGCCGGGGCGGACCGGGACGCCGGAGGCGTGCCCACGGGGCGCGCCTCCCGTCTCGGTCGCA
>DASYCK010000005.1:0-12206 GCA_036500205.1 Polyangia bacterium | reverse complement strand
GTTCTATTCCCGAAACCCGGATCGTATTTCCGGGTTGTTGAACTAGGCGCTCGTCCTTCGTCATCGGCGCCGTTCGCCGCCTCACGGGCGGTGGGCGGCGCCGATTTTCATTTGCGGCGTCCGCCTCAGCGCGGATGGTGGCGGCGGGCCAGCGGGCCGAGGGCGCCGCGCAGATCGAGCCGGTGCGGCCTGAACAGGCCGGCGGGTTGGGCCGAGGCGGCCGTGAGCGCCAGCGAGGTCATACCGGGCGCGTAGAAGAAGTCGCGCGGAAAGCTGCTGGGCAGAAGGGTCGACGAGGACGCTCCCACCTGGTTCACCAACGCCTGCTTCGCCTGCGCGGCGTCGTACGGCACGGACGCCATGAGCGACAGCGTTCGCGCGGTCAGCGGCGCCGAGAAGCTGGTTCCGTCGACGGCGAACAGCCAACCGCCCGCGTAGGGGGTCACCACCGCTTCACCCGGGGCATAGACGCTGACGCACTGACCGTGGTTCGAGAACGAGCTGACCACGCCCTGCAGGTCCGTGCTCCCCACCATCATGCTGAATGAATCACCGAGGTCGCAGTCGATGTCGTCCGCGACCGAATCGATCTGCGCGCCTTCGTTGCCCGACGACTGCACCCGCAGCGGCTGCGGGCCGACGGCGGCCGCGACCCGGGCCAAGGTCAGCTCGAGCCCCCCCAGGGCCGAGAAGTACCCCGTGAGATCCGCGGTCGGACACTGGGCCTGGGCCTGCAGCTGGTCGAGGAACAGGCGCGCCGGGCTGCCGAAGCTCTCGTTCATCAGGCCGACGGAGGAGGCGCTGACGACCCGGGCGTAGTCGGCGTCCAGGCTGGCGCGCGGCTGGTTCGCGTACGCGGTCAGGACCTCGGCATCGGTGTAGAGCGCGGTGAACCGATCGAGATCGGCCTGCGCCACGCAGGTGTACGTCTGCTGGATGTCGCTGGCGTCACCGAGCGAGCGCTCGACCAGCACCAGCCGCACGTCGGGGTTCTCGTGCGCGGCCGTTCCCGCCGTCGAGGTGCCGTGGTACCGGTACGAGGTGAGCTCGGCGTCGAGGGCCGGCATGATGTCCTGGGCCTCCGCCATGGTGAACACGTCGCCCAGCACCTGGTTGTTGCGCATCGCCGCGTTCCAGCGATTGCGATAGCGCGCGATCGACGCCAGCGGGTCCGGCTTCTTGCTGATGCCTTCGACCAGATGACAGCTGTCGTCGGCGAGCGCCAGCTCCGTGATGATCGCCTGCTTCTGGTCGGCGAACGAGCCGGCGGCGATCCCGTCGATGCCCAGGGGGCCGCCCCCGTCCGCGGGATTGGGATCGCCACCGCTTCCGGACACGTCGCAGGTGACGGTGTAGGCGGCGATCACCTTGCCCGAGAAATCGGCCGCCGAAAGATCGATGCCCTCGTCGATCACCATGAGGTTTCGACCTGGATCGGCGCTGGGGGGGACGAACGCCGGTCCGCCGTCGCCCCCGCACGCCCCCAGCGGCGCCATGAAGATCGAAAGCACCGCCAGCCGTCGTCGCCAAGCCCTGGTTCCGCTCACGGGGGCAGTCTGCCCGGGGTGCCCGCGGCGGTCAAAGCGGGCCCCGCCATGACGATCGATCCGCGCGCGCTGGCGGCGATGACGGCATACTGGGCGCGTGTCACTTCACGGCATCATCATCAGTCTGGCGGGGGCGGAGCGGTTGCGCGCCGGCCATCCGCAGCTTCCGCTGTCCGATCTGGAGACCGCGGCGCCGGTCGAGCCGGGCCGCCCGCTGCGCTTCGCCACCTTGCGCGGGGAGACGCTGGGCGTGGGCGTCGCCGATCCCGAGAACGAGCTGCTGCGCGTGTGGCGGCTCCCGGGCGACACCGGGATCGAGGTCCGCGCGCTCGACGCCGAGTTCTTCCGACGGCACGTCAGGCGCGCGCTGACCTTGCGGCGCACCCTGGGCCTCGCTGACGGCGAGTCGGCGTATCGCCTCCTCAACGGCGAGGGGGACGGCCTGTCCGGTCTCGCCGCGGATGTCTATGGTGGCTTCGCGGTCGTCACGGCGCTGTCGAGGGGTCTGCTGGGGCAGGCGCGGGTTCTGGGCGAGTCGGTGAAGGCCGTGCTCACGGAGGCAGGGCTGCCGTTGCGGGGCGTCGTCCTGAAGGTGCGCCTGAAGGCCCAGGGGGCCGGCCCCGAGCGTGCAAAGGACCAGGTCATCGGCGAGGAGCCGCCGGCGAAGCTGGTGGTGCGCGAGCAGGGGGTGCCGTACGAGGTCCACCTGCGCGGCGGCATCAACGTGGGGCTGTTCTCGGACATGCGCGATCACCGCGCCGGCCTCCACCGCTTCGTGCGCGGCCTTCGCGTCCTGAACACGTTCGCTTACACGGGGGCGCTGTCGCTGGCGGCGGCGCGCGCGGGCGCGGCGGCGGTCACCAGCGTCGATCTCGCGGCGGGCCCGCTCGCCTGGGCGCGCGAAAACTTTCGGCTGTCGGGCCTCGATCCCGAGGCGGCGGCGTACCGCTGGGAGGCGTCGGACGTGTTCCGCTTCCTGGAGACGGAGCGGGCGCGCGCCGCCACCTACGACGTCATCATCCTGGATCCGCCGACCGTCTCGGGGGCCCGCACGGCGTCGTGGGCCCAGAAGCGCGACTATCCGGATCTGATCGCGGCGGCCTGCGCGCTGCTGCCCGACGACGGCGGACATCTGTGGGTGTCATCGAACACGCATCGCGGCCCCAGCATCCTCAAGCATGTCGAAGCGGGCCTGACCGCGGCCGCGCGAACCGGCGATGTGCTCGAGCTGGGGGGCTTGCCACCCGATTTTCCCACCCCCGCGAACTGGCCCGCCGCGCGCTACCTGGAAGTCTGTCAGCTGCGGATCGGCGCGCGCTGAAACGGCAAACAGTTGACAGCGCGGCGGCCGGCAACGAACATCGACACGTTCCAATGACGATGCTCTGCAGCCGCTCCATTCGCCAGGTAGGCGTACTCGTCGCGAAGCGCGACGAGGGAGTGGGCACGCGCGACCGCTGAGCATCGGTTGAAACGTCACCCTCTCCCGCCAAGTCGAGGAGAGGGTGGAGCGGTCCCACCCGCTCCCGGCTGGCCAGCCAGGAGCGAACGATGGCCCCGCAAGAAACCTCCGAAGCACCCGAAGAGCCCGACGAACCCGAGCGGTCCCCGCGGCCGCCGGCCCCGCCGGACGAGCAGCCTCCGCTGCCGCCCGTGCCGGTGCCTCGGGGACTGAACACACCCGCGAACGACAACGACGGCCGCCTGTTCACGCGCCCCTTCGTATCGCTGCTGGCGATGCAGGCCGCGTACGGCTTCGCCTTCTCGATGTTCTATCTGTTGCCGAAGTACCTGGCCAGCGTCGGCGAGACGGCGGCGCGCATCGGCTTCGTGATGGCGGGGTTCGGCGTCGCCTGTCTGCTGACGATTCCGTTCCTGCCCATCATCGTCGAGAGGTGGGGGCGGAAGGCGACGCTGGTGGGGGCGAACCTGCAACTGGCGGGGGCCGCCGTGGTGTTCGCGGTCGTCGATCGCCCCGGGCTGATGGCGGTGCCGCTGCGCGCCTCGGAGGGGGTGACCTGGACGCTGATGTTCAGCACCGCCACCGCGCTGACCGCCGAGATGGCGCCGCGCGAGCGGCTGGCGCAGGCCATCGGCCTCGCTGGCGGCGCCAGCCTGATCATGAGCGCGGTGGCGCCCGCCATCGGTGAGCCGCTCGCCGATCGCTTCGGCTACCGGAGCGCGTTCTTGCTGGCGGCCCTCTCGGCGGTGGTGGCCGCCGCGCTGGCGCGTCGCCTGCCGATTCCCGCGCGCGCGAAGCCGGTGCCGGCGAGCGCCCCGTGTTCGTCGCGCGTCACCGTGCCGTCCCAGCGCGGTGTCAGCCCGGTCCGGATCTACGCCGTCTTTGGCGTGGCGGGGCTGGCCTTCAGCTCGCTGTTCACGTTCCTGGCGCCCTACGCGCTGGGGCACGGCGTTCACGCGATCCGGAGCTTCTTCGTCGGATACACGTCGGCCGCCATCGCCGTTCGCGTGCTGGGGGGGCGGATGTCCGATCGGCTGGGGCATCGGGGCGTGGCCATGGCGGCGCTGCTGACCTATGGCTGCGTCGTGGCCTCGACGGGGCTGCTGGGGCCGCATCACCTGGCGCTGCTCGGCGTCGCGTTCGGGCTGGCGCACGGCGCGGCCTTTCCGGCGTTGATGGCGCTGCTGATTCACGCCACGCCGCCCCAGCGCCGCCCGCGCGCGCTGAGCATCGCCAACGGCGCGATGAGCATCGGCATCTCCGCGGTGTTTCCCGCTGGCGTGCTGGTCGCCCGCCTGGGCTATCCGATGCTGTTCGCCGTCGTGGGCACGGTGACGGCCGCCGCGGCGGCGCTGCTGGGCCGGACCCGTATCAAGCGCGGCTGAGCGCCTATTCCTTGTAGGCGCCGTACGGCAGGCCGAACTTGTTCTTGTGCCGGACGGGCGATTCCACGTCCAGATCGAGCTTCACCGACATCCCCACCGCGGGGACGTTGACCTCGATGCGGGTGGCGCGCATCCCCGGACCCCAGGCCACTAGCTTGCGTCGCCCCGCAGGCACCTTGTCCAGACGGAACGAGCCGTCGTCGGCCACGCGCGTGAAGACGCGATTGGGGACGACCAGGATCTGTGCGTGCATCTGCGCGTGGATGTTGCAAAAGACGTCGACCACGCCGGGCGTGTTCAGCGGCACCGAGGGCGAGGTCTCGTCGGCGCGGTAGGTGCCCAGATCGAACGGCACCGGCGTGGGCGAGAACACGTTGTGGAAGAAGGTATCGCGGTTGGGAAACGTCGCCCGCGTGCCCGCCAGCGCCACGGTGAACGCCGGCTCGAAGCTCTTGTGGGTCTGCACGATCTCGAGCGTGGCCTTGCGGCCGGCGTTCGAGCGAAATCCTTCCAGGTAGACGTAGACGTCGTGCAGAGGAATCTTCGACGTCACTTGCCCGGTGACGGTCGTCAGCACCAGCGGGGCGGGCGGCGGCGCCACGGGGGCGGCCGTCGTCGTCGGCTCGGAGCTCTCCGGGGCGCTCGCGGCGACATCCTTCCTGGTGTCCGGCGGGGGCGCGCCGCCGTCCTTTTGCAGCAGCCGGCGCACGGCCTCGAAGTGTTCCTGCTCGGCGCGCTGGACGTCGCTGAGCTGGCTGCGCAGCTCGCGCAGCTCGCGTTCCAGGCGGGCCGTCTCGCTGGCCGACCCGCGCGGCTCGGCGCGCAGCGGCGTGCCCGCGACGATGACGCCCGCCAGGGCGAGTCCGACCAGTGAGGCGCGGTGATGACGACCCAAGGCGTGTCTGGCCATCGGCATTCTCCTCAGAAACTCCACACGAACGAGCTGGTGAAGATGTCGTTGTCGATGTTGGGGACGCCGCCGTATTCGCCGTTGCGCAGGTACTCGGCCTTCAGCACGGTGCGCGAGCTGAAGACGATGCGCACGCCGCCCGTGGCGCGCCACGACTTGGTGATGTACAGGCGGTCCGCCCCCTCGGGCGACGTCGGATCGCCCAGCCAGACGCGCGCGTCGCGAAACTCGCCGCGCCCGATGAAGCCGAGCCACGGGGTCACCATCACGTCGGCCTCCAGGTACGCCCCCTGGCTCAGATGCAGGCCATACGGGCGATGATCCTCGTTGTAGAGGCGATCGGTCTCCCCCTTGCCCCGTCCGGTCAGCCACTGCGCCTTGATGTCGACCCGGCCGTAGTGCGCCAGCAGATCGAACCCGCCGAACCACAGCGGATGGCGATCGTCGAGCGCGTGGTCCTGCGCGCCGTACGAGCCCGAGGCGCCGATCTCCAGCTCGAAGGCGCCGTGCAGACGCCCGGAGATGCGGCCGCTGGCCGTCTTGCCGTTGTTGCTGTCGATCTCGTCGGAGAAGTGAAACGGCTCGACCACCGACGAGCCGTTGGTGAGCGCGCCCGCCACCACCAGCTGAAGCTCGTCGCCCATCTTGTGGATGACCTTCACCCCCAGCGGCGTGCCGGTGGTGTAGCGGGAGATCAGCGACGGCGTGACGCCGAAGCGCGCCACCGCCTTGCGGTCGCGGTACTCGATGCCGACCACCGACTCCATCTTCCCCACGTAGATCGACGTCTTCTGCGACGTGGTGGGGAGCCACTCGATCTGGGCCAGGTCGACCTCGATGCTGTCCCCCCGCGCGAAAGCAAACCCCGAGCGCGGCACGAAGTTGGTGCTGAAGGTCCCCACGACGTTGTCGCCCAGGCCGGCCGTGCCGATCAGGTTCACCTCGTTGACGGCGAAGCCGGCGGCGCCGTTCGAGGCGATGCTGTCGGTGCGGTCGACCCCGGGCGGGTTGCCCAGATCGGCCGGCTCGCCGCGCGCGTTCACGGCGGTGCTGTAGATGTCGCCCAGGAAGACCCAGGCGTAACGATTGGCGTCGGCCGGGAAGGCCCGGTTCGGCCCCTCGTCCTGGATCCAGCCCACGCCGGTGCCGCGCGGGATGAAGAAGCCGAAGTCGACGGCGCCGCCCCAGATGAGGCTGAAGCGCGAGGGGGGCGCGGGGGCAAGCGGCGGCAGGGTGAGCTGCTCGCCGATCGCGAGCGGACGCGTCGACGCCGGGGCGGGCTCGGGCTCGCCCAGATCGTCGGGGTCGAGCTCGAGCACGGGGGGCGCGGGTGCCGGCTCGAGCGGAGCGACGTCCGCCTCGGGCGTGGGGGGCGGTGTCGGCGCGGCGTGCGCGCTCGGGTGGAGGAGCGCCAGCGCGAGAAACGCGAACGCGACCGATCGCAGCCGGCTCATGGCAGCGCTCCCGGCAACGCGGGCGTCGACGAGATCGGATCGGGCCACGGTGGGCTGGTCAGCGTCTTCAGGAACTCGACCAGGTCGTCCTCTTCATCCGACGTGAGATCGAGCGGCTTGATGAGCACCGGGTGGGCGCCCGGAGCCTGATCGTCGCCACCGCGGTTGTAGTGGTCGATCACGTCGCGCAGGGTCGCGTAGCGTCCGTTGTGCATGTACGGCGCCGTGACGGCCACGTTGCGCAAGCTGGGGGTCTTCCATCGCCACTTCAGCTCGGTGGGCAGCGGCGCCGGAACGCCGGTCGCGTCGGGCGGACCGTGCGCGAACGGGCTCAGCCACTCGGTGAGAAACTCGCTGGTGGTGGTGTCGGCGGGATCGTCGCTGACGGCCGAGTTGCGCCGCAGGGGAAACGAACGCAGCAGCTCGATGCCGGTGAGCGCGCCCCAGGGGAGGCAGCTTCCCACCGCCACCCCCGGCGTCACGCAGTCGCAGGCGGGGTTGCCGGCGGGGCAGTCGGTGGTGGTCAGCTCGAGCGGCCCGGTCGTCGCCACCGCCACGTCGTAGAAGAAGCCGTTCGAGAACAGCGGCGTGTTGTGGCAGTTGTAGCAGGACCCCTTGGTGACGAAGAGGCGCGCGCCGCGCTTGGCCGCCTTGTTCATCAGCGCCGACGACGGCCCCTCGTGCATGAACTGATCGAAGGGGGCGTTGGCGGCGGTCAAGGTCTGCTCGAACGCGCCCAGCGCCTTGCCGAAGCGCACGAACACCAGATCGGCGGCGGCGCGATCGGCCGCGGTCATGCAGTTGTACGGCGTGGTGGCGGGGTTCACGCAGCAGGTGGCCGACGTGTCGGTCGGATCGAGGCAGACGTCGGCGGCGCCCCGGCTGGTCGCCGTTCCGGTCTGCGGAAAGCGGGGCCAGCACCCGGCGGCGCCCGCCACGGCGACGCAGCCGGGAGCGCATACGCCCGGTGCGGTGCTCACGCACTGCCCGACGTCGGCCCCGTCGGGGACGACCTGCACCCCGGCGAGCACGGCCGGATCGACGCCGAACACGTTCTCGCCAAAAACCGCCAGATAGCGATCGCGGTAGTAGCGCCAGACGTTCCAGTCGACCTGCAGCCGCGAGGCGTTCTGGACGATGCCCACCTCGGTGACGACCAGCGCCTGCGCCCACAGCGAGTCGAAGCGCCCGTTCCAGTGCAGCAGCGGGAAGAAGCCGACGTTCGCCAGCGCGGGCGTGTTCGCCCCGATCGAGCCGGCGCCGATCGAGATGGTCGCCGCCAGCGGATCGCCGGCGGCGCGCGACAGATCATGACAGCTCACGCAGGCGAGCTGCACGGGCGCGCCGATGGGGACGCGGGTGTTCTCGGGGCGCACGCGGCCCAGAAAATCGCCGCCGGTCGAGGTGCCGGAGAAGCGCGGATCGAAGAAGAAGAATTTCCCCAGCGCTGCCCCCGGCGACAGCGCGCCGCTGTCGTCGACCGGATAGCCGTTCGTCGCCACCAGCGCGTTCGAGAGATCGACGGGCGGCTTGCCGATGCCGCGCAAGATGGCGGGATCGGCGTCGCTCCAGGCGGTCAACGTCTGCAGACGTTGCCACTCGAGGGGCGCGAACTCGGGGGTGTCGCAGGCGGGCAGCGCCGCCAGCGCGGCACCCAACCCGAGCAGAGACAGTGTCGTGGATCGCTTCAGCGCGCGGGCGCCCTTCACGGAGCCCATCCCGTCAGGCCCCACAGCCACAGCCCCTTCGTCCACGACACCGCCACCGCCAACCGTTCGTTCCGTTTGTCGACGAGCACGTGACTCTCCTCCCTGCCCACCACGCGTTCGAGATCGGGGATCGTGTTCTCGGGAATGGACGTGCTCAGCATCGTCTTGCCATCCGACAGCAAGAGCACGATGTTGGCGCGCGACGCCATCTGCGCGACCAGGGTGCGGTCGATGGGGCGAACCAGGATGATGCTGCCGTCCTTCAGTCCGTCGACCGACGCGATGGAGGCCAGCAACGGACCGGCGCTTCCGGCCACCACCGCGGTGCGCGCCGTCGTATCGCTGGCGTCGGGGCGCAAGGTCCTGGTCAGCTCGCTCGGCGAGAGATCGAGCGTCGGCAGGTGCCAGGCCACCTTCACCTGGCCATGCTCGAGCACCACGCAGCCGTAGGCGCGGAAGTCGCTCCACCAGATCTCGTTCGCCAGCAGGTCCTGAAAGGTCGCGTCGTCCACGCGGCCGAGGACGGCGTTGGTGATGTTCTGAACCTTCCCGGCACGGGTCGCGCTGGCGGTCAGCTGGTTCGTCTCGGCGGTGATGAGGCGGCGCACGACCGTCTCCAGATCGGCCGCCCGAGCCTGCGCCTTCTCGGTCTGCTCACCCCAGGCGGGCGCGCCCTTCTGGTGCTTCCAGGCCAGTCCCGCGAATCCGGCCGCCGCAACCAGGAACAGCGCGAGGGCGATCGCACGACCCCGCCGCCTGGGCGTCGGGGCGGGCGTGAGCGGGGGCGTGACCAGCCCCGGCGTCGGCACGGCGGCGCTGCCCATGGCCGGAAAAGCGGCGATGGGGGCGCTGCCCGACGGGATGCGCCCCGAGACGACCGCCATCGGCACGCTGCCGCGGGCCGGCCCGTACACGGCCTCCCGCAGTGCCTCGGCGAACAGCGCCACGTTCGGGTAGCGGTCGTCGCGGTGCTTGGCGACCGCCTTGCGGATCACCTGGTCCACGGCCTCGCCCGCGATCGGCGCCAGCGATGGCGGGTCGTCGCTCATCACCTGGAAGATGATGGCGACGACGGCCTCGGCGTCGAAGACGCGCTTTCCGGTCAGCAGCTCGTGCGCGATGATGCCCAGCGCGAACTCGTCGGTGCGGCCATCGAGCTCCTCGACGCCCCCGCGCGCCTGCTCGGGCGCCATGTAGTTGGGCGTGCCGACCAGCATCGACTCCTGGGTCAGGGTCGAGGCCGCCAGCACCTTCGAGATGCCGAAGTCGAGCACCTTGACGAACGGCTCCTTGCGGCCTGCCACCGGCAACATGTGGATGTTCTCGGGCTTCAGGTCGCGGTGGACGATGCCACGCGCGTGGGCGGCCGCCAGCGCCGAGGCGACCTGCTCGACGACGGCGACGACGTCGGGCAGCGACATGGGGCCGTGCGTCTCCAGGTGGTCGCGCAGGTTCTGCCCCTCGAGCAGCTCCATCACGAAATAGGCGGCACCCTGGGGGGTCTGGTTGAAGTCCAGCACCTGCACGATGTTGGGGTGGCGCAGCGACGAGGTGACCTCGGCCTCGCGACGAAACCGGTCGAAGGCCGACGCGTGCTGGGCGGTCAGGCTGTGGCGCAGCACCTTGACCGCGAACTGTCCCGTCAGGCGAACGTGCCGCGCCTCGTAGATATCGGCCATGCCCCCCTCGAACAGCCACCGCACGACCTCGTACGTCCCGTTGAGGTCGGTCCCCGGTTCGAGACGCCCGTCTGTGGCTGACTCAGGCTCCATGGCACGGCTCCGCCGCCCCTCATTCATATCCGAGTCCGCCACGACTGAGAAGCGGTCCGGCGGCGACGCCCGCCGGCCGCCCGCGGCTCGGCCCCCAGAATTCCCGAAGATTTCCGAAACATCCGCGCAAGATCAGTCAGATTCCCCCTTGTTCCTACGAACGAGCGGGGCGGGCGGATCGCGGGGTCGGCGACGTTCGGTCGAACTCTCCTGGGCCCTGGCGCGGGCGTTCGCCGGCGCCTCGTCGACAGGCCCGCCTTTGGTGAGTACGAGCAAGCGTTGGAGGCTAGAAGATGCAGGGGAGGTGGCCCACGACGCAGGCTACTGCCCGAGGACGAACCGAGCACCCTGCTTACGCAGCATCTCGAACGGCGTCACGCATTTCACGCCGAGGCCGATGCATACGTCGGGAATCTTGATCTTCTTGATGGCATGTGGCGCGGCGACCTCGTGCGTGACGACGACGTGTCCTCCAGCCAGTGCCTGAGCGACCAGATAGTAGTCGGCCACCTGCATGAACATGCTCACCGCCGCCGGCGCGTAGTTGGATTGGGTCGTGACCCAGGTGCTCACCTTGGTCAGTGCGGGGAGCGCGTTGGGTTCCGGGGGCAGGAAGAAGTCGGAGCCCCGCTTCGCCGCCCAGTTGGTCAGGTCGCCATTCCCGTTCTGGATCTCGTCGCCGACCTTCTCGATGCTGAAGATGCGACCGGCCCCGTGTTCGCGGACAAGCCAATCCCAAAACGCCGGACAGAAGTCGAAGGCGTAGTGCAAGCGCTCCGCCTGCATGAACACGTTGGCGTCGAGGAGGTAGGCCACGGGTTCACGCCACGCCGAGGCTCTTGCCGAGCTCCCGGAACGTCTCGATCTTGGAGATCCCCAACATCCGGAAGGCGTCGCGAAAGAGAGTTTGACCTTCCAGCGTGCTGGCGATCAACGCACGAGAGAAGCGCTTACCGGCGCGGGCCGCCTGCGTCAGGTAGAAGTTTCCACCGCTGCCTCGGTCGACGGACAGGAGGCGAGATAGCTCTTCGTCGTAGGCTCGGAAATAGGCCGCCTTGGAAAGCACGCCAGCATCGTGGACGCGCCGAAGGATGACGAGGGTGCTGACCTTGAACCGCCTGGCGAGCCGATTCGTTTCACCCTCCAGGGCGGCGCCCTTCCGGACTTCCGCGCGAAGGATGTCCATCGGGACGAGGAATTCGGCCGCGACCTGGTTGCACCAGATCTCGGTGTCCTGATCAGGCATGACCCGTGCGGTGGCGTCAGAAACCGCGGACTGTCCGAGCCACAGGTGGGCCAGTTCGTGGGCGAGGGTGAACATCTGGGCGGACTTCGTGTCGGCGCCGTTGATGAACACCAGGGGCGCGAGAGCATCGGCGATCGCGAAGCCGCGGAACTCCTCGGGGTCGAGCTTCCGCCGATTGTTGTTCATCACCACGCCGTTGCACATGACCAGCACGCCGGCGGCGTCGGCGTCGGCGATGAAGAGGCGGAGCGCGTCCGCCCAGGTGGGGCAGACGCTGCGTGCGTCGAGGTCGAACCCCAGGGTCTGGCGCATGGTAGCAGCGACCTCTTCCACCCGGCCGCGCGTGGTCACGGAACCGACGAACGGGCGCGGCTCCTCGCCAACAGATTGGGCGAAGTCTCGGTACCAGGCCTGACGCTCCTGGCAGGAATAGACCGTGTCGAGGAGATCCGGGCTCGGACGGCCGAGGGGGATGTTCCGAATGGTGCGGAAGTCGGGCAGAGGAAGAGTCTCGACCGGGGGCCGGGGAAGGAAGAGATATCCGACAGGGGTGTGGGTGGCCTTGGCCAGCGCTTCGACCTGCTTCAGGGTGGGGTGGGCGTCGCCACGCTCCCAGTCTGCCAGCTTGGGAAAGCGGTGGGCGAGGGTTGCCGGCGGAAGGCGGGAGCGCTCGCGGGCCCAGCCGAGGAGGGCCGGGCTGATGGCGGCGCGGGTCGTCATG
>DASYCK010000004.1:0-12917 GCA_036500205.1 Polyangia bacterium | reverse complement strand
CTTGCCGCTGCTGCTGTGCGGGCATACCCACGGCGGGCAGATCGCGCTGCCGTCCGGTCCGGTGGTGGTGCAGGGCAAGCACGGGCGACGCTTTCCCGCCGGGCTGTTCCAGCTCGACGACATGCGGCTGTTCGTGTCGCGCGGCCTGGGCGCCGTCGAGCTGCCCATTCGTGCCTACGCGCGCCCGGACGTCAGCCTGTTCACGCTGACCAGCATCTGACCTTGCCTGGGCCGGAGTTTTGCCAATGTCTGTCTCGTTTTGACCCCTTTGCGATACGGCTTTAGAGTGGTCGGAGATGCTCACGCGAGTCCAGATCAATGGGTTTCGGGCTCTCGTCGACATCGATGTCCCGCTCCGCCCTCTGACCGTTTTGATCGGACAGAACGACACTGGGAAGTCGTCATTCCTACATGCGCTCAATTATTTGATCGCTCAAGGTAACGACCTTTCGCTACCCGATATTCGGCGATTCGATCAGGCAGGCGGCGTATCGGTATCTGGTTGGGCAGATGGAAACGGGCCGTATCAAAAGATCTTCCGCCCTGGTAGGCCCGGGGTGGCGAGCAATCCTATCGTGGAACTCCAAGCATTCCTGGGACGGTCTCGCGTTTTTGTCCTTCCGTCTTCTGGCGTTGCGACTCTCTGCAATGGGTCGGCGAGCCGGTCCGCGCCCGAATTGTCTCAGAACGGTGAGAACTTGGCCGATGTCCTCGACTTTTTCCTTCGCAACGATCGAAAGCGCTTCGATCAGATTGAGGAGGCCGTCAGAAATCACGTCTCGGGCGTCGAGAGTGTCAATATCCCTACGCCCGGAAATGCGAATCAGAGAAGCATCGATCTCGTGATCGATGGCGGTCTGAGGATACCGGCCGAAAATGCCTCTGCCGGCGTGCGGCTCATGCTGTTCTTCATCACGCTTGCGTATCATCCGACGCCACCCAAGCTGATTCTTTTCGAAGAGCCCGAGAATGGTGTCCATCCGTACCGCTTGGCCGACATCATGCATTTGCTTCGCGAGATCACGGAAGGCAAGCACGGTAGTGCCGCCCAGATCGTGCTCACGACGCATTCGCCTTACTTGCTCGATAACGTCGACCCTCGAACCGATCAGATCCTCATTTTTAAACGACGCGCCGATGGGGCGAGAGTCGTGCAGCCGGCCGATTCCGAACGCCTCAAGGCCTTCCTGGACGAGTTCAAGATGGGTGAGGTTTGGTTCAATCAAGGTGAAGACGGGCTCGTCTCGCGTAGCGCATGATTCGTCTTCTGTTTGTCGGCGATGGTCCGCGGGATACGGCGATCATGCCTGCCATAGTGAGCACGATTTTGGCCAAGCAAGTTCGGCCGGATCAGCTGGAGCCTCGTGTTTGGGCGCGTCTTCACGACGCCGGACGTGGATACGATCGCAAGCTACTATTCGCGCTTGCGCAGGCACGTGCGGACGGCCTGGCCGGTGTGGTAGCGACGGTAGATTCCGATAAGTCTGGCTCCGAACGGCTGGACAAAATGCGGACAGCGCGAGCCACCGACCGAGCCCGAAATCCACCCATTCCGATCGCGCTCGGTTGTGCTGATCCGCATGGTGAAGCCTGGTTGCTCGACGATCCTGATGCCATTCGTGCGGGATTGAACCTGCCTGTCGATCATGTGGTGACATCGGTGAGAAAGACGAAGAACCCGAAGTCTGTCCTCGAGGCGATCATGTCTTCGAAGGCAGGTGCACGACCCCTGGAACTCATGGAGACGATTGCACTGGCTTTGGTCCCGAGCCGTTGTACTCATAAGAAGGAGACGGGGTTCGAGGCATTCGAACGTGAAGTCAAAGTCGAGCTCGCGGACTGCTTAACTTTATCGATCGCCCTCTAAACTGAACCCAACGCGAAAGTGGCGCTGCCGCGCCGCCCGATCAAAGAGAGGGAGGCGGAACGCCTGGTGACGGGGCTGGCGTCGGTGGCGCGGCCACCGTGCGCATGTACTCGTCGATGACGCCGCGGACGCTGGCGTCCTTCAGCACCACCGAGATCTCGATGCGCCGATTCCGCTCGAAGGCGGCCTCGGTCTTGGCGGGGTCGAGGGGGCGGAACTCGGAGTAGGCGGACGAGGCGAAGTACGCGCCGTAGGACTGCTCCAGCGCCCGGTTCGTCTCGAACATGTAGTTCAGCACGGCGTCGGCGCGCTTGGCGGAGAGGTCGCGGTTATAGGCAGACGTGCCGCGCTCGTCGGTGTGCCCCTGCACCAGGATCACGTCGACGTTCTCGCGCACCGCCGGATCGGCGAGCACGCGCGCGAACGCCTGCGCCAGGGTGGCGAGCAGGCGCTTCCCCTCCGGTTTGATCGTGTACGAGTTGTATTCGAACACGAGGCTCTCGCCGATCAGGATGTTGCCGTTGTCGGCGACGGCGACCCGGCTGGTCCCGCTCGCCCCGAGCTCCCCCTCGAGAGCGCTCTTCACCTTGTTCAGCACGTCGACCCGCAGGACGGCGATGCCCTGCAGGCGCGCCCGCACCGAGGTCAGCTCGCGGTTGCCCGCCTCCACCCGATCCTCGGACAGGCGCAGCTGGTTCTGCCCCGCCTCGATCTGCGCCGTGGTGGCCCGCAGCTGATCACCCAGCAGGCGCAGCCGCCCCTCGGCGTCGGTGATCTGACGCCGCGACTCGGTCAGGCGCCGGGTGGCCGCCTCCAGGTTGCGACCGGCGGTCAGGTTCTGCATGTAAGCGAGCAGCATGAGCACGAAGAAGATCAACGTGACCGTCGAGGTCAGATCGGCGAACGAGGGCCAGAAGTTCTCGGTCCCCTCGTCGATCAGCGGCTGTCGTCGTCCGCGACGCACGGCTCAGGTCCGGCCGCGTGTGTTCAGCGTGGTCACTTCGCGCTTCAAGGTCTCGCTCAGATCTCCGAACGCCAGGCTCATGCGCTGGACGTTGTCCTTCAGGTGCAGGTTGAACTCGTGGAAGTCGCGGGTCGTGCCCGAGAACGTGCGCAGGGCTCCGTCGAACTTTCCGATCGCCGCCTCCAGCGCCGCCACCGACTGTCCGAAGCGCACCACCAGCGGTTCGAGCGCCGCACCTCCGTCCACGGCGGAGCCCGTCTGGCGGTGCGACGCCAGCAGCACGTTGTCCAGGTAGTCCTCCAGCTGGACGGTGAACGCCGTACGGCGGTCGGCCACGCTGAAGAAGACCCCCGCCAAGGTCATGATGATGGCCGACGTGATCCCGAACAGGGACGTGGCGAACGCCAGCGACATGCCGGACAGCGCCTGCTGCAGCCCCCTGGTCAGGCTCTCGGTGATGTCGGCGACCCCCGCCGTGCTGCCGGAGACCAGCGTCCCCAGCTTGCCGATCGACAAGGTCAACCCGGTGAACGTCCCCAGCAGTCCCAGGATGATGGTCAGCCCGGTGGCGGCCTTCACGAACCGCTCGGCGACCAGCAGCCCGCCCAGGTCGGACTGGATGTTGTGCTCGATGATGGCCGGCGTGTTGATCTCGCCACCGCGCTGCGCCGCCGCCTGCGCCTCGCGCGCGATCGTGTTCAGCGTCTCCGAACGGAACAGGGGCGTGACCTGCCCGGCGTTACGCCGCACGTCGGCGCTCATCGCGGCGTAGCGACCGCGGACGTATCCCGTCACTAGCAGCGCCACCAGAACCAGGGCGACGATCGCCGCCATCACGAGGTATCCGCTGAATCCGACCAGCGGCAAGCTTCCGAGAACAGCGTCGCGCATGCGTCCCTTTCAAACGGCCGGTGCCAGGTCGCCCTGCTTCTAGCACGCCCACCGGCAGGCGCGACGCCTCAGCGCAGGAACGCCAGCAGGTCGTCGGTCAACCGATCCTTCTCGGTGACGAACAGCCCGTGCGGGGCGCCCGCGTACTCCTTCAGCACCGCGCGGGGTAACAGCTTGGCGGCGGCGCGTCCGGCGGTGTCGATGGGAACGATGACGTCCGCGTCGCCGTGAATGACCAGCACCGGGATCGAGATCTCGGCCAGCTCGCGTCGGAAGTCGGTCTCCGAGAACGTGCGCACGCAGTCGAGCGTCGCCTTGGGCGAGGCCAGCAGGCAGACCGACTTTGCCCAGTCGAGGACGTCGCTCGAAACCGGCGACGACAGCAGCCCGGCGCCGAAGAACTTCTTGCCGAAGGAGGCGAGAAAGGCGGGCCGGTCCTTCTTCAGATCGCTGATCATCGCGTCGAACACGGTGCGATCGATGCCCTCCGGGTGGTCGGCCGTCTTCACCATCAACGGCACGATGCTGGAGACGAGGGCCGCCTTCTTCACGGCGCCGGGATTGCGACTGAGGTACCGCACCACCTCGCCCCCACCCATCGAGAAGCCCACCAGCGACGGCGCGCGCAGGCTCAGCTTGTCGATGAGGCTCGCCAGATCGCTGGCCAGCGTATCGTAGTCGTAGCCGCCCCAAGGTTGGCTCGATCGCCCGAAGCCGCGGCGATCGTAGGCGATGACCCGCAACCCGCGCGAGGCCAGCTCCATCGCCTGGTACTCCCACATATCGGCGTCGAAGGGCCAGCCCGAGATCAGGACCACCGGCGGCGCCGTGGGCGCTCCCCAGTCGTTGTAGAAGATCTTCGTTCCGTCGTTGGTCTCGCAAAATGGCATGGGTCACTCCTCGGAAATGGGCTCACGGCATCGCGGGAGGTCCCGCGTCCGCGGTGGGCTGTGCAAGGGCGAGGCCGCAAGCCTCGCCACACGACACGAACCGAAGCCCCACGAAATCGGGGACTTTGTGGGAAGAGCGACGAGGTGCCCGTTTCGATTGGGGCCCGTCCGACCCTGCGCACGACGATGCGGTTACCGTCGCGGGACGGAGCCGCGCCGCCGATCTGATACCGTGATCCGACATGCGCCATTCATCGCGTCGGTTCGTCACTATTCTGGGAGCCGTGCTCGCGCTGGCGGGCGGCTGCGGCGGCGGCACCGGCGGTGGAATGAACGTCACGCCGCCGCTGGTGACCGCCGCCGACGTCACCAGGCTGCCCGTGGGAGACGCAATGGGGCAGGCCCGCACCGGGAGCTATGCGGTCCAGACCGGCGACGATCCCAGCGTGGGGACGTCGTCGTGCGCCTGCCGGGTGGGGACCTGTGACGCCCTCGGCGCAATCGATCGCTGGTGGATCGTCTCCCTGGTCGAGAACGACGGCGCCCTGAGCCTGTCGGCGATCCGGGGCGGGACGGCGACGCTTCCTTGCGCCGGCGGCATCAACGCCGGGGGCGATTTCTGGTGCGGGAAGATCGCAGCCTCGACGTTGGCGCGGCTGGACGGTCAGGTGACCACCGCCGACGGGCAGGTGACGGGGTTGACCATGCGGTCCCGGGAGCTGGTGAAGGTGTCCGACGACGGCGCCGGTCATGCGCTGGACTGCGATGTCCAGCAGGCGGCGACGTTCTTTTTCACGAATTGAACCGCGGGGTTCGGACGCCGCGGGGGAACCGCCCGCGGGTCCGCTCGCTCCCGCTTCCGAGGTGGCATTTCCCGGCTGGGCACGGTATCTAACGGCGCCTACGCATGGGACATTCCCCTTCAGGCCATCGCCCGTCCGACGCCGGAGCCGGCTCGGGCTCGCTGGTCCGCCTGCCGCCGGCCGGCGGCCGCTTCTCGCCCTCCGAGATCTTTCGTGGGCGCAACGTCTTCATCCTCGGCAGCACCGGGTTCGTGGGGAAGGTGCTGCTCAGCATGCTGCTGCACCGGTTCCCCGACGTGGGGCGCGTCTACGTGATGGTGCGGCGCGGGTCCGGCACCACCAGCGAGGCGCGCTTCTGGGCCAGCGTGGTCACGTCGCCGGCGTTCGATTCGTTGCGGGCCAAGTACGGCGGCCCCGAGGGGCTGGCGGCGTTCCTGAAGGAAAAGATCGTGGTCGTCGACGGCGACATCTCGGTCGCCAACGTCGGGCTGTCCGAGGAGGAGGCCGAGCGGGTGGCGAAGGACATCGACGTCCTCATCAACTCGTCGGGACGGGTCACCTTCAACCCGCCGCTCGAGTCGGCGCTGCGCACGAACGTCGAGGGGACGAAGAACGTGCTGGCCTTCGCGCGCCGCATGCGCCGCCCGGCGCTGCTGCACACCAGCACCTGCTTCGTGGCGGGCAACCGCTCGGGCGACGTCTGGGAAGACGAGGAGCTGGTCGGCTACTACCCGCGCCACGCCGACCTTCCGGGGACGAAATTTTCTGTCGAGCAGGAGATGGCCGACAGCGAGCGCATCGCGCTGGCCATCCGCGCCGAGGCCGACGACGCCCAGGTGCTGGCCCGCCTGCGCCAGAAAGCGCGGCAGCGTCTGCGCGCCGAGAGCCGCGATCCCGACGACGAGGGGGCCCTGAAGCTGGCGGTGGCCCGCGAGCGCAAGGAGTGGATCCGCTCGGAGGCCACCCGCCGCGGCGTGGAGCGCGCCGCGCAGTGGGGCTGGCCCAACATCTACACGTACACGAAGAGCATGGGCGACCAGCTGGTGGCGCGCGAGCCGAACATGTTCCGCTCGATCGTGCGGCCCGCCATCGTCGAGAGCGCCGTGTCGTACCCGTTCCCCGGCTGGAACGAAGGGTTCACCACCTCGGCGCCGCTGGTCTACCTGGCGCTGAAGGGGCAGAACGTGCTGCCGGTGTCGGACAAGCTGATCCTCGACATCGTCCCCGTCGATCACGTCTGCGCGGGCATGCTGATGGTGGCGGCGGCGCTGATGGTGGAGCAGCCGAAGCTCGTTCATCAGCTGGCCAGCGGCGATCTCAACCCGGGGCGCATCTCGCGCATCGTGACGTTGACGGGCCTGTACAAGCGCAAGCGCTTCCAGGACAAGGAGACGGGGAACCGCTTCATCAACGAGCTGGCGGCGCGCATGGAGTTCCGTCCGGTGACGCCCGAGGAGTACGACAAGAAGTCGATCCCGCTCGTCAACCGGGTCGCCAAGCGGACCTCGAAGGCGCTGGCGCGCGTGCAGCCGAGCTGGGGTGGGGGGCGCTTCACGGAGCTGCTCGATCGCGGCAAGAAGGCGCTGGACGAGGTGGTGCGCATCAGCGACGAGGCGGCCGAGAACATCGAGCTGTTCCGCCCCTTCATCCTCGAGAACGCCTACGTGCTGCGCGCCGACAACATCCGGGCGCTGCGCGACCGCATGCCCGACGCCGACAAGCAGCTGCTGTGCTGGGGGCCGGAGGATCTCGACTGGTACGACTACTGGATGAACATCCACTTCCCGGGCCTGCAGAAGTGGGTGTTGCCCGAGCTCGACTCCACGTACGCGCCGAAGCCGAAGCAGGTCTACAGCTATCACGATCTGCTCGAGCTGTTCGACACCACGACGAAGCTGCACGGCACGCGCACGGCCCTGCGCATCGAGCGCGGCAAGCGCGAGGACGTCTACAAGTACGCCGACCTGCAAGAGCTGGCCACCCGCGTGGGGGCGTTCCTGGTAGGGCAGGGGGTGGCCGCGGGCGAGCGGGTGATCCTGTTCGCGAAGAACGGGCCCGAGTGGAGCATGGCCTACTTCGGCATCCTGAAGCTGGGCGCCACCGCCGTCCCGGTCGCCAACGATTCCACGGTGGCCGAGATCGTGAACGTGGCGCGCGCCTCGGGCGCCACCGGCATCCTCATCGGCGACGACCTGAACGAGAAGCGCAGCAACCTGGGGCGGGCCCTGCGCGAGGCGAACCTGACCACGCGCATCTGGCCGCTGGCGCAGGCGTTCGAGCTGATCGACGAGGCGCTGGAGCGCGAGCGGGCGGCGTCGCTGTTGACGAAGGTCAACCCCGACACGATGGCGACGCTGATCTTCACGTCGGGCACCACCGGGAAGCCCAAGGGCGTGATGCTGACCCACCGGAACTTCACGTTCATGGTGGCCGAGCTGTCGAAGATCTTCGAGTTCGGCGTCAACGACGGGATGCTGTCGGTGCTGCCCCTGCACCACACCTTCGAGTTCGCCACCGGCCTGCTGGTGCCGCTGGCGCGCGGCGCGCAGATCACCTACCTGTCCGAGCTGAACGGTGAGGCGATCGCCAGCGCCCTGAAGAAGGGGCACGTCACGTCGATCGTGGGCGTCCCGGCGCTGTGGGATCTGCTGCGGCGCCGGGTGTTGCAGCGGTTCTCGGACAAGTCCCCCGCGCTCGAGCTGGCCATGAAGGGGCTGATGACGGCGAACTACGAGCTGCGCTCGCGCACCGGACTCGACCTGGGGATGCTGTTCTTTCTGCCCGTGCACGAGAACTTCGGGGGGCGCATCCGCTACCTGATCAGCGGCGGCTCGGCGCTGCCGCAAGAGGTGCTGAAGAGCTTCGTGGGGATGGGCTTCGACTTCTTCGAAGGCTATGGCCTCACCGAGACGGCGCCCGTGCTGACGGTGACGTCGCCCAAGAAGAAGGCGCTGCTGGGGAGCGTGGGCGAGCCGCTGCCGGGCGTCGAGGTGAGGATCCACGAGCCCGACGGCACGGGCGTGGGCGAGGTGATCGCCCGCGGCCGCAACGTCATGGCCGGCTACTGGGAGGACGAGCAGGCGACGGCCGCCGCCATCCGCGACGGCTGGTTCCACACCGGCGATCTCGGCCGCTTCGACGAGGACGGCAACCTGTACATCGTGGGCCGCTCCAAGGACATCATCGTCGACACGAACGGC
The DNA here is from genome assembly GCA_036500205.1 of Polyangia bacterium. GTDB lineage: Bacteria > Myxococcota_A > Polyangia > Fen-1088 > Fen-1088 > DASYCK01. The sequence goes on along the minus strand of DASYCK010000004.1, from coordinate 4,302 downwards.
AAGAACGTCTATCCCGACGAGATCGAGGATTTGTACCGGGGCTCGCCGTACATCAAGGAGATCTCGGTGGTGGGCGTCCCCGATGGGGCGGGCGAGCATGTGGCGGCCGCCATCGTTCCCAAGTACGACTACGACGCCGATCTGTCGCGCGCCGACGTGCACAAGAAGATCGAGGAGCACCTGCGCACGATCTCCACCGACCTGCCGTTCTGGAAGCGCATCAAGACGACGCACCTGTGGGACGGCGAGCTGCCCAAGACCGCCAAGCGCAGCGTGAAACGCCAGGACATCGTGGCCGAGCTGGTGCGCCTGAAGAAGTCCGAGGGGGAGGGCGCGTCGATCGCCGCGTCGCCCGAGGAGGCGGGCATCGGCTGGCTGCTCGACATCGTGGCGCAGGTCAGCGGCAAGTCGCGCGGTGAGCTGCACCCGGGCAGCCGCCTGGACGCGTTGGGCTTCGACAGCCTGATGTACACCGAGCTGGGCGCGGCGCTGGAGAACGCCGGCATCAACATCCCCGAGACGACCGACTTCACCGGCGTCAGCGACGTGCGCGAGCTGCATCGCCTGGTGCGCGGCGCGGGGGCTGGCGCGCTCCGGGTCAGCCGTTCGCCGACCGAGACGTCCCGCTCCAACGAGGATCTGTACGTTCCCAGCCCGGTGGCGGCAGCGGGCAAGGCCGGCCTGGGGGTGGCGCAGCGCTTCTTTTACCAGCGCGTGCTGTCGTCCGACGTGAAGGGGAAGGGAAACGTCCCCCTGCACACGAACTTCATCGTCGCTTCCAACCACTGCTCGCACCTCGACATGGGGCTCATCAAGGTGGCGCTGGGCGAGGCGGGGCGCGAGATCACGTCGATGGCGGCGGCCGACTACTTCTTCCGCAACCGCTACCGTCGCGCCTACTTCACGAACTTCACCAACCTGGTGCCGATGGAGCGCGCTGGCTCGATCCGCAAGTCGATGGACACCGCCGAGCAGGTGCTGCGGCAGGGGAAGAGCATGGTGCTGTTCCCCGAGGGAACGCGGTCGCTCGACGGCGTCATGGCCGAGTTCCTGCCCAGCCTCGGCTATCTGGCGCTGCGCTCCGGCGTGGGGCTGTTGCCCGCGTACCTCGGTGGCACGTTCGAATCGTTGCCAAAGGGGGCGGCGATTCCGCGCGCGCGCGAGGTGTCGGTGGCCTTCGGTCCGTTCCTGAGCATCGAGGAGTTGACCGCGCTGACGGCCGGGCTGCCGCATCAAGAGGGCTGGCGTCTGATCGCGGCGATCGTGCAGCGCATCGTCGAGAACCTGCGCGATGGGATCACCGTTCGTCTGGATCTGACCGGGGCGCGCGCTGGCTGGGACGGCAAGCGGCTGGCCCCCGGCGCCGAACAGCGCGGGTCCGCCGCCCGCAAGCCCAAGCTGAGCTCGGTGCAATGATGACCGTCGAATCTTCGCAGACGACGGCGCTGACCGGTCCCCTGACCCTGGTGACGGGGGCGACCGGATTTCTGGGTGCCCACCTCGTTCGGGCGCTGGTGGCGCGCGGGCTCGGGCCCGTGCGAGCCATGCAATCGAGCGCGCCGCCCGCCTGGCTGACCGCCTCGGGCGTCGAGGTGGTGCGCGGCTCGGTGACGTCACCCGATGACGTCGCGCGGGCGTTGCAGGGGGTGGGGCGCGTCTATCACCTGGCCGGACAGGTGTCGATGAAGCCGACAGACGGGCACCGCATGTACCAGCTTCACGTCGACGGCACGCGCATCCTTTGTCGCGCCGCCGCCGAGCGGGGCGTGCGGCGCATCGTGCTGTCGTCGACCAGCGGCACCATCGCCGTGTCCAGGCGGGCCGACGCGGGACTCGACGAGAGCTCGCCGCCGCCCATCGAGCTGATCGCGCGCTGGCCCTACTACGCGAGCAAGCTGTACCAGGAAGAGGCGGCGCGCCGCGCCTGCAGCGACAAGGTCGAGCTGGTGATGCTGAACCCCAGCCTGCTGCTCGGTCCGGGCGACGATCGGCTCAGCTCGACGCGCACGGTGTTGCAGTTCCTGGGGCGCGAGATCGCCATCACCCCGCCGGGCGGGCTGAACTTCGTCGACGTGCGCGATGTGGCCGAGGCGTTCATCGCCGCGATGGATCGCGGGACGCCGGGCGAACGATATCTGCTGGGCGGCATGAACTGCACGTTCTCCGAGTACTTCGGCCGCCTGGAGCGGATCACGAAGGTCGCCGGGCCGCTGCTGAAGGGGCGGGGCAACCTCACGCTGTGGGCGGCCCGCGCCCAGGCCGCCCTGTACAAGCAGCTGGGCAAGAGCGTCCCCGTCGAGCCGGCCGCCGTCGAGATGGCCTCGCACTACTGGTACTTCGAGAGCACGAAGGCGGCGCGCGATCTGGGCTTCCTGGCGCGCGAGGCGAGCGACACGTTGCACGACACCGTCCGCTACCTCCGCGAGAACTTCCTGGGCGGCCACCAAGCGCTGACCCGCGCCAGCTGACCGCGTCCGTCGTTGGTGAGAAGTGGGGCCCCTCACCCCGGCCCTCTCCCCGCATTGCGGGGCGAGGGTGACGGCCCGACGTGCGTTGGTGAGAAGTGGGGCCCCTCACCCCGGCCCTCTCCCCGCATTGCGGGGCGAGGGTGACGGCTCGGCCATGGGCGCCATTTCGCGAAGACGACCGATCGTTCGGAACGGAAAAGAGCCAACAGAGATGATCCTGATGCGTACGAAGCCAAGTCACCCTCGCCCCGCTTGCGGGGAGAGGGCCGGGGTGAGGGGTCCGCGCCTCCTCGCGGCGCTCGTCTCTAGAACCGCACCGCCAGGGCCGCCGGCACGATCTCGAACAGCGCCGGCAGCGTGAAGCCTGGCGTCTCGCCGTCGAGCTCCACCGGGATCCGCGCCGCCGCCTCGACCGGCGTCACGCGTACCGTCCGCACCGTCGTCGCGTACACGTCGTCGAGCGACAGGTGCGTCCCCGCGAACAGCTTGTGGATGTTGGCCAGCGTGTGCGCCGCGCTGAAGTCGCCCACCGTGACGAACGACAGCACGCCGCTGTCCAGCTTGGCGTCGGGGCAGATCTTCATCCCGCCGCCGAAATAACGTCCATTCCCCACCGCGCCCAGCATCATGGTCCGCCGCACGGGGGGCGCGCCGTCGAGCTCGAGGAAGACCTCGGTGTTCTCGTGGGCGACCAGCGTGCGCACCACCGCGCCCAGGAACGCCACCTTCGCGCCGAACGCCTTCGACGAGTCGTTGGCGCGCGCCGCCACCGCGCTCGAGAATCCGAACGACGCCACGTTGACGAAGTGCCGCGTCTCCGCCGCGCCGTCCGCCGTCGTGAACGTGGCCTGTCCCACGTCGATGACATGGGCGGGACGCTCGCGCACCTGGCGCGCCGCCTCCGCGATGTCCTGCGACAGCTCCAGGGTGCGGCGAAAGTCGCCGCCCGTGCCACGGGGGATGATGCCCAGCTCGGTCCGAGCGGCGCCCGCTTGCCGCGCCGCCAGCAGGCCGCTCACCACCTCGGACACCGTGCCGTCGCCGCCGAACGCCACCACCAGCTTGCGCCCGTCCAGCGCCCCGGCGCGCGCCAGCTCGGTGGCGTGGCGCGGGGCCTCGGTGTACGCCAGGTCGACCTCGCCAAGGCCCTCCGACACGGCACCGATCAGGCGCGCCGCCTTCCGTTCGCTGAAACCGCCGCCCGCCTTCGGGTTGACGATCACCAAGGGCCGATCACGTGACATCGAGCGAGGCCGTTCTTACCAGATTGTGCGAGCGAAGGCGTTATCCTCCCCGCGGCATGGGATTCGGAATCGTCATGGGCCTGCTGGCCAGCGCCAGCTGGGCGGCCGCGAACGTCTTCATCCAGCGCGCCGGCCGCGCGGTGGGCCCGTTCCGCGCGCTGGTGTGGGCGCAGGTGACGGGGGGGCTGCTGCTGCTCCCCATCGCGCTGCTGCTCGATCACCGCTCGGGGGTGACCCCTGGCGCGGAGTTCCTGACCTGGACGATCGTCGCCGCGCTGTCCGCCGTGGTGGCCTACACCTCCATGTTCTACGCGTTCGAGCGCGGTCGCCTCTCCGTCGTCGTGCCGGTGATGTCGAGCTGGTCGGTCATCGCCGCCGCCGTCTCGATCGCCATTCTCCACCAGCGGATTCGCCACGCGCAGCTCGCCGGCGCCAGCTCGGTCGTGCTGGGCGTGCTGATCGTCTCGCGTTACGCGCAGGCCGACCCGCACGCGGGCGTCGGGACCAGCGGGCGCGCCCGCGGGGCGCTGGGGGCCTCGATCGCCGCCGCCCTCGGCTTCGGCGTGCTGATCCCGGCCATCGATCGCCTC
>DASYCK010000003.1:0-1718 GCA_036500205.1 Polyangia bacterium | reverse complement strand
CGCACCGACAGCACGTACTGCGGCGCCGTCAGCAGCCGATCGTCGTCGAGCTTGCCCAGGTGAACGCCGTCGATGACGTCCATGGGCACGGTCATGTACGCCTCGCGCACCGTGGTCTGCAGCAGCTGGGTCACGCGCGCGAACAGCTCCTCGAACGTGGCGCGCAGGTCGGTGTACACGTAGAGGGGCAGCTTCGACGGATCCACCTCGGTCGAGAACGTGGCCAGCTGTCCCGCCACCTGCACCAGCAGCAGGTAGAGCTGGTTCGGGTTGATCTCGCCGTTCGACGTGGCGTAGGTCAGCAGGGGGATGGCGGAGTTGACCGTCGACAGCTGCAGGAAGCGGGTGATGTCCCCCACGCCGAACTCGATGCTGGCGCCATCGCGCTGCCGGCGATCGCCGGCGAGCTGCCGCTGCTTCGTCACCAGCAGCGACAGCAGGCGGCGCACCCCGCCCATCAGGAAGGGCGCGGTGTCGATGCGCATGGTCGGGGGGATGTACGTCTCGTTCACCAGCAGGGCGCCGCGCCCGTCGCGGACGATCTCGGCGATCTTGACCGCGTCGAAGTCCTCACGCGATTCGTCGCCGAACAGGATCACGGTGTTGCGATGCGCGAAGGCCATCGACAGATCGGCGGCCGTGCCCGTCAGATCGGCCATGTTGCGGCTGACGGAGCGAAAGCGGGCGCGCGCCGCCTGCGTGGTCGGCTTCGCCGCCGTCGTCCCCGCGAGCTGCTCGGCGGAGACGCTGGGCACGCCCTCCTTCTCCTTGGGGAGGCCCAGGTAGATGTCGCAGGCGGGCTGCGTGGGCGCGAAGTGGGCCCCCACCGGGCGCGCCGGTGGGCACTCCGGATCGCCGCTTTCGAAGGCGACGTAGGTCCCGTCGGGCAGGATACCCACGAAGCGGGTGACGCGAAGCTGGTCGGTGCCGAGCGCGCCAGCGTCGAGCTCGGCGGAGACGACGCCCCAGCGATAGGGGGCGAGCGCCGCCACCCGTTCGTCGAGGAGACGCTCGTGATACAGGTCCTGCTGCTGCATGTGCTGGGGAGAGACCAGCATGCCTTCCGACCAGACGACTCTTTGTGGCGGTTTCATCGGGTCCTTGTCAGCGAAGCTCGATGCGGTTTTCGTCGAGGAACAACCGCACCGCGCTGTCGTTCGTTCGCGCCCCCTTGGGGGCCGCTGCCTTGTGGCAGTAATCGGGATCCGGGGAATTCAGTTTCGTGGTCACTTTCCAGGTCGTGCCGGTCGGCTGGCGGAACAGCGCCACGGCGAAGAGATAGTGCGCGTCGGGGTTGCGCACGGTGGGAGGTTCCTGCTTCTCGCCGGGGTTGATCGTCACCTCCTGCACGCTCAGAAAATCCTCGCCCAGGGTTTCCTTGTCGTGATCGAGGAGGTCGTCGAACGACACGCCGGTCAGCTTGGCGACACCCTTCAGCTGATACAGCCGCACCACCGTCGCCAGGGCTTCCCCCTTCTCGCCGGGGTTGAGCCGGGTCGACGCCGTCAAGCCGATGCGCAGAGGTTCGGGCGTCGCGCAGGGGGGCGGCGCGCCAGGGGCGGCGGGCGCCGGCGCGCCGGGGGCGGGCGGTGGCGCATGCGAGCACGCGAGGCTCGCCGACAGGAGCCCCGTCGCCAGTCCCACGATTCCTGCCAATCCCGCGAGTCCCGAGCCCTTTGCACGCATGTTAGGCGCGGGGAGCTTGCCAGCAAAGGGAC
>DASYCK010000002.1:0-2991 GCA_036500205.1 Polyangia bacterium | reverse complement strand
CCGCCGTCGAAATAGCGTCAACGCCGAGGCCGACAAGCCGCGCCGGACGCGAGGCGCGACGACGAGGAATACCCGTAGGTATTGTGAGGAGGAGCAACGAAGCGGCCGGCGCTGATCGTCGGCCGAACGTGACGCTATTTCGACGGCGGTGCACTAGCTTTCAACAAGCCTCGACGACGGGAGCGGAGCGCCGCCGCCGGTCACCCCACGGCATCCTGCGCGAGCAGCAACGCCGCGGCGGCAGCGAGGTCCGGAAGCACCTGGTCGGCGTCGTCGAACCGGCCACCGTTCGTGAGGCCTGACGGGATCACCCAGCAGCGGAGCCCGGCGGCTTTCGCGGCGATGAGGCCACGTTCGGAGTCCTCGATGACCAGACAGCGCGCGGGCGCGAGCCCGAGTTGCTCGACCGCGCGCCGGTACGGCTCGGGGTCCGGCTTGCTGTTCAGGTAATGTTCGCGCGTCAACACCAGCTCGAAGTGGCGAAGCAGCCCCGATCGGGCGTGCGCGCGCGCGAACGGCTCGGGCTCCGAGCTACTGACGATCGCCAGCCGGTACCGTGATGCCAGCGCGGGGATCAGCTCGGCCACGCCCGGCATCACCACGTCGGACGCGCTGATCAGCGCGAGGTAGCGGCGATCGCGCGCCGCGCGCAGGTCGTCGATGGCGCGCGCGTCGTGCCCCCGCTCGGTCGCCAGGTGAAAAGCGCCGCGCGCGGTCCGCAAGAACAGCTCGACGTAATCCGCTTCGTCGAGCGGGATCCCGATCCCGGACAGCACCTCGCGGCTGGCCTGAAAGTACAACCGTTCGGTGTCGACCAGCACACCGTCGTTGTCGAACAGGATCGCGTCGAAATCCACGCGGCCAAGATATCCCGGCCCAGGCGTCCCTGTCGTCAGGCGCGCTGCGGCTCACCAGCCGACGCAGCGTCAGCCCCGCCAGCGCGGCTCGCTGTCTTGTATGCAAGACGAGGCTCCCCTGTTCAGGAGGAGGTTTCTTCGCCGCCACCGGCGTGATCCCCGGTAAATGCGTGGACTTTCCCCCAGCAGTTGCTATCAGGCCCCCATGACGCCGCCCGAATCGACCGCTGTTTCCCCGGACTTTGCCGCTCTCGGGCTGTCCACCACCCTGCGTCAGGTGGTGGCCGAGCTCGGCTTCACCACGCCGACGGCGATCCAGGCGCGGGCAATTCCGCTGCTGCTGGCGGGGGGCGATCTCATCGGCCAGTCGACCACCGGAAGCGGCAAGACCGCTGCTTTCGCGCTGCCGATCTTGCAAAGGCTGAAGCTCGACGAACGACGTCCTCAGGCGCTGATCCTCTGTCCCACGCGCGAGCTGTGCACGCAGGTGGCGCGTGACTTCCGCAAGCTGGGACGACGCCAGGCCGGCCTGCAGGTGCTGATCGTCTCGGGGGGCCAGCCCATGAATCCGCAGCTCGAGGCGCTGAAGCTGGGCGTGCACGTCGTCGTGGGCACGCCGGGCCGGGCGCTCGATCACCTCACGCGGGGCTCGTTTCGCCTGAACGACGTCGCGACCATCGTGGTCGACGAAGCCGATCGCATGCTGGACATGGGATTCGGCGAGGAGATGGAGAAGCTTCTGAGCGGCGCGTCCCAGCCGCATCAGACCGTCTTCTTCTCGGCGACCTATCCGCGCTCCATCGAGGCGATGACGAAGGCGCATCAGCGCAATCCCGTGCGGTTGACCGTCGACGAATCCGAGACGCCCAAGCCGACGCTCCGTCAGGTCGCCTACGCCGTCGACGAACAGAGCCGTCTCGACACGTTGCTGGCGGTGCTGCGCGCCGAGCCCCCCGAGTCGGCGATCGTGTTCTGCAACTTCAAGGCGACCGTCGCCCGCGTCGAGCAAGCGCTGGCGGGGGCGGGCGTCAGCACGGCCAGCTTGCACGGCAACCTGGAACAGAAGGAACGAGACTTCGTGATGGCGAAGCTGCGCAACCACAGCGTGCGCGTGCTGGTGGCGACCGACGTGGCCGCGCGCGGCCTCGACATCGACGGCCTGGATCTGGTGGTGAACTTCGAGCTGCCGTTTCAACCGGAGATCTACGTGCACCGCATCGGACGCACGGGGCGCGCCGGCAAGGCGGGGTTGGGGGTTTCGTTCGTGGGGCCGCAGGACCGGGGCAAGTTGAAGGAGATCGAGGCGGCCCTCGGGGCGCCGCTGGAACGGCTGGCCACGCCGGCCACGGATGACGACGCGGTGCTGGACTTCAAGACCACCATCGCCGCCGACGCGAAGATGGAGACGCTCTACATCTCGGGAGGGCGCAAGGACAAGATGCGACCGGGCGACATCCTGGGCGCGCTGACCGGCGAGGCGGGCGGCTTCAAGGGCTCGGACATCGGCAAGATCGAGATCCACGATCGCTTCTCCTACGTGGCCATCGTCAAGGGCAGCGCCGCCCGCGCCATCGAGCAACTGGGCGCCGGCCGCATCAAGGGCAAGCGCTTCAAGGTCGGCCTCGCCCGCTGAGCGTCATCTTACGGGGGTATGGCTCGCTGCCGCTCGCATACCCCCGGTCCCCCCTCGCTCCGCCCAGCAAAGCTGGACGGAGCTCGCTTCCCTCTCTCCCTCGTTCGCCGCTCTCTCCCGGTCGCGGGAGCGTTCGGAGGGGACAACCCCTCCGTGCTCAAACATGGTCCTCGCGGGCGGGGCCGGATCCTGCTCGGCGAGCGCGTCGATCCGCTGCGGAACTGCGCGCGGAGGGGTTGTCCCCTCCAAACGCTTCTTTTGGCTCCCTCGTTCGCTCGCTGAAGTTGGGGACTTCGGACAGATCGATCTGAAGCCCGATCTCGAAGCCACATCTCGAGCCCGATCTCGAAGGCATATCTCGAAGCCAGATCCCGAATCCAGATCCCGAATCCAGATCCCGAAACCACATCACGACCGTTGGAGCGTCGACCGTGGGGCGTATTCCCCCTTCAGCGAGCGACCGAGGAAGTTGGGCAACGAGAGGAGTGGGGTGTCCCCCCG
>DASYCK010000001.1:0-6321 GCA_036500205.1 Polyangia bacterium | reverse complement strand
ATGGGCACCGCCCGTCAGTCAGCACCTTGATCATCTGATCGAGACAGGGCTTTGCCGGATCGGTCACCGTCGCGTCGTTTCGTGCGAACGGCAGATCGCACGAAAGTGTGACCTTGTTGGTCAGGCGAACGCATCTGCCGTGCCCTGGGTCGCGCGGGCGACCGTTGGCCTCCCTGATCTCGTCGCCGTCGCTGTCCGCGATTGGCGCTGCCGGTTGATCGATGGCTCTGCCGCTCGTCGGGGCGGACATCGGCTGCGGGTTACCGCTCAATCCGTTCGGCTTGGTCTCCGGCGCCGCCGTACGGCACCCCAGCGCCACCACCGCGAGACCCAGCAACACGAACGACACCCCGCCTCTGCGAACCACGCCACGATACTACCCGGCAGTGACGGAGATGTCTCGCCGCCTTCTTCTGTCCACGCGCCTGCAACGCCGCGCCAAAGAGTCGTCAGAGCGCCTCGGGATGGGCGGGCGCTTCGTCGTAGCGGCGGTCGCGGCCGTTGACGTAGCGGACGGGGAGCGCCGCGAACTGCTCGGGCGACAGAGCGAGCGCCGGCACGGAGATGGCGTGGAACGTACCGCCCAGCGCGTCGAGGTTGCCCCGCGCGTACGTGCGGACGCCGCAGGTACGGCAGAACGTGAAGGTCAGGTGAGGCTCGGAGTCGCCGGGCGGCGTCCACCGGTAGTCCGACACGCCGCCGCCCTCGAGCAGGCGAAAGCGCTGCGGGCCCTTGGCGAACGCGAACCAGGCGCGCGCCTTCGCGCAGTACGAACAGTTGCAGCGGTTCGAGCCTTCGGCGAGATCGAGGTCGGCCTCGAAGCGGATCGCGCCACAGTGACAGCTTCCCTGGTAGGTCTCGACGGACATGGACCACTTTCACGTTCACGACCCGAACGGTAGGCTCGAGCAGTTCGAAGGGGTCCGCCGTCAGAGCTGGTGCTGCAGGACGGCCCGGTAGCGGACTCTCCCGGCCTGCAACCGTTCGCGGACCTCGTTGGCGCGCGCGAGCGGGTAGAGCTCGAGCTTCCCGCGCCCGTCTCGGACTCCGCCCCCGGGTACGCGCTATCCCGGCCTAGAAGGCGGGGATGCCCGACGGCTGGCCGGTGAAGTAGGTGTAGATCGTCGGCGGCGTCACGTTGGCCCCGGGATCGGACGACGCGTCCAGATCCGTGGTGATCGAGAACGTCGGTCGCGCCAGGGCCGCGCAGTCGGGTGCATCCCCCCCCAGATCGGTGGCGAGGTTCGTGGTGTCGAAACATCCGGTGCGGGAGGCGTCGCAGTACTGCACGCCTGCGCTCATCGAGGTTCCGGGCGGGGGAGGCGCGGTGGTCTTGGCGTCGATGAACAGGTAGTTCCCGCCCGACTTCAGATGGGCGGCGCAGAAGCCCACGCTCGATCCGCCCATGGTCAGCTCGAGGGTTCCGGCGGCCTTGTTCGTCGTCAGGTGCATGATGACCTGGCTGCCCGTGGGGAGGCTCTGGTCGGCCACGGAGATCCAACCCTCGACGTCCCCCGTCGACCGATCGAAGCGATAGACGCTGCCCATTCCGCCATTTTGCCCCTCGGCGAGATAGAAATGATCGCCGCCGCCGTCGGTCCCCATCACGCCGCCGTCGGGCGCCGGCTCGGCGTCCCCTCCGTCCGGCGCGGGCGCGGCGGCCAGGGCCGCGTCGAATCCGAACGCGAGCCAGCCGCCGCTCGGGCTGCTGCCACCGCCGATCGCCTCCAGGCACTGCAGCTGGATGGGGAAGGTTTGACCTCCCGGGAATGAATAGGTGAAGGGGACCGGCGCGCCGCTGAGACAGGGGTGCTCGGAGGTGCGCGTGTCCAGGCTGGTGGTGCGCGCATCCACGTCGCTGACCAGCCGCAGGATCTCCGTGGGGCCCATGGTGTACAGGCGCTCCTGGACCGCGGTCGCCAGGTTGATGGCGTCGTTGAGGGCGCTCCCTGTTTTCAAGAGGGCCGACTTCTTCGAGCTCGTCGCGCCGGCGGCGTACGTCGGATCGGCGATCAGCCCGTCAGGCGTCCCCGCACGCACCGGCGGATAGACGAGAGGAAGCGGGATGGGGGTCGAGCTGCCCGACTTCCCGCAACCGAGGCTTCCCGCCGAGAGGCCGAGAAGCAAACCGAACATCAGGCCGCGCCGGAAAGTTCCCATCGCGGAGGCATCGGCAGACGGCAGCGCAGCTGAAGGTCAGGTAGCGCGGGCGGAACGAATTTCTGAAGGTTCAGGGCGCGATGGGCGCCAGAGCGATGTGGGCGTCGGTCGGCGACGAACCATAGATGAATGCCAGGATCTGCTGGCCGGCGGTCAAGCTCTGGGTGGTCGTCCCCTGCAAGGGCGTGAGAGCGGCGCAGGTCGGGGCGGTGCTGCTGGTCCAGCTCACCACCGAGACGCCGTGCGATCCGGGTGCGGCCGGGAACAGCGCGAAAGGGGTGTCGTAGGTCGCGCTGGAGGTCGCGAACACGTAGGGGATGCCGGGCTCATCGACGTCGCCGTTGAGCGGCGGCGTGCACGAGGCGTCGACGAAGAAGTAATAGCCGGGGAGGCCCCCCATCGTGATGTCGTCGAGCGGGGCCGTGGTGACGAGGAACTCCCCTTGGCCGCTCGGTGGCACGGGCGCCAGCGGTCCCATGCCGTCGTTGGCGTCGTCTCCTTTCTCGACGAACGTCGAAAATGAAAGTCCGCTCAGCGGACTCGACGGCAGCTCGTCATCCCGCTGGGTCGACAGCAAGACGGTCACCTGCAGGGCCTTCCCGTCGCTGTCGTCTCCCCAGACGTATTGCGCGTCGGCGGTGTCGGTGGGCAGGCTTCCGGCTGGCAGCGCGGTCAGGGTGACCCGCATGCTGCCGTTGTTCGCGCCGAAGTGCGGCGTGACGTAGCCTGAGACAGCCCCGTAGGCCAGCCCGGAGATGATCGGCTTGGCGGACGCCGACTGGGTGATGGAGAGGCTGTCGTAGATATCGAGGACGGACCGGTGGTCGCGGTCGCGCTGGGAAGGAACGTGTTCACCACGCGCAGGGAGATCGGGCTGGCCGGCCCGGTGTTCGCGTCGGCGCCTCCCGCGCCGCTCTGGCCGCCGGTGCCCGTCACGCCTCCCGAGCCGCCACCTCCGCACGAGATCAACAGCCCACAAACCGCCGCGGTCACCGGGAACGTTCGCATGTGCGATCTTATAGCCGGGATGAAGGCACCTCTGGTGCGCCGCAGGTCACGGTACGACCGGATGGCGGCGGCCCGACGGCTTCCGGCGCGTTCGTGGTATGCCCGTCCCATCGTGCGACGCGAGCTGGCGATCTTGATCGGAGTGGCCATGATGTCGGAAGCCGCGTTGACCGTCCCGGCTCAGGCTGCCCCCGCGGCGAGCGGCGCCGACAGCGCGACCCCGGCGCGCGCGCTGTCGGGACCCTGGACGTTCCGCCGCGTCGCCAGCAACGCTGCCGCCGCCGAGCCGTGGCTGCCTGCCACCGTGCCCGGATGCGTGCACACCGATCTGTTCGCGAACGGCAAGATCGGCGATCCGTTCTACCGGCTGAACGAGAAGGACCAGCAGTGGATCGAGCACGAGGGGTGGGAGTATCGAACCACGTTCCGCGTCGACGCCGAGACGCGCGCGCAGGAGCACGTCGAGCTGGTGTTCCAGGGCCTCGACACCTACGCCGAGGTGTTCCTGAACGGCGTGTCGGTGCTGTGGGCCACCAACATGTTTCGTACCTGGCGCATCAGCGTCAAGGGACAGCTGACCGACGGCGATAACGTGCTGGTGGTGCGCTTTCGCTCGCCGATCTCGTACGTGAAGTCGGCCTACGATCACCTCGGCTATCGCCTGCCTGCCGTCAACGATCAGGCGCCCGAGATGGTCAGCATGTTCACGCGCAAGGCGCCCTATCACTACGGCTGGGACTGGGGCCCGCGCTTCGTCACCAGCGGCATCTGGCGTCCGGTGACGATGGAGGCGTGGAGCGCCGCCCGCCTCGACGACGTCCAGCTGTTTCAAGATCGGCTGGACGCCGGCGTGGCGGAGCTGACCGTGAAGGCGCGCGTGGTGGCGACGAGCCCTGGCCGGGCGCGCGTGCAGGTGTCGTTGCCCGAGGAAGCGTCCGCGGCTCCAGCGGAGGTCGACGTCGGGTTGAAGGCGGGCATCAACGACGTCTCGGTCCTGCTGCGCATCGAGAAGCCGGAGCGCTGGTGGCCGAACGGCCTGGGACCGCAGCGCCGCTACACGCTCGAGACGCGGCTCACCTGGGAGAACGTCGCGCGCGGCGTGCGCCGCACCCGCATTGGGCTGCGCACCATCGAGGTGATGAACCAGCGCGACAACGACGGCGGCAAGCCGGGGAAGAGCTTCACCATCAAGGTCAACGGCGCGCCCGTGTTCATGAAGGGCGCCAACTGGGTCCCCGCCGACAGCTTCCTGCCCCGCGTGACCGAGGCGCGCTACCGCGCGCTGCTGGAGTCGGCCGCCGCCGTGCACATGAACATGATTCGCGTGTGGGGGGGCGGCGTCTACGAGGACGACCGCTTCTACGAGCTGTGTGACGAGCTCGGGCTGCTGGTCTGGCAGGACTTCATGTTCGCCTGCAGCATGTACCCGGGCGACGCCGCGTTCGTCGAGAACGTCCACCGCGAGGCGGTCGACAACATTCGCCGCATCCGCAACCACCCCAGCCTGGCGCTGTGGGCCGGCAACAACGAGATCGAGGCGGCCTGGCAGGGGTGGGGCTGGGCCTGGAAGTTCGGTCTGTCTGGCAAGGTGCAGGAAAAGCTGTGGAACGACTACCAGCAGATGTTCCACGTGATGCTGCCCGCCGTGGTGGCCGCGGAGGATCCCGGACGCTTCTACACGCGCAGCAGCCCCAGCGCGGACGAGGACGACGTCAAGGCGAACAAGCTGGGGTGGGGCGACATGCACTACTGGGGCGTCTGGCACGCCGAGGAGCCGTACACGAAGTACGCGGAGAACACCTCGCGCTTCATGAGCGAGTACGGCTTCCAGTCGTTCCCCGAGCTCTCGACGGTGGCGCGCTACACGGTGCCGGGCGACTGGGACATCGCCAGCCCGGTGATGTCCAGTCACCAGCGCCACCCGCGCGGCAACCAGCTGATCAACACCTACCTGCAGCGGGACTTTCGCAAGCCGAAGGACTTCGCGTCGTTCCTGTACGTCGGGCAGGTGCTGCAGGCGACGGTGATCAGGTACGCCGCCGAGGCGCACCGCCGCCAGATGGGCCACAACTGGGGCAGTCTGTACTGGCAGCTCGACGACTGCTGGCCGGTCGCGTCGTGGTCGGGCATCGACTATTTCGGTCGCTGGAAGGCGCTGCACTACGCCGCCCGTCGCTTCTTCGCGCCCGTTCTGGTGAGCCCGGTCGAGGAGGACGGCACGGTCAAGGTGTGGGCCATCTCGGACCGCCGCACCCCCATCACCGCCCATCTGTCGTTACGGCTGCTGGACTTCAACGGCAACGAGCTGTGGCGGCACGACCAGGACGCGCGGCTGGGGCCGAACGCCAGCCACCTGCTGGCCACCATCCCCCGGCGCGAGGCGCTGGCGGGCGCGGATCCGAAGCGCGTCGTCCTGGTGGCCGAGCTGACGGAGGCGGGCAAGCGGCTGAGCCGCAACACGCTGTCGTTCCTGAAGACGAAGGACCTCGAGCTGCCGACCCCCGAGCTGCACCTGGATGTCGAGCCTCGCGCTGACGGCACCTTCGCGGTGCGGCTCCTGACGCGCCGCTTTGCCCGGGACGTCATGTTGTCGATGACGACCCCGGCGGCCCCTGTGATCGATGGCTTCTTCGACGACAACGACTTCGATCTCTTCCCCGGGGAGGCGGTGACGGTCGTCTTTCATCCCGGCGCGCCCACCACCCTCGAAGCGGTGCGTGGCGCCCTGCGGGCGATCTCGCTCACGGACAGCTACTGAGAAAAGGACCCCGACGCGGCCGGGATGGTAAGTTTCCCAACCGATGCGGGCGCGTCTTCCACTTGCTGTCCTGTTGATGGCGGCGACGGGGCTCGGTTGCTCGAAGGATGTCGTCGATGCGCTGGTCGAGCCGCTCATCTGGCCCAACGACATCAGCCACACGAACTCCGATGCCTGGCTGATTGAACACCACGACGAGCTGGTGGGCCTCGCGCCGCGCGTCCTGCTGCTCGATTTCTACAATGGTCTGCCGTCGATGCAGCTGCCAGTGGCGTCCGTCGAGCAGATCACGCAGCTCGCGAAGCAACAGAGCGCGGCCCAGGCGCTCGGCTCCCGCTTCCATGGCTACAGCGACCCGTCCGCGCCGGCCTTCGTCGACTACCAGATCGTCAAGA